>JBJOKR010000010.1:0-49475 GCA_046045995.1 Pseudomonadota bacterium | reverse complement strand
GCGATTCCGCCCCTCGACAATCCCACCGCCGCCGTCTACCTGATCAAGGGACAAGAAGAACACCAGGACTAAGGGAGGGACCTGCCCATGAGCCGTATGGACCCGGCCGAGATCGGCTATCTGCTGGATGGCCTGCTGGACCTGGAGGGGCTGCTGACCCGGCCACGCTTCGCCCATCTGGACCGCGCCAGCATCGATGGGATGCTGCGCACCGCCGCCCACCTGGCCGATACCCTGTTCGCCCCCCACAACCATGCTGCCGATGTGCAGGAACCGGCCCGCGGGCCCGATGGGCGGGTGGTGCTGCATCCCGGGGTGAAGCCGGCCGTGGCGGCGTTCGCGGAGGCAGGGTTCCTGGCCGCCCACCATGATGAGGAGCGGGGCGGGCTTCAGCTTCCTTGGACCGTGGTGCAGGCGGCCTTCACCTTCTTCCAGACGGCGAACGTCGCCACGGCCGCCTATCCCTTCCTGACCATCGGTGCCGCCAACCTGATCGAGGCGTTCGGGACGGAGGCGCAGAAGCAGCGATTCCTGGCGCCGATGCTGACCGGCCGCTTCTTCGGCACCATGGCCCTGTCGGAGCCGCAGGCCGGATCCTCCCTGGCCGATATCCGCACCACGGCCACCCCGCTGGAGGATGGATCCTACGCCATCACCGGCACCAAGCAGTGGATCAGCGCCGGGGAGCATGAGCTGTCGGAGACGATCGTCCACATGGTGCTGGCCCGGATCAAGGGTGCGCCCGCGGGCGTGAAGGGCATCAGCCTGTTCATCGTTCCCCGCCACCAGGTGGGGGAGGACGGCAGCGTCGGCCCGGACAATGACGTGAAGCTGGTCAGCCTGCTGCACAAGATGGGCTACCGCGGCACCACCAGCACCATCCTGTCCTTCGGGGAGGAGGGGCGGTGCCGCGGCTTCCTGGTGGGCCAGCCCCATCACGGTCTGTCCTACATGTTCCACATGATGAATGAGGCGCGGATCGGCGTCGGCCTGGGGGCGGCCGCCCTGGGCTATGCCGGCTACCGCTATTCGGCGGAGTATGCCCGCACCCGCACCCAGGGCCGCCGCCCGGATGCCAAGGACCCCGCGACCCCGATGATCCCGATCATCGAGCATGCGGATGTGCGGCGCATGCTGCTTCAGCAGAAGGCGACGAGCGAAGGGGCGATCGCCCTCTGCCTCCTCTGCGCCCGGCTGGTGGATGAACAGAAGACCGCCCCGACCCCGGAAGCGGCGGAGCGGGCGGGCCTGCTGCTGGACATCCTGACGCCCATCGCCAAGTCCTGGCCGTCGGAGCACTGCCTGGAGGCCAATAAATGGGCCATCCAGATCCTGGGTGGCTACGGCTATACCCGGGATTACCCGGTGGAGCAGTATTACCGCGACAACCGCCTGAACCCGATCCATGAGGGGACCTATGGCATCCAGGCGGCCGACCTGCTGGGCCGCAAGGTCTTCATGAAGGACGGTGCCGCCCTGGCCCTGCTGGCACAGGAGATGGCGGCCACCATCGCCGATGCCCGGGGTGTGGCGGGCGGCGGGGACGCTGCGCTTCTGAACCGGCTGGCGGGGGAACTGGAACAGGCGCTGGCCACCGTGGACCGCACCACCCGCACCGTCGCCCGCGCCCGGGCGGAGGGACAGGTGGCGGAGGGGCTGGCCAATGCCACCGCCTATCTGGAGATGGTGGGCCACACGGTCCTGGCCTGGATCTGGCTGAAACTGGCCGTCATCTCCGCCCGCGCCCTGTCCGCGGGCCGGGGCGACCCGGCCTTCCACCGGGGCAAGCTGGCGGCGGCCCGCTACTTCTACGCCTGGGAACTGCCCAAGATCGCCCCCCAGGCCGCCCTGGTCGCCAGCCTGGACCGCACCACCCTGGAAACCGACCCCGCCTGGCTGTGATGCACGGGGGGGGGCGTCGGGAGCAGGCCCCCAGCTGCCGGCTTGTTCACCTGAACAGGTTCCAGCAGCGCCGCCCCCCTCTCCGCTTGAGGGAAAGGGAGAGGCCCATTGCGCCAGCAATGGGAGGGTGAGGGGTCCCCAAGAGCGGTGCTTTCCTATGCCGGGTGGGGGCCGGTGCTGCCGGACCCCTCACCCTCCCACCCTGCACTGTCGCTCCGGGCGGGCCCCTCCCTCTCCCTCAAGGGGAGAGGGGCGGCTGAGCCTCTCTCAAAGGGAGAAGAATGGCTGAGCTTCCCTCAAGGGGCGAGGGGTTTGTTGCCCCTCGGTTAGTCACCCCTCACTCCGCCGCCTGGGCGGCTTGGGCGGGTTTCACCTCGTCCGGGGCAAGGCGGCGGAAGCTGATGGTGATGGTGGCAAGGTCGAAGCCCCACTTGCTCATCACCGCGCGGTTGATCAGCACCCCGTCCCGCTGCAGCCACATCCAGTCATCGAAATGCACCTTCAGCCGGCGGCCGTCCAACTGCAGGTCCAGGTAATACTGCATGTTGAAGGCGTTGCCGTAGACGACGCCGGCGGACTTGCCGATCACATCGCCGGCGGTGCCTTCCCAGCGGTGTTCGTCCAGGCGGGTCAGCTTCCAGATCCGCTGCTGCTTCTCCCCGTCGGACCAGTCGAAATCCTCCACCAGGGTCAGGACGGTGCCGTCCCAGCTGCCCTGGATCTCCGCCACGAAGCTGCGGCGCAGGTTGCCGAACCGGTCCTCGACAATGCCATAGGCGCGGGTGTGGCCGAGGAAGTATTCCTCCAGCTTCAGGGCGGGTTCGGTCCCGGCGAATTGTTCGGGCTTCATGTTGCTGCACCCGGTAAGGGCGGCCAGCGCCGCAAGGGCGAAAAGAAGTCGGCGGAGCATGGGTTCTTCCGTCTGGATCGTCTGCGGATCGCCGACCGCGCCGGGGGGCGGTCGGGCGGTGGCGGGAGTGTCGTGGCGGGCCGGTGCCGGATCATCAGGCCGCCTCCTTCGGCGGGGTGGGCCCGGCCAGCCCGGCATCGATGCGGCGGCGCAGATCCTGCTGCACCGTCCGCGTCAGCGGCCAGCGCCACAGCAGGGCGATGGCGGCCAGTTTGAAGACGATGGGCATCAGGCAATACAGCGCGGTCAGCGCCATCAGGGCGCCCGGCGTATTCTCCCCCGTGACGGTGAAGCCGAACCAGGCCGCCGCCGTCAGACCCAGGGCCGCCACGGCGACCGCCAGCTTGGTGGCCAGGCTCCACAGCGCGAAATACAGGCCCGTCCGCGGCTCCCCCCCGGAGGCGGCCGTATCGGCATCCACCACATCGGCCTGCATGGCGCCGGGCAGGACCAGATCGGCGCCCAGCGCCGCACCGGTCAGGATGCAGATGACCAAAAAACCCAGGAAATCCCCCGGACCCAGCAGCGGCACGGTCACAAACCACAGGCATGCCCAGAGCATGGCCCAGGACCACACCCGATGCTTTCCGTATCTTGTGCTGAGCTTCAACCATAACGGTACTGCCGCCAATCCCGCCGCGAAGTAGGCGATCAGCAACAGGCCGGCCCTTTCCCCTTCCATCAGTTTGTACTGCACAAAGAACAGGAAGAGCTGGGCCGGTAGCCCGTTGGCGATGCCATTCAGAACATAGGCCGCGATCAACGTCCGGAAAGGCCCGTTACTGGCCAGAAACCGCATGCCCTGCGCCCAACCTGTCGCCGGGGCGGGATTGGTCTTTGGTTCCGGCACGATCCAGAGCAGCAGCGCCGTCGCGAGCGGCAGCACCACCAGCAGGACCACTGCCAGAAGCTTCAGTGCCTCCCCCTCCTGCCCGGCGGAACCGACACCGGCAGCCACCGGCAGGACCAAGGCGGCGACGGTGCCGATGACGACGAATCCCTCCCGCCAGGCGGAGATGCGGGTGCGCTCATCATAATCGCCCGACATCTCCGCCCCCCAGGCGGTGAAGGGCACGATCATCATCGTCCAGCCGAGATAGAGCAGCATGCTCCACCCCACCAGATAAAGCGCCCCTGGCTGGACGGGCGGCACCAGCAGGAACCAGAGACCGGCCATGGTCAGCGGCAAACCCGCCAGGACCCAGGGCTTGCGCCGGCCGAACCGGCCGCCGGTGAACGCATGGGTCCGGTCGGACAGCCAGCCCACCAGCGGATCGGTGACCCCATCCCAGAGCCGGGCCAGCAGCAGCAACTGCCCGATCAGGGCCAGGGACAGGCCCAAGCCGGCATAATGGGCGGGCAGCAGGATATAGACCGGCAGGGTCAGCGCCGCCAAGGGCAGGGCCGGCAAGGCATAGGCCATAAGTACCCCGGTTCCCATCCGTTCCCGCACCACGCGCATCCCCATCGGTCATTCCTTCGGATGAGGTAGGGCGCGGACCCGGGAAGGAAACGGGCAGGTACCCTAGGCGTCGCACGTGTTGTCAGGCTGCTGCCGGGGCGGCACCTCGGCGGCTGCGGCGGATGTCGCCGGGCCGTCCGCGATTTCCGCCCGCAGGCGCTCATACGCCTCCATGTCCACGGTGCCGTCGGGGCGGTAGGCGGCGTCGCAGCGGGCGGTCAGGTCACGCACTGCCTCGCACCCGGCGACCGCATGGTCCAGATTGGCTTCCGCCCGTTCCCAGTCGCGGGCGATATCGCCGCAGATCTGCCGCACCAGGGCCGCTTGGCTGCGCAGCATGGGCAACCCCGCCATCACGGTCGCCATCCCGGCCAGGGGCGCAAGCGACGCCGGGCGGCGGATCACCGGCACGGCATGGGGTGGCACCCCTTCATCCGCCGGTCGGCCAAGCATGCGGGCCGGGGGGCGGGCGGACGGCCCCGCCACAGTCCGGGACGGCGCGGGGGGCTGGACCGCAGCCTGGGGTGCCGCGGCCTGGGATGCCAGGGGCAGCACGATGACCACCGCCCCCTCCGTCGCTTCCCCTTCCCTCACGGGGCGCCGGGCAACGGCGGGGCCGGACGCTGCCGCAGCGCGGGAGCGGGAGCGGAATGGAATGGGGGAATCGGCCATGGGGATCACCGAAGGGTAGCCGGGCCGCCGACGGATGCGGGCGGGAATCCGGTCAGCGACGTGGCGCTGTCTGGGCCGGCGGCAAGCCGGCAATGTCCAGATTCCGTCCCCTTCTTTAAGAAAGACCTAATATTGCGCCCGGTAAGCCGATTCCGGGCCGGATGGCATGCGCTTTGGCGCCGCAACGGGCGGTGCTATGGTGCGCGCCGTTCCGGCGGCGGGACCGGCACCGGTCCCCTTCCGCCTGTCTGGAGAGTTGCGACCGTGGCCGAACCCGACTTCCTGCTGGATGAGATCTGGTACTTCGCCCTGCCGGGGGCCGAGTTGAAGCGGGGGGCCATGCGCCCGCTGACCCTGCTGGGCCAGCCGGTGCTGCTGGGGCGGGATGCGGATGGCCTGGCCTTCGCCCTGCGGGACATCTGCCCCCACCGGGGCATTCCCCTGTCCTGCGGCCGGTTCGACGGGCGGGAGGTGGAATGCTGCTACCATGGCTGGCGCTTCGACCGGGAGGGGACCTGCACCGCCATCCCCTCCCTTGTCCCCGGCCAGGACCTGGACCCGGGCCGTATCCGGGTGCGCCGCCACCCGGTGCGGGAGGTACAGGGCAATATCTGGATCTGGATGGGAACCGGCGATCCGACAGCGGAGCCGCCGCGCGTGCCCCATTTCGCCGATGACAGCCGGGCCGACCTGGCGATCGCCATGGATTTCCCCTGTTTCCAGGACCATGCGGTGATCGGCCTGATGGACCCGGCCCATGGCCCCTTCGTCCACAAAAGCTGGTTTTGGCGCAGCCGCCGCACCATCCATGAAAAGGCGAAGGCCTTCGGCCCGGCCCCGCACGGCTTCGTCATGAAGCGCCACCGCCCGTCCAGCAATTCCGCCGCCTACCGCATCCTGGGTGGGGCGCCGGAGACGGAGATCCGGTTCCAGCTTCCCGGCATCCGGATCGAGCATATCCAGGTGGGCCGCCACCATGTCTGCAACCTGACCACCGTGACGCCGGTGGACCAGGGCCTGACCCGGGTGACGAACCAGATGTATTGGACCATGGGCTGGGCCAGCCTGGCCCGCCCCCTGCTGCGCCCCTTCGCCGCCACCTTCCTGCGCCAGGATCGGGATGTGGTGGTGATGCAGCAGCAGGGCCTGCGCCACGACCCGTCCCTGATGCTGATCAAGGACGCCGACACCCAGGCCCGCTGGTATTACCAGCTGAAACAGGAATGGATCCGCGCCCGGCAGGAGGGACGGCCCTTCCAGAACCCGGTGAAGGACACCGTCCTGCGCTGGCGGAGCTGACGCGGCCGGGCTGACGCGGCCGGGCTGACGGAACGACGCCGTTGTGGTCGCCCGGTCAGCCCCCGCCGATCCGGGTCCCGGCATCCGCGGCGGGCAGCGGGTGGCCGAACAGGTAGCCCTGCAGGAAGCCGCAGCCCAGGCGGTGCAGTTCGTCCGCCTGGTCGGGGCTTTCCACCCCTTCGGCCACCACCTCGATCCCCAGTTGCTGGGCCAGGGCCAGCATGGTGCGCAGGATGGTGCGGCTTTCGAACCGGTCGAT
Source organism: Pseudomonadota bacterium (assembly GCA_046045995.1). Lineage (GTDB taxonomy): Bacteria > Pseudomonadota > Alphaproteobacteria > Azospirillales > Azospirillaceae > Indioceanicola. The sequence goes on along the minus strand of JBJOKR010000010.1, from coordinate 42,971 downwards.
CATGGTGCGGACAAAGGCCCGGTCGATCTTCAGGAAATCGAAGGGCAAGGTCTGGAGATAGCCCAGGTTGGAATAGCCGGTGCCGAAATCATCCATGCACAGCCGGATGCCCAGGTCGCGCAGGCCCAGCAGGATGCCGACCGCATGGTCCGCATCGGCGATGACGGTGCTTTCCGTCACCTCCAGCTTCAGGAAGGTAGGGTCCACACCGGATTCGGTGATCACCGTCTTCACATTCTCCAGGAAGCCCGGTTCCGACAGCTGGGCGGCGGAGATGTTGATGGACACCCAGGGATGGTGCCCCGTATCCCGGTGCCAGGCCGCCGTCTGCATCGCCGCTTCGCGCAGGGCCCAGGTGCCGATCGGTACGATCAGCCCCGTCTCCTCCGCCGTGGGGATGAAGGCGGCGGGCGCGATCAGGCCGCGCACAGGATGGTTCCAGCGCACCAGCGCTTCGAACGCCACGACCCGACGGTCGCCGGCGGCAACGATGGGCTGGTAGTACAGCTCGAACTGGTTCTGCTTCAGGGCGGCGTTCAACTCCATGGTCAGGCCCAGGCGCCCCGTCTCCTCCCGCCGGCCGACCATCACTTCCGCCATGCGGCCGAAGCTGCGCTTGGCCTGCTGCATCGCCTCCTCCGCCCCGGCCAGCATGGCCTCCGCATCGGGCAGGGTGGTGTCCGGGTCCTCCGCCCGGCACCAGGCAAGGCCGGGGATGGCCAGCGGATGCACCTCCCGCCCGGCCAGCATGATGGGCGCGCACAGGGCGGCCGCGATCTCCCGCAGCTTGCCCCGGGCGATCTCCACCGCCATCGCCGGGAACAGCAGGGCGAACTGGTCGCCGCCGATGCGGGCGCAGAAATCCGGGCCACCGGCCACCGCCGCCAGCCGCTCCCCCGTCGCCACCAGCAGCCGGTCGCCGCTGGCCAGCCCCAGTTCCAGGTTCACATCGCGGAACCGGCGCAGGTCGATGGTGGCGACGGCGCACACCCCGCGCCCTTCGTCCGCCAGGCGGCGCAGCCGGGCGTCGATGGCGGCGACAAAGCCGGTTCGATTCAACAGCCCCGTTGCCCGGTCATGGGTCCGGTCCTGGACCAGATGCTCCACCAGGAGGACCGTTTCGAAACCGGAATCAACGAAGGGAAGAAAGGCCGCCAGGATCACGGACCGCTCCGCTTCCGGAACTGGATCCCCCTCCCCCGTTGGCCGGGAGATGAGGACGACACCGCGCAGTTCCCGTCCGCTGCCCAGCACATGGGCCGACCAGGCCCGGTCGGACACAGCACTGTCGGGCACGGCCCCTGCCACCGCCGCCAGCACCGCCGCCCGCAGATCGGCCAGCATGGGATCGGACGGGCCGGCGCGCAGGACCGGATCGGTGGTGGCCAGTAGGCGGATGCGCGCATCCTCCCCCGTCGGGCCAAGGGGGGTGGCACCGGTGGTTCCCGTCACGGCCTGGATGGCCGGCCGGTCGGACCAGACGATGCAGAAGGTCGCCTGCATCCCCCCACCCAGCAGATCGGCCAAGTGGCGGGTGGCCGCCGCGGCGAAGCGGGCCAGGGTGCGTTCGGACTGAAGCGCCTGGGCCGCCGCCAGAACCCGGCGCAGATCGGTGCCGCCGCTGTTTCCGACGCGGCTAGCGCCCGCGCCCGGGGTGCCCGCCTGCACGGCCCCCGATGCGATCGCCGGCGTGCCTGCCGCTGCTGCCGCCGGCGGTACCGCCGGATGCCGTTCCTGAACCATACCCCACCCCCATCACTTCCGCTGTTCTAGCAGACGCATGCGGCGATGTCCCCCTTCCCTGTCCACCGGGGCGATCAGCGCAAGGCCACTGGACGGGGGGACCGCCCGTCGCCTACGGTGCGGGCGGGGTGCTTCGCCCCCTTCCCCCGTCAATGATCGCGCCGGTCCATGGGCAGTCTGGTCCCCACGCTCTTCGCCGTTGCCGGCCTTCTGGTGCTGGTCAGCCTGCTGCCGCCCCTGGCACAGCGGCTGCGCCTGCCCTACAGCGTGCTGCTGGCCGTGGTCGGTGTCGCCATCGGCACGATCGTGCAGCTGGCCGGCCAGGCGGTGGGGGAGCGGGCCGGGGCCCTGGGTGACTTCCTGGCGGCCCTGGGTGGGCTGGAGATGACCTCTGCCGCCTTCCTCTACATCTTCCTGCCGGTGCTGCTCTTTGAAACCGCCCTGTCGGTGAACGTCCGCCGCCTGCTGGACGATCTGTGGCCGATCCTGCTTCTGGCCGTGGTGGCGGTGCTGCTCTGCACCTTCGTCGCCGGGTTCGGCATGGGCTGGGCCTGGTATGCCTGGACCGGCATCTGGTCGGCGGAAACCCTGGTGGTCTTCCTGATGCTGGCGGCCATCATCGCCACCACCGATCCGGCGGCCGTGGTCGGCATCTTCCGTGATCTGGGCGCCCCCCGCCGCCTGTCGATCCTGGTGGAAGGCGAAAGCCTGTTCAACGACGCCGCCGCCATCGCCCTGTTCGGCCTGCTGCTGGGCATGGTCCTGGCCCAGGCCTCCGGCGGATCGATGGCGGATGCCGGGGGCGCGGGTGCGGCGGTGATCGGCTTCGTGGTGAAGTTCCTGGGCGGGCTGGTGCTGGGTTGGGCCATGGGCTGGGCGACGATGCTGATCGTCACGCCGTTGCGCGACCAGCCGCAGGCGGAGATCACGCTGACCGTCAGCCTGGCCTATCTCGCCTTCATCGTGGCGGAGACCTATGCCGGGGTTTCCGGCGTGGTGGCGGTGGTGACGGCGGGGTTGGTCCTGGCGGCGGCGGGCCGCACCCGCATCAGCCCGGAAAGCTGGGACGGCTTGCGCCATGTCTGGGCGCAGCTGGGCTTCTGGGCCAATTCGCTGATCTTCCTCCTCGCCTCCATGCTGATCCCGCCGACCTTGATGCAGGCCACCTGGGGCCATGCGCTGATCCTGGCGGCGCTGATCGTTTCGGCGCTGGTGGCGCGGGCAGTGGTGATCTATGGCCTGCTGCCAGCCCTCACCCGGGTGGGGGCCGCCGACGGGATCAGCAACCCCTACAAGGCGGTGATGCTCTGGGGCGGGCTGCGGGGAGCCGTATCGCTGGCCCTGGGTCTGGCCGTGTCGGAGAACCAGGCCGTTCCGGAGGAGATCCGCAACCTGGTGGCCGTGGTGGTGACCGGCTTCGTCCTGTTCACCCTGGTCGTCCAGGGAACCACCCTGCGCCCGCTGATCCGGCTGCTGGGGCTGGACCGGCTGTCGCCGGTGGAACTGTCCTTGCGCAACCGGGCCCTGGGTCTGTCGCTCGGCGATGTCCGCAAGGAGGTGGAGGAGACGGCGCGGGATTTCCGCCTGGACCCCGCCCCGGCCGTACGCCCCCTGTTGGACCGGGGGGCCGGCCTGGCGCAGGAGCAGCTGGACCTGGATGCCAGCACCGGTGGCCTGTCGGCCGATGACCGGACCTATATCGGCCTTTCCACCCTCGCCCGGCGGGAGGAGGAACTGTACCTGGATTTCTTCCGCGACGGCATCATCTCCCGCCTGACGGTGCAGACCCTGACCACCCATGTCGGCCGCCTGCTGGACGCGGTGAAGACCGGCCGGCAGGAAGGGTATGGGAAGCAGTCGCGCAAGATGCTGCGCCTTTCCCGTGGCTTCCGCACCGCCCTGGTCCTGCACCGGCGCACCGGGCTGGAGCGGCCCCTGGCCCGGCAGTTGGCGGAGCGGTTCGCCACCCTGCTGGCCCAGCGCCTGGCACTCCAGGCCCTGCTGCGCTTCGCCCGCGAACGGCTGACGCCCATGGTCGGGCGGGAGGCGGCGGCGCGGCTGGCACAGGTGCTGGAGGATCGGCTGGCGGGGGTGGAGGGGGCGCTGGACGCGCTGCGCCTGCAATACCCCAGTTATGCCGACAATGTGCAGGCGCGGACCCTGCTGCGGGCCGGCCTGCGGTTCGAGCAACGGTCCCTGACCCGCCTGTTCGAGGAGGCGCTGATCAGCCGGGAGATCCTGCAGGACCTGACCCGCGACCTGGATGCCCGCCGCCGCGCCGCCGAACAGCCGCCCCGCCTTGACCTGGGCCTGTCGACCGAGCAGCTGCTGGCCCGGGTCAGCCTGTTCGCGGAGCTGGACCCCGCCCGGCTGGCCCCCATCGCCCGCCTGATCCGCACCCGCATGACCGTGCCGGAGGAGGTGGTGGTGCGCCGCGGCGACAAGGGCGACGCCGCCTATATCATCGCCAGCGGGGCCGCGACCGTCGTCATCCCCGGCCTGGCCCAGCCGATCAAGCTGGGCAGCGGCGATGTCTTCGGAGAGATGGCCCTGCTGAATGACGAACCGCGCAACGCCGACGTCATCTCCGCCGCCTATTGCCGCCTGCTGGTCCTGCAGAAGCGGGATTTCATGGCCCTTCTCGCCGCCGACCCCGACCTCGCCACCCATTTCCGCGCCATCGCCGCCCGCCGCATGCCCCGCGCGGGGTGATTCGCCGTCGCCGTCCGTAGGTCGGATTAGCGAAGCGTAATCCGACACCCCACGGCGCCCCGTCGGATTACGGCGCATGCGCGCCTAATCCGACCTACGGTTTTCCCTACCCCGCCAGCGGCAGGCGGATGTGCAGGCACAGGCCGCCGGCGGCGCGGTTGCGGGCGGTGACGGTGCCGCCGACCGCTTCCACATTGCGGCGCACGACCCACAGGCCGATGCCGTAATGGGGCATGCCGTCATCGCCCTGGCGGACGGGCAGGTTGGCCCCACCCTGGCCGCCGATGCCGACCGCCCCCGGCACCAGGCCCGGGCGGTGGGAGAAGTAGCGTTCGAAGATGCGGTCCAGGTTGGCGGGATCGACGCCCGGCCCTTCATCCTCCACCAGAAGCTCGGCCTGGCGCCCGTCCCGATGCAGCACCACCCGCAGCACCCCCGCCTCGGGGGAGAAGCCGATGGCGTTGTCCACCACGTTCTCGATCACCGTTTCCAGCAGCTCCTCGCTGGCGCGGACGATCAGGGCCGGCTCCACCCGCTGGGTCAGGTGCAGGTCCCGATCCTCCAGCACCGGACGGTAGCCCAGCAGCACACGGGCCAGCAGGGCCGACAGGTCGATGCGCTGGCGCGGCGGCTCCAGCAGGTCGGCCGTCGTCTCATCCATCCGCCGGACGTAGGAGACCAGGCCATCCAGCCGCTCCACCGACCCCTCGATCATCTCCAGTGCCCGGCGGCCGCGCCGATCCTCCGCCGGGATGGCGCGTTTCAGGGGTTCCACCGCCTGACGGATGATGGCGATGGGGGTCTTGAAGGCGTGGGCATTGTCCTCCGCCGCCCGGCGCAGGTTGACGGCGGAGGTGTGGAGTGTGGCCACCAGCCGGTCGAAATCCTCCGCCACCGGCTCCAGCTCCGGCACGGTATTGTGGGCGGTGAAGGTCAGGCCGCGGCCCTGGGGGTCCTGCCCGCGGGACAGCACCAGATCCCGGGCCACCGCCCCGAACCGGTGCAGGTTGCGCCAGATCTCCCCCAGCAGGACCAGGACGATGACCGCCATGGCCAGATAGATCAGCGCCGCCGCCTGCACCTCCGGCGATTGCCAATAGGGCCGGTCGCCCGTCCCGTACAGGCCCACGCCATAGGCCTCCGCCTCGTGGGAGGTGACGACGGCCCAGCAGCCCAACGGCGTCTGCACCGGTGCGATGGAGGTGAGAAGCTCTGTTCCCCCCGCCTCCGTCGGGACGGGTATGGCCAGCGGCTGGTCGCCAGCACAGGTGCCGGCAAGGCGCACCAGCACCCCCTGCTTGATCAGGCGCTGGCGTTCCAGGTCCAGCATGGCCGTCGGCACCGGTGGGGCGGCGGCCACGTAATAGAACCCCTCGCCCGTCCGCGACGGGGCGGAGGTGGGGCGCAGCAGCAGCCGCACCCGCGTATGGGCATCGGCGAACCGCTCCAGCAGGGCGGACAGGCCGGTCAGGGCCGCGGGGTCCAGCCGTTCCAGTTCCGGGGCCAGGGCACGGGCGATCAGGTGGCCCTGCTGCTGGGCGCTGCGCAGCAGAAGCACCTGCTTCTCATGGTCCGCGGCCTCGAACCGTTCGTAGATCAGCAGCGGCACCGCCAGGAACACGGCGGCCACCAGCAGCAGACGGCCGGCCAGGGACCGCACCAGCCGGGCGATCCGCCCGGCCGGGGCCGATTGCGGGGTGCCTGGATCATCAATCCCTGGACCGAGGCCGCTCCGCCCTGCCTGCCCGAACCGTGCCGGCATCCCCATGCCCGCCGCCCCCGCTCAGGTCCGGTCGCGGGGCACGCCCGCTGTCTCGGCCGGGTGCCGGTCCGACCAGCGGTAGCCGAAGCCGGGATAGTTCTCGATCTCATCGAAGCCGGCATCGACCGCCCGGAACTTGTGGCGGATGCGCTTGATGAAGGCGCGGACATTGGCCCGGTACCCGGCCGGGCCGTAGCCGGCGACGAAATCCTTGCCGTGGACCAGGTCGTACAGGTCCCGGTAGGACACATCCTCCCCTGCCCGGGTCGCCATCAGCTTGACGATGTTGAATTCGGTCAAGGTCAGGTCGATGCGGGTATCGGTCCAGAAGGCGCGGGCCACGTCCACGCGCAGTTCCAGCGACCCGCGGCGGTAGATCGGGCCTGCCGCCCCGTCGGCCGGGGCCTGGTTCTGCCCCGCCCCCTCCTCCCCGGCCGGGCGGCGGCCCTGGAGGATGTTCTGCATCCGCTTCAGCAGGATGGGCAGGGAGCGCGATTTCTCCACATAATCCACGGCCCCGCCGGTCAGCGCCGTTTCCTCGTAGATCTGGTCGGACAGGACGGTGAGGAAGATCACCGGCACATCCACGCCACGCCCGCGCAACTGGCGCAGGGTTTCGATCCCGTCCATCCGCGGCATACGCCAGTCGAGCAGGATCAGATCGGCCGCCCCACCCTCGGCGAACCAGTCCAGGGCGGTGTGGCCGCGGTCGAAGGGAACCACCTCGAACCCCTCATCCGCGAGGTTCATGCCGAGGGATTCCCGGAACAGGTCATCGTCATCCACCAGGACGATACGGGCGAGGCTCATCATTCCCGTCTCCATCTCGCGCGGCCTGGGCGACGAGGTCTGCAAGGCATTGCTGATCGACATCGGGCTGTTGGTCCATGCTGGTGAGTTCATAGGTGAGCGTCCTGAAATCCCGCGAACTCATCTCCATGAAGAGATGGACGCGCAGGACGCAGCGGTCGTTGGTGTATTGCCAGATCTTGGCGGGCGGGGTTTCCTCCACCCGGCCGGGATGACCCAGCAGTATCAGCGTCTCCCCCTCCGTCATCCCGACCAGGACGGCCGGATCGACGGCGGGGGCTGTTTGGCGGCCGCCCACGCCCCCCTGGCCGGGCAGCGCTTCCACCACCGGCGGAAGTACGGCCAGGGTTGGCTTGGCCGGGGTCGTCACGATATCCGCCGTCCCGACCGTCTGTTCGACCACGGGCGGGGGCGGCTTGGTCCGCGGCACCGGGGAGCGGGGAAGCTCCGCCGGTGGCAGCGGCGGTGATGCCGGCACGATCCGGGGCGCCACGGCCACCGGCGCCGGAACGGTGCGGTCGGCGCAGGCGACCAGAAGCCCGGCTGCCGTGATCAGGACCACGGCCACGCTCAGCCCCCTGTCCGGCGCACCGCTCCCGGCAGGGAACGGCCGCCTGATCCACGGCCGCCCGATCCACGGCCGCCTGCTGTCCTGGAGCGCAACCACGCCAGCACCTCCTCCCATCGGTTCCAGTCACAAGAACGACGGAGCAGGACAAATCTGTGACGATGGCTCGGCTCCGATAAGACTAAAATTGGCCAAGGTCATGAATCGTCGGTTAAGAAAACCAGTCCTACCCCTTATTCGCTGCTCCCTCCATTGAAAGAATTTCGAACAGGATAGACCGGTCAGCCTAGGATGACCGGCTGGCTCTGTTGATATTGTAGATCTCTGAATAAATCCCCTGCGAAGCTGGATGGGATCCGGCCGAATTTGTCGCCGATTTTGCGTAAGTGCTGTGGAGGGGAGGGTTAAGGTCGGCGCTGCGACCGGGGAAGCCAGCCGTCGACACGCCCTGGAAACGAGAAACGGCGGGCCCCCGCAGGGAACCCGCCGCTGTCTCGCCCTGGACGCCGCCGGTCAGCGGCACCATGGACTTTCGCCGCAAGCGGCGCGCAGTCGGATGGGCTTAAGGCCGATGCGATGGATCCGCCCGCGGCGGCGCTTGGGCCATGCCACTGTCTATCCGACCGTGTTCCGGCCCTGCCAAGGCAGGCCGGTCTGGGTCCCGGCGGGCAGGGGATCGGGTATCCGGTTGGTGTCGGGGCCCATAACCCTGCTGTCGGTAGGGCTATGGTGACTCCACACCCCGGGGCCGGTCAACGCCCGGACAAGCATGGTGCGGCGCGGCGGGCATCCGCCTTGGGCATGGCTTCCCTGGCCGCCCCTTGCCGGTCCCTTGATGCCCCGCCCACCCCCTCCGCCGGAACGGAGCAGGCGCCACCCTGTTAAGCCAGCGACCCGACCGCCCGGGATCGCCATGCCGGCGACCGCGGCGACCGGAATCAAGGACGGACGACCGCGACCCTGCCGACCGGCAGGCCCGGGCTACGGACGCCGACACGAAAGATGCCGACACAAGGAGGCCACGCATGGCGATGGGCGAAACGACCGGTTCCCCGCAGCGGAGCACCACTTCCGTGGGGAAGGAAACCGGTGGGGGATCGGGCGGTGCGACGGACGGCCGGCAGGCCGGGGCGGAGGCCGTGAACGACCTGAAGCAGCAGGCCACCCGCAAGGGCGAGGAATTGACCGAGGCGGCACGCGACCGGGCCCGGCAGACCTTCAGCCGGCAACAGACCATGGCGGCGGGCCAGATCGACAGCGTCGCCCAGGCCCTGCGCGATGCCGCCGACCGCCTGACGGAGGAGGACCAGGGCATGACGGCCCGTTATGTCGGCCAGGCGGCGACCCAGGTCGAGCGCTTCGCCGATGTGGTCCGCGACCGCAGCCTGGACGATCTGCTGGCCCAGGCGGAAACCTTCGCCCGGCGCCAGCCCGAGCTGTTCCTGGGCGGGGCGCTGCTGGTGGGCGTGGCCCTGGGCCGCTTCCTCCGCGCCTCCTCCCACCGTGGGCAGAGCCGGGCCCGCAGCAGCGGTGGCATGGGCACCGGCGGCATGGGGACACGCAACCAGCGGGGGGAGGGCATGGCATCGGCGCCCCGCTTCGGCTCCACCGGCTATGCCGGGGCCCGCGGTCGTCCCTACAATGCCGATGACGGCGATGATACAGCCGGCCAAACCCGCTCCGGCCGCTATGGCATGGGCTACGGCGCCGGCGGGATGAGCGGTGACACGGCGGGCAATCTGTCGGGCGGGACCCAGGGTGGCCGTGGCACCAACCGCCCCCTGGGAGAGGGCGACCGCGGGGTGACCACGGCCGGTCATTCCGGCTTTGGCAGCAGCCAGCCCACCACGACGGGCTCACCCCAGGTCACCCCCATGGGTGCGGGTGCCGGCGGCCGTGGCGCGCCCCCGGGCGGCGGTGGCGCTGGCGGCCTGGGCGATACAGGTTCCTCGCGGGAGGCTGGCACCCCCGGCTCGACGGGGGTCGGCTTCGGCGCAGGCCGGGCCGGTCAGGCGGGTGGGGCGGGTGGCCTGTCCACCGGTACCGGCGCTGCCGGGCAAACCGGCGGGTCGACACCGACGGAAGGGGCGCTGGGCACCCATGGCGTCGGCGCCACCCCGTCCGGTGCCACCACCTCCCCCGCGGGGGACCGCAGCGTCGGATCTGCCGGCGAAACCCCGCGGACATCCGACGGAACCCGGAAGGATACGCCATGACCACTTTCCACCTCGATGGCCCCCATCCCGACGGAACCATCACACCGGAGGAGCGGTCGGAAGCGGCGCGGGAGCATGATCCACGCCCCGATCCCGGGCATGGCTCCCGCCCCCGCCCTGGCGCACGGCCAGGGGGGCTGCCAGGGGGGCTGCCAGGGGGGCTGCCAGGGGGACCGCCCGGGGTACAGGACGAGCAGACCGGCATCACCGGCCCGTCCGGGATTGCCGGTCGCGATCTGGGTCGGAAGCCCGCTTCCCCCACGACCACCCGTCCAGGAGGGTTCAGCCCATGACCATCGACAATGATTTTTCCAGCAACGACCCCCTCGGCCCCGGCTCCACGGTTCCGCCCCAGTCCGGCACCCGGTCCATTGGGGGGGATGCCGACCGGGATACCCGCCCCCTGACCACCCTGCTGGGCGAACTCGCGGGGGAGACATCGGCTCTGATCCGCAAGGAGATGGAGCTGGCCAAGGCCGAGATGTCGGAGAAGGTGTCGCAGATGGCGACGGGCGCCACCAGCATCGCCGTCGGCGGAGCCGTGGCCTATGCCGGGCTGCTGTTCCTGCTGCTGGCGGCGACTTATGGCCTGGCGGAATTCCTGGCGCCCTGGCTGTCGGCCCTGATCGTCGGCGCCCTGGTGGCGGTGATCGGCCTGGTCATGCTGTCCAGCGGCCGGTCGAAGCTGAAGGCCGCCAATCTTGAGCCCAGCCGCACGATCGAGACGATCAAGGACGATGGTCGCTGGGCCCGCGCCCAGATGGGGACCACCCCCGCCGGGGCCGGCGCCACCGCCGACACCCGGCCCCGCACCTGACACCCCTGTTCCCGCCGCCCGGCCCGCCACAATGGCCCAGAACCGCAGGAGAAGCGCCCATGACCTATCGCAGCGACCTGTACGATGAACAGAGCGCCTATGAGGAGATCGACGACGATCTGTACGAGGATGAGGAGGGAACCGGCGCCGCCGGGTCCGGCCTCCTGGCCGGCAATACCCTGCCGATCACCCTGATCGGCCTGGGGGTCGGCTGGCTGCTGCTGAATGGCATCCAGGGTGGCAGCGGCGGCACTGGCGGCAGCCAGGCCGCCCGCTCCCCCCGCCGCGGCACCGCCTGGTCCGATGTCCGGGATGATGACGGCATGGAGGACAACTGGGACGATTACCAGAGCTACGGCGACTATTACGGGGCGGAGGAGCCCTGGAACAGCCCCGGCACCCGCGGCATGCGCCAGGGCGGCGGCACGGCTGGCGGCACAAGCGGCGGAAGCATGGGCGGCTTGGGGCAGCGGGCACGGTCCGCCTTCTCCCGGTTCCGCCATTCCGTCCAGGACGGGGCCGACCGCCTGCGCCACCGGGCGGAGAGCCACCGGTCGGAGGGCCACCGGGCGGGGGACTGGCGCCGCGGCGATGACGCGGAACGGCCCGACACCGCCGACCAGACGGCCCGGGGGTATGACAGCATCGCCGATTATGATTCCCGGGAGGACGGCTTCGGCACCTTCGGCGGCAGCCGCTTCGCTGGAACGAGTGGCGAGGCCGGCGGCTTCACCCGCGGCACGGGCCGGCGGATGCGGACGGCCAACCGGTCCTTCTGGGACATGGTGGACCAGCATCCCATGGCGGCGGGCCTGGCCGGCCTGGCCCTGGGCGCCGCCCTGGGCGCCACCCTGCCCCCGACGGAGACGGAGGATGAGTGGTTCGGGGAGTTCCGGGACCAGACCGTCGACCAGGCCTGGGCCCAGGGCCGCGACACCGTCAGCGAGGCCGGTGAGGTGGCGCGCGAAGCAGCCCGTGCCGGTGCGGATGCCGCCATGGATACCGCGGGGACCCGGGCGCGGGAACATGGCCTGACCTGACCGCGCCCGCCTGCCCGTTGCTCCCCATGCACCCCCGCACCGCCCGCCGGTGCGGGGGTTCTTCTTTCCCGGCTTCGGGCGTATACCCACCCGTTGCCTACCCCTTGCGAACGGATCGCACAACCCACCTTCCCCATGGCTGCATGGCCCCGACGGCCCGTCTGCTTGACTTCGATCCGGAGGTGGCTACTTAAAGCGTACCAATCTGGTCCGGATTGTGGTGTACTGATCGGGACCGGTGCATGGCGCTTGAACACCCGATAAGCAGCCCCCAACCCGTCCCCCCCAACCCAGTGCCCCGACCACCGGAAAAGGATGCGCCCGCATGATCAGGCTCAGCAAGCTGACCGACTATGCCGTCGTCGTCCTGACGGAGATGGGCCGGGGCGGGCGCGGGGACGGGCATGGCGCCGTCTTCACCGCCGCCGCCCTGGCCGACCGCACGGCCGCGCCCGTGCCGACGGTGCAGAAGGTGCTGAAGCTGCTGGCGAAGGACGGGATCGTCCTGTCCACCCGCGGGGCGACCGGCGGCTACAGCCTGGCCCGCCCGGCGGACAGGATTACAGTGGCGGAGATCATCACCGCCATCGACGGCCCCATTGCCCTGACCGATTGCGTGGAAGGGGCGGATACGAGCTGCGGGGTGGAGCGACTGTGCCCCATGCGGGGCAACTGGGACCGGGTGAACCGGGCGGTGCGGACGGCGCTGGACGGCGTCTCCCTGGCCGACATGGCGATGCCCACCCTGCCCGCCTTCGCCCCGGCGGAGACGGCACGCACCCCCGCCACCGCCCACGCTCCAGCCCCAGCCCTGGTCGGCTGACCCGACCCCGACGGACCCGGGCGAAGACCGGACGAAGACCGGACGAAGACCGGACGAGAAGAAGAAGACAGGCAGGAAGGATCAGGCACATGGCCGCCACCGAACAGACCCTTGAGCAGGTCCGCACCGTCACCGACGCCAAGTACAAGTATGGCTTCTACACGGATATCGAATCCGAACTGGCGCCGAAGGGCCTGAACGAGGACGTGATCCGCTTCATCTCCGCCAAGAAGGAGGAGCCGGAGTGGCTGCTGGAATGGCGCCTTAAGGCCTATCGCCACTGGCTGACGATGGAGGATCCGAAATGGGCGATGGTCCATTTCCCGCCCATCGACTACCAGGATTCCTATTACTACGCGGCACCCAAGCAGAAGGCCGGGCCCAAATCCCTGGATGAGGTCGATCCGGAACTGCTGAAGACCTATGAGAAGCTGGGCATCCCGCTGAAGGAGCAGGCGATCCTGGCTGGGGTGGAGGGGGCGGGCGATGTGCCCGCCGTGGCCGTGGACGCCGTGTTCGACAGTGTTTCCGTCGCCACCACCTTCAAGAAGAAGCTGGAGGAGAAGGGCATCATCTTCTGCGCCATCTCGGAAGCGGTGCGGGAGCATCCGGAGCTGGTGCGGAAGTACCTGGGCTCCGTCGTGCCTTATTCGGACAATTACTATGCCACCCTGAACTGCTCGGTCTTCACCGATGGCAGCTTCGTCTACATCCCCAAGGGCGTGCGTTGCCCGATGGAGCTGTCCACGTATTTCCGCATCAACGCCAAGAACACCGGGCAGTTCGAACGCACGCTGATCATCGCGGACGAAGGTTCCTACGTCTCCTACCTGGAGGGCTGCACCGCGCCCCAGCGGGATGAGAACCAGCTCCATGCCGCGGTGGTGGAACTGGTGGCGCTGGACGATGCCACCATCAAGTACAGCACGGTGCAGAACTGGTACCCGGGGGATGAGAACGGGGTGGGCGGCATCTACAACTTCGTCACCAAGCGCGCCGCCTGCCGCGGAAAGAACAGCAAGGTCTCCTGGACCCAGGTGGAAACCGGCTCCGCCATCACCTGGAAGTATCCCAGCTGCATCCTCCAGGGTGACAACTCGGTGGGCGAGTTCTATTCGGTCGCCATCACCAACAACATGCAGCAGGCCGATACCGGCACCAAGATGATCCATATCGGGAAGAACACCCGGTCCACGATCATCGCCAAGGGTATCGCCGCGGGCAAGTCCAACAGCACCTATCGGGGTCTGGTGAAGATCCTGCCCAAGGCGGAAGGGGCGCGCAACCATACCCAGTGCGACAGCCTGCTGATCGGCGACACATGCGGGGCGCACACCGTGCCCTATATCGAGAGCAAGAATCGCAGCGCCCGCATCGAGCATGAGGCGACCACGGCCAAAATCAGCGAGGACCAGCTTTTCTACTGCCGCTCACGCGGGCTGACGACGGAGGACGCCGTCGGCCTGATCGTCAATGGCTTCTGCAAGGAGGTCCTGAAGGAACTCCCCATGGAATTCGCCGTGGAGGCACAGAAGCTGGTCAGCATCAGCCTGGAGGGGAGTGTGGGGTGATGCCTGATCAGGCTTTGCGCCCGTATCCGGGTGAATTGGAACTGGTCAATGCCGCAGAGGCGTATCTCCGGGGTCTCGGCTGCACCATCATCGGCCAGCAGATCGCCGGCACCCATGGCCGCATTGACCTTGTCGCGCTCTCCCCCCTTGAGCAGGAAATCTTCATCGAGGTACGGGGCGGCTTGCCCGTGCGGCAATCGCTTGAGCAGGCGATGTTGCGGATCGGAGAGTTACGGGAGGCATATTCCAATGGCATCATCGGCCTAACCCTGCCTTCATCCCCGGATTATCGCGAACAGATCGGGAAAATCACGTCCAGCTTGAACCGGTTGGATGTCGGGGTGCTGTGGGTGGATGGGGCTGGTGGCGTGACGGGCGATGTCGGTTGGCCCGACCGGCTGCTTCGCCTGACGGTCCCACCTCCCGATGACAGCTATGATGGCGACTTTTTCGCGTGGACCGTGGAGCAGGGTCGCCGCATCCGGGCCCATGCCGTCGCAAACGGCTCGAACCAGATCGATTGGGGCCATGTGGCGGAGGAAGTCGAGAGCATGGGGCGCAGCATCCGCCGGGAGATGGGAAGCCGGCTCGAGACTATCCTTGAGCATATGCTCAAGCTTGCGTTCTCCAGGTTGTCCGACCCCCGGACCCAATGGCGCATAACGATTACGACCCAGCGTCACGATCTGCGCGACCTGATACGAAGAAATCCTTCCCTTAAGGCCCATCTGCCGGGCGCCGTGCATGAGGAATATCGATCGGCGCTGCATCGGCTGAAGGGGTACGAGCTGGAACTGGCACTGCCCCCGTTGCCGACCCAATGCCCGTTCGACCTGGAAACACAAATACTGGCCGAAGACTGGCTGCCGCAACCGCCCAACCCCTGATCCCGGTTGTCTTTACCAAACGGAACACGCCCATGCCCCTGATCGAAATCAAGAACCTGCACGCCACCATCGACGGGAAGGAGATCCTGAAGGGGATCGACCTGACCATCAATCCGGGGGAGGTGCATGCCATCATGGGGCCGAATGGCAGCGGCAAGAGCACGCTGTCCTACGTCCTGGCGGGACGCGAAGGGTATGAGGTGACGGAGGGGCAGGTCCTGTTCGACGGAGTCGACCTTCTGTCCCTGGAGCCGGAGGAGCGGGCGGCGGCCGGGCTGTTCCTGGCCTTCCAGTACCCGGTGGAGATCCCCGGCGTGACCAACGCCACTTTCCTGAAGGAAGCGCTGAACGCCATCCGCAAGTCCCGCGGGGAGGCGCCGCTGGATGCGATGCAGTTCCTGAAGCTGATCCGCGCCAAGGCCGCCGACCTGTCCATGACCGATGAGATGATCAAGCGCGCCGTCAATGTCGGCTTCTCCGGCGGGGAGAAGAAGCGGAACGAGGCGCTGCAAATGGCCGTGCTCCAGCCCAAGCTGGCCATCCTGGATGAGACCGACAGCGGCCTGGACATCGATGCCCTGAAGATCGTCGCCGACGGGGTGAACAAGCTGCGCGGCCCCGGCCGGGCCATGCTGGTGATCACCCATTACCAGCGCCTGCTGGATTACATCGTGCCGGACGTGGTCCATGTCCTGGCCCATGGCCGGATCCAGAAGACCGGCGGCAAGGAGCTGGCCCTGGAGCTGGAACAGAAGGGCTATGCCGAGTTCGGCGTGAACGAGGCGGCCTGACCCATGAACGCACCGGTCCAATCCTTCATCGACCAGTTCGCCGCGGTCGCCCCCACCCTGCCCGGGGCGGGCCTGCCCTGGCTGGCGGAACTGCGCGCCGCCGGCATCGACCGTTTCGCCAAGACCGGCCTTCCCACCCGGAAGGTGGAGGCGTGGAAGTTCACCAGTCTGCGCCCGCTGGAAAAGCTGGCCCCCGCCCTGGCCGAAGCGCCGGCGAACGCTGCCATGGCAGCCATTACCGCAGGGGCCGTTCCCGCCCTGCTGGCCGATGCCCACCGCCTGGTCTTCGTCAACGGCCGCTTCGATCCCACCCTGTCCGCCATCGGCGCCCTGCCGGACGGGGTGGTGCTGGACAGCCTGGCCGCAGCCCTTGCCCGCGATCCGGAGCTGGTGGCGGAGAATCTGGGCCGCACCGCCACCCTGGACGGGCATCCCCTGCTGGCGCTGAACATCGCCTTCCTGGGCGATGGGCTGGTGCTGGACCTGCCGCGCGGGGTCACCCTGGACCGGCCGGTGGAGGTGGTGTTCCTGACCCTGCCCGGTGCAACGCCCAGCGCCCATTATCCCCGCATCCTGGTGGTGGCGGAGGAGAACAGCGCCGCCACCCTGGTGGAACAGCATGTGGCCCTGGGCGACGGCGGCTATTACACCAACGCGGCGGCGGAGATCGTGGTGGGCCGCAATGCCCGCATCCGCCATTACAAGCATCAGGCCGACAGCCTGGCCGCCATCCACACCGCCGTGGTCACCACCCATGTCCACCGGGACGCGGTGTATGAAAGCTTCTCCCTGAACACCGGGGCGGCCCTGTGCCGGCATGAGGCGCGGACGATCCTGGATGGGACTGGGGCGAACTGCCACGTCTCCGGCGCCTATGCGGTGCGGGGCACCCAGCACACGGATTTCACCAGCTTCATCGACCATGCCAAGCCCCACGGCACCAGCCGGCAGGTGGTGAAAGGCGTCATCGACGGGGAGGCGCGGGCCGTCTTCCAGGGCAAGATCGTCGTCCGCCCCGACGCCCAGAAGACCGACGGCCACCAGCTGAACCGGGCCCTGCTTCTGTCCGACACGGCGGAGATCAACGCCAAGCCGGAGCTGGAGATCTATGCCGACGATGTGAAGTGCAGCCACGGCGCCACGGCGGGGGAGCTGGACGATGCCCAGCTGTTCTACCTGCGCGCCCGCGGCATCCCGCTGGAGGTGGCGCGCGGCCTGCTGATCGCCGCCTTCCTGGATGAGGCGATGGAGGAGATCGGCGACGAAGCGGTCCGCGCCGCCTTCCAGACCCGCATCCACGCCTGGCTGGAGGGGCGCTGACCCATGGTGGACGGCCCCGCACCCACCCCTGCCCTGCGGCTGGAGCCGACGCTGGAGACGGATGAGGCGGCGATCCAGTGGCTGGGGGCGGCCATCGATGCGTTCAACGAGCGCGCCATGGGGGTGGGCCAGGATCGGCGCATCTCCGTCTGGCTGCGGGACGGGGACGGCACGGTGAAGGGCGGCTGCACCGGCTACATCGTCGGCGGGGATGAATGCTATGTCACCCTGCTTTATGTGGATGAGGCCTTGCGCGGCCAGGGCCATGGCGAACGGCTGCTGACCGCGCTGGAGGAACTGGCGGTGCGGGAGAAATGCCGCTTCGTCGCCCTGGACACCTTCGATTTCCAGGCCCCAGGCTTCTACCGCCGCCTGGGCTATGTCCCCTTCGGCCGGATCGATGATTTCTTCCGCGGCCACGGCCGCACCTGGTTCAAGAAGATGTTGGGAGCCCCGGCATGACCCGGCCCGCCACGATGACCGCCACCGCCCTGTCCCCCGCGCCCGTCCTCACCAACGCGCCCTATGACGTGGCGCGGGTGCGGCAGGATTTCCCCATCCTGTCCCGGCTGGTGCACGAAAAGAAGGGGCGGCCCGGCAAGCCCCTGGTCTATCTGGACAATGCCGCCAGCGCGCAGAAGCCGCGGGCGGTGATCGATGCGATGTCGCACCTGCTGGAGCATGACTACGCCAATGTCCATCGCGGGGTCCATTTCCTCTCCCAGCGGTCCACCGACCTGTATGAGGCGACGCGGGACAAGGTGGCCGCCTTCCTGAAGGCGCCGTCGCGCGACAGCATTGTCTTCACCCGCAACGCGACGGAAGCGTTCAACCTGGTCGCCTATAGCTGGGGGACGAAGAACCTGTCGGCGGGGGATGCGGTTCTGGTCTCCCATATGGAACACCACGCCAACATCGTCCCCTGGCAGCTTCTGGCGGAGCGGATCGGCATCACGCTGAAGGTCGTGCCCGTGCTGGATGACGGCAGCCTGGACATGGATTCCTATGCCGACCTGCTGACCGATGAGGTGAAGCTGGTCAGCATCACCCATGCCAGCAATGTGCTGGGCACGGTCAACCCGGCGCGTGAGATCGTGGCCCTGGCCCGGTCCCGGGGCAAGACCGTGATGCTGGACGGCAGCCAGGCCGCCGTCCACATGCCGGTGGACCTGTCGGTGATCGACCCGGATTTCTATGTCTTCACCGGGCACAAGCTTTATGGCCCCACGGGCATCGGTGTCCTGTACGGGCGCAAGGCGCTGCTGGATGCCATGCCGCCCTTCCTGGGCGGGGGCGACATGATCGCCACGGTCAGCTTCAACGGCACCACCTACCGCGAAGCCCCCTACCGGTTCGAGGCGGGAACCCCCGCCATCGTCGAAGGGGTGGGGCTGGGAGCGGCCATCGATTATGTCACGGCGCTGGGCATGGACGGGATCATGGCCCATGAGCAGCGCCTGCTGTCCCATGCCATGGACCGGCTGGCCGGGATCGAGGGGCTGCGCATCGTCGGCACCGCCCCGGGCAAGGCCGCCATCATCAGCTTCACCATCGACGGCATCCACCCGCACGATATCGGCACCCTGCTGGACCGGGCGGGCATCGCCGTGCGGGTGGGCCGGCACTGCGCGGAGCCGCTGATGGACCGGTTCGGCGTCGGCGCCACGGCTAGGGCCAGTTTCGGCCTGTACAACACCGAAGCCGAAGCGGACACGCTGGTGGAGGCCATCGCCGCCGCCAAGGCCTTCTGGGGGTGACAGCACCATGTTCGACGACCTGAGGGACCTGTACCAGGAGGTGATCCTGGACCATGGGAAGAACCCGCGGAACTTCGGCCGGCCCGATGCCTTCAACCGCATGGCCCGCGGCGACAATCCCATGTGCGGGGACAAGATCAGCGTCTATCTGACCCTTGGGGATGACGGGACCATCCAGGATGTCCACTTCGACGGACGGGGCTGCGCCATCAGCCAGGCCTCCGCCAGCCTGATGACGGAGATCCTGAAGGGCAAGCCCACGCGGGAGGCGGAGGCCCTGTTCGGTGCCTTCCACGACATGTGCACCAAGGATGACGAGGACTGGACCGATCATGGCCCCGTCGATCCCGACGCCATGGAGAAACTGCAAGTCATGTCCGGCGTGCGCGAATTCCCCATGCGGGTGAAATGCGCCACCCTGGCCTGGCACACCATGAACGCCGCCCTCCATGGCGAGGAAGCCACCTCCACCGAAAACGCCGCATTCTGAAAGGGAGACGGGGAGATGACCACCATGCACCGTCCCATCGCGCCTGAGATCACCATGGGCGCCCCGGTCGAAATCCCGGAGGACCAGCGCCTTCCGCCCGATGCCCCCCTGAAGGACCGGGTGGTGGAAGCACTGCGCACCGTCTACGACCCGGAGATCCCGGTGAACATCTATGAGCTGGGCCTGGTATACAAATGCGCGGTGGACGATGACGGGGATGTGGCGATCGAAATGACGCTCACCGCGCCCGGCTGCCCGGTCGCCGGAGAAATGCCGGGCCAGGTCCAGGCGGCGGTGAAGAATGTCGCCGGCGTGGGCGATGTGCAGGTCGAGCTGGTCTGGGAACCATCCTGGCACCCCGGCCTGATGAGCGATGAGGCCCGGCTGGCGCTGGGCATGTTCTGAGACCGCGCGGGCGGCGCCGTGTCGCCGCCGCCCCCCTTTTTCTGTCATCCCGGCGAAAACCGGGATGACGGTTGAATAGATTGAACCGCCCACCTTGGGCGACACTTAAGAGAATGGAGGTCCCACCATGACCACCCTGGCGCGCCCGAAGGCGCTGACCATCACGGAAGCCGCGGCGGAGCGGGTGAAGGCCCTGATGGGCCGGGCGGAAAAACCGATCATCGGCCTGCGCGTGGGCGTGAAGACCCGCGGCTGTTCCGGCCTGTCCTACTTCGTGGAATACGCGGAGGAAAAGAAAAGGTTCGAGGAGGTGGTGGAGGACAAGGGCGTCACCATCCTGATCGACCCGGCCGCCACCATGTTCCTGATCGGCTCGGAGATGGACTACAAGGACGACAAGTTCCAGTCCGGCTTCACCTTCACCAACCCCAATGAAAAGGCCCGCTGCGGCTGTGGTGAAAGCTTCACGGTGTGAAAGCCGCAATACGGTGTCGGATTGCGATGTCGGATTACGCTTCGCTAATCCGACCTACGGGCCCCGCACCCGTAGGTCGGATTAGGGGCAACGCCCCGTAATCCGACACCCGCGATCACCGACGCCCCGCCCAGACTCACACTCGGCGCACCAATCCATGCCGCGCCCCGATATCTTGGAAATTCGATGAGATGGTGGGCGCGACAGGGATTGAACCTGTGACCCCCACGATGTCAACGTGGTGCTCTCCCGCTGAGCTACGCGCCCATCTCATGCCGCGATCTTGAGGGGAGCTTTCGCCCCTGACAAGTCCCGGCGGCGGCTGATCCAGCCCCGCCCGACCGCGGTCACCCGGGGAAACGCCCCGAAGTGGGCGGGCTTGTAGCACCCCTCGCCGGGGCTGGCAACCCTCTTGTTTCGCTGCTCCGCCATTTTTCCTGCCTGGTCCTGTCGGCCGGATCGGCGCCGGGACCTTTTCCCACCGACGGAACTGTGTCGCGGGGGACGGATTCCTGTTACACGGAAAGACATGGATCGTCATCCAACCGACCTGCCCTACCCCCCTTCCACCCAGGCCGAGCCGCCGGGGGCTGCCGCCGAAGACAGCGTCCTGGCGGTGCGGCCGGGCGTGTTCGACCTGCGCCGCCCGGCGCGGCAGGCGCTGCCGCTGGTGCTGGCCTCCCCCCATTCGGGACGGGAGTATCCGTCCTGGTTCCTGGCGCTCACCTCCCTTGATCTCGCCGATCTGCGCCGGTCGGAGGATTGCTTCATCGATGAGATCTTTCGGCCGGCGGCCGATCGGGGCGCACCGCTGTTGTCGGCCCTGTTCCCCCGCGCCTTCCTGGACCCCAACCGTGAACCGTTCGAGCTGGACCCGGCCATGTTCCAGGGGACCCTGCCCCCCTATGTGAACAGCCGCTCCGCCCGGGTGCAGGCGGGGCTGGGCACCATTGCCCGCATCGTCGCCGGCGGTCAGAGCATCTATGATGCCAAGCTGGACTTCCGGGAGGCGACGGCCCGGCTGGACACCTACTACTATCCCTACCACGCGGCCCTGCGCCGGCTGGTGGATGGGACGGTTGCGGCTTTCGGCCACTGCATCCTACTGGACTGCCATTCCATGCCCAGCATCGGCCTGCCGCCGGAGGCGCGGGCGGGGGCGGAGATCGACATCGTCCTGGGCGATTGCCACGGCAGCGCCTGTGCCCCCGCCGTCATCGCCACGGCGGAGATGGTGCTGCGGCAGCAGGGCTACAGCGTCGCCCGCAACGCCCCCTATGCCGGCGGCTACACCACCCGCCATTACGGCCGCCCGGGAGACGGGGTGCATGCCCTGCAGATCGAGATCAACCGCCGCCTTTATATGGAGGAGGTGAGCTTTTCCCGCCGGCCGGATCTGCCCCTGCTGGCCGAGCATATGGTGGAGCTGGTGGAGGCCTTGGGCGGAGTCCGGCCGCGCCGCCCCGGCCCGGCGGCCGCCGGGCGATGATACGGGGCCGGTGATCTGGGTCCGGTGATCTGGGTCCGGTGATCTGGGGCCGTCTGACGGGCAGAAGGGGGAGCATGGTGGCCTTGGTGGTTCGGCGGGCGGTGGCGGCGGATGCGGCGGCCATGGCCGCCATCTATGCGTCGGAGGTGCTGGAGGGAACGGCCAGCTATGAGTTCGCCGCCCCCGACGCGGCGGAAATGGCGCGGCGCCTGGCGGAGGTGGAGGCCAAGGGCCTGCCCTGGCTCGTCGCCGAACTGCCGCCGGAGCCGGCAGCAGCGGGCACCCCGCGGCAGCCCTGGCCCGGCGGCATTGCCGGCTATGCCTATGCCGGCCCCTTCCGCGCCCGTCCCGCCTATCGCCATACGGTGGAGAATTCGGTCTATGTGGCTCGCGGCGCCCGCGGCCTGGGGGTGGCCCGGACCCTGATGGCCGCCCTGATCGACCGCTGCACCGACCAGGGCCACCGCCGCATGATCGCCGTGCTGGGGGACCGGCGCAACACCGCCAGCCTGCGCCTGCACGAACAGCTGGGGTTCCAACCCGTGGGCGTGATCCCGGGGGCGGGGGCCAAGTTCGGCGACTGGCTGGACCTGGTGATCCTGCACCGCCCCCTCGGCCCCGGCAGCGACACCCCCCCGCCGCCCTGACCCGCCGCCACCCAACCCTGGCGTCATGGCACCATAACCCCGCTCCCCTTGAGGGAGAGGGAGGGGCTTGCCCGCAGCGACAGTGACGGGTGGGAGGGTGAAGGGTCCCCAGGCCCCACAACACCCAACCTCGGACCACCCCCGCTGAAACCCCAAGAAAAAAGGCCGTGCCACATGGGCACGGCCTGAGTTTAGGGAGGAAACGCCCAAGAAGTGCGTTACGGCGGTATCGCGATCGCGACCCATGCCGCACTGCAATAAGAACACCCGTGCTTTCGGTGTGCAAGTGCAAAATGACCCCGGATCGGGATTTCCCCATGCTTTCAGTGGCCGCATGCACCCGCGGCATGGCTCCGCGACACAAGATGTTGCAGCGCAGCGAAATTTGGTAACGAATGGACTACTCCCCCTGCCCTGGGCCGTGGACGGCACAGGGACCGCCCGCCCGTCTATGATGCCACATGCCTATGATGGCAGTGCAGCGCAACAAGCCGGGAGGACCCAAGCCTTGACCCGCAGCACCGGACGCCTCGTCGTCGTCTCCAACCGTGTGGCCCCGGCCGTGGAGGGGAAGAGCCAGGCCGGCGGTCTGGCTGTCGCCATCCTGGAGGCCTTGCGCAGCCGGGGTGGCATCTGGTTCGGGTGGAACGGGGAAACGGTGGAAGCGGGGCTCGACCAGCCGGAGATCGTTCGGGCGGGCCGGCTCACCTACGCCACGATCGGACTGACCCGCCGGGACCTGGAGGAGTATTACAACGGCTATGCCAACTCCACCCTCTGGCCCCTGTTCCATTTCCGCCTGGACCTGGCCTCCTTCTCCGGACAGACCTATGCCGGCTACCAGCGGGTGAACGGGCTGTTCGCCAGCCATCTGGCCCGGCTGCTGACGCCGGACGATACGGTCTGGGTCCATGACTACCATCTGATCCCCTTGGCCGATCAGCTGCGGTCCATGGGTATTTCGCCCCGGATGGGCTTCTTTCTGCACACACCCTTTCCCGCACCGGAGATCCTGGTGGCCCTGCCCGGGCATGAGACGATCGTTCGCAGCCTCTGCGCCTATGACCTGATCGGTTTCCAGACGGAGGGGGACCTGCACTGCTTGGCCAATTACATCCGGTATGAGGCGGGCGGGGAGGTGGAGGATCTGCCGGACGGGCCGCCCGGCTGGCGGGGCGTGCGGATCACCGCCTTCGGCCGGACAGCGATCGCCGGGGCCTTCCCCATCAGCATCGAAACGGCCCAAATGGCCCAGTTGGGCGCCCAGGCGGCAGGGCTGGCCCAGACCCAGCGGCTGCGGGACAGTCTGGTGGGCCGCGCCCTGATCGTCGGTGTCGACCGGCTGGATTATTCCAAGGGCCTGCCCCAGCGGTTCGAGGCGTTCCGCGCCCTGCTGGATGCCTATCCCGCCAACCGCGGGCAGGTCAGCTTCATGCAGATCGCCCCACCGTCGCGCAGCGACGTGGCGGAATATCAGGCGATTCGCCGGGAGCTGGAGACCCTGGCCGGTCATATCAACGGCACCTTCGCCGAGTTCGACTGGGTGCCGATCCGCTATCTGAACAAGAGTTTCAGCCGCCGGGCCCTGGCCGGATTCTACCGCGCCGCCCGTGTGGGGCTGGTCACGCCCCTGCGCGACGGCATGAACCTGGTGGCGAAGGAGTATGTGGCGAGCCAGAATCCCGAGGACCCGGGCGTGCTTGTCCTCTCCCGCTTCGCCGGGGCCGCAAAGGAGCTTGACGCGGCGCTGATCGTGAACCCCTATGACATCCGTGCCGTCGCCGAGAACCTTCAACGCGCCTTGACCATGCCGCAAGCCGAACGGGTCGAGCGGTTCCAGGCCCTGTGGAAGGTGCTCGGCGCCAATGACATCACCAACTGGCGCGAGGTCTATCTGGGGACCTTGGCCGGCCTGGGACCAGCGGATCGAGCAGTATGAGTGAGCAGAGCCTGTGTCTGATCGCCGATATCGGCGGCACGAACGCGCGTTTCGCCCTCGTCGGGCCGGATGGCGCCCATGGGGAAGCGGTACTGACCTGCGCCGATCACCCGTCCCTTCAGGATGCGGCCCGGGCCTATCTTGCCGGGCGCGGATTGACAGCGCTGGTCAAGCGCGCCGCCTTCGCCGTCGCCAGCCCGGTGACGGGCGATGTGGTCCGCATGACCAACCTGCCTTGGGAATTCTCCATCGCCACCGTGCGGGCGGAGCTGGGGCTGGACCGGCTGGACGTGATCAATGATTTTACCGCCGTCGCCCTGGCCGTGCCGGAACTGGCAATGGGCGACCGGGTGCAGATCGGCCGGGGGGATGCGTTGGCCGATGCGCCCATCGCCGTGCTGGGTGCCGGCAGCGGCCTCGGCGTCTCCGCCCTGGTGCGCAGCGGCGGCGGCTGGACCGCGCTGGCGACCGAAGGCGGCCATGTCACCATGCCGGCGGTGGATGACCGGGAGGTGGCGGTGCTGGCCGTGCTGCGGCGGCACTGGCCCCATGTCTCGGCGGAGCGGCTGCTCTCCGGCCCCGGGATCGTCAACCTGCATGAAGCGCTTGCCACGATCGACGGCCGCCCCTCCCCCGCCCTGACCGCGGCGGAAATCTCCACCCGCGCCCTGGACGGCAGCGATCCCGCCTGCGGGGAGACGCTGGGCCTGTTCTGCGCCATGCTGGGCACGGTGGCAGGGAACCTTGCGCTTTCCATCGGGGCCCGCGGTGGGGTCTTCGTCGCCGGCGGCATCGCGCCCAAGATCCTGCCCTTCCTCCAGGACAGCCGCTTCCGGGATCGGTTCGAGGCGAAGGGGCGCATGTCCGCCTTCCTCGGCCCCATTCCCACCTATGTCGTGGTCCATCCCTATCCGGCCTTCCTCGGCCTCCAGGCCCAGCTGAAGGCGGCGTGACCGCCTGCGACCAAACGCGCGGGCGCCGAAGCCCGGCGGATGTCGGCAGCCGCTACGGCACCGATTGACCCGGCGGGCATCCCGGCGTACCTCTACAGCCCTCATGATGGAGGCTACCCATGGAACAGTCCATTCTGGTCATTCTTCTGCTGGTCGGCATCCCGGTGCTGATCCTGTTGGAAGACCTGATCGCCGGCCGCAACAAGGTCGAATAGGTCCGCTGGCCGATGGTCGTCACCGTCGGCATCCTGTTGACCGGTGTTGCGGCTGGTTGCCGTCCCTGGTCCGGGCGCCTGACCATTCAGGGGTCCAGACCGCCGGTACGAGAAGCGACGCCTGCCCGGGTCCCGCCATTCCCCCGACCGGACTTTCCTTCGCCGGTCGGGATGGCCATCACGGCAGGCTTGCGCCATCTTTTGCCCCCCCCACGCGGATACCGGCGCGTGCCCCCATTCCCCGCCCCTGCGCAGGCCATGGTTACCGACGGCACCGCTGCCGTCGGAGTGCTGGGTACTGCGCGGGTGGCGATCATCGGCGGGGGGCTGATCGGCTGTTCCCTTGCGCTGGCCTTGGGCCGGCTGGGGGACCGCTACCACTGCGCCCTGCTTGACCGGGATCCCGCCGTGGTGGCCCGCATCCGCGCATTGGGCATCGGGCACAGGGCGGATACGGACCCGGCCACCATCGTCGCCGACTGCGACATCATCCTGTTCTGCGTGCCGGTGCTGGCCATGCCCGCCGCCGCCGCTGCTGTTGCACCGCACCTGCCGACCGGCGCCATCGTCAGCGATGCCGGATCGGTCAAGGGCAGCGTCGTGGCCGCCCTGCGCGCCGCTCTGCCCGCCCAGGTCATCGTACCCGGCCACCCCATCGCCGGGCGGGAGACAAGCGGGCCGGACGCGGCCCTGGCCGACCTGTTCGACCAGCGCCTGGTGATGCTCTGTCCCGCCCTGCCCGGGGCCGACGCGGCGGCACCGGACGGGGTCCAGGCCCGGGGCCGCATCGCCGCCCTGTGGCGCGATGCGGGGGCGGAGGTGCGGGATCTGGCCCTGGATGCCCATGATTCCGTCTATGCCCTGGTCTCCCACATGCCGCATGCGGTCTCCTACGCCCTGGCGCGCAGCGTGTCGGACGGGTTGCCGCCGGATCTCCAGGATTCGGGCGGCGGGGCCCTGCGGGACATGACCCGCATCGCCGGCTCCGATCCCGTGATGTGGCGGGACATCTTCCTCGCCAACCGCGACGCGCTGCTCAGCGCCATGGACGCCTTCACCGGGGAACTGGTCCGCCTGCGCGGGGCGATCGCCGCGGCCGATGGGGACGCCATCGCCACCTATATCCGCAGCGCCAACACCGCCCATACCCGGGTCAAACCCCGCGGCACCCCACCCGGCAAGGCGTAGCCCTGTCGGTTGGATCTGGCGCTCTGGGCCGTGACCCGGCGCTTCCGGCACTGGTGATTGGCTGTGCGGTGTGGGGCGGCGGCCGATGGCCGGGGAGGACCGGCACGTCGCCCACCGGGGCTGCCCAGGCCCCGGTCGAATCCGACAAGCGCGATCCGGGCTAGCCGCCGGACGGCCCGGTGGCGCCGGTCAGCCCTGTCGCAACCGTATCCAGCCAGTCCACCAGATCGTCGGTGACATGGTGGATATGGTCGCCATGACCCACGCCGCCAGCATCGGGGCGGGACCAGTCGGCCTCGCTCCGGACCCAGAGGGTGGTCATGCCCAGCGCCGCGGCGGGCACCAGGTTGCGGGCGATATCCTCCACCATGATCGCCACCGCCGGGTCCAGCCCGAACCGCTCCACGAAGGTGGCGTAGGGCCGGGGATCGGGCTTGGGCACATATCCCGCCGCGACGATGTCGAAGATGCCGTCGATCCGCCCGGCGATGCCCAGGCGCGTCAGCACATTCTCCGCATGCCGGACGGAGCCGTTGGTGTAGACGAGCTTGCGCCCCGGCAGCCGCGCCAGGGCCTGGTCCAACTGCGTACTGGGGGCGACGGGCGTCACGTCGATATCGTGGACATAGTCGAGGAAGGGCACCGGATCGATGTCATGCTCGACCATCAATCCGCGCAGCGTGGTGCCATGGTCGCGGAAATACCGCTTCTGGATCACCCGCGCCTCCTCCCGCGGGATGCCGAAATGGTCGGCGATGAAGGCGCCGATGCGCTGATCCACCTGGGCGAACAGGTTGCAATTGGCTGGATACAGCGTGTTGTCCAGGTCGAACACCCAGTCCCGCACATGCCGGAACCTCTGCGGATCGGGCGGCGGGGCAGGAACAAGGATGGGGGCGGGGCCGGCAGGCGGCGGGGCGGAGGCGGTCATGGCCGGAGAATGGGGGGTGGGGCGCCGGCGGGCAAGCCCCTCGGGTGGACGCAGCGGATATCTTCCCCCGTCTGATCGCCCCCGGCATTGCCGCGGTGGACGCGGGGCGGCGGCTGGGATAGTCCTTTTGGGAGGCCGGAAACCACCGCCGGAGCGAAGGATGTCCCCCACCGAGCCCGCCGCCATCGCCACCCCGACCGCCACCCCGACTGCCCCCCCGACCGCCGAGGTGGCCGACGGGTCGGATATCGGGGCCGTGCTGGCCGGATGGCCGGGCCCCGGGGTGCGATTCGCCGCCGACGGTACGGTGCTGGACCGGAATGAGCGGGCCCGCACCCTGGAATCGCTGGAGGCGGGGTGGCTGGCCGATCTGGCCGCCTGGATCGCCCGCGGGGGCACCGCCAACGACCCGGTCCGCAGCCTGCCCATCCGCACGGGCCACGGCCCCGGTGCGGTGGAATTCGCGGCCACCCCCCTGCCCGACGGGGACATCCTTTGCCTGGGCCGGGACATGACGCTGGAACGACGGCTGCGCAGTGCCCTGACCGAAAGCCGGCAGCGCTACAAGGATCTGGTGGACATCTCCAGCGACTTCGCCTGGGAAACCGGGCCGGACGGGCGCTTCGTCTTCGTCTCCCCCGCGGGCGCCATCGGCTATACCGCCGATGAGCTGGTCGGTCGGCATCCCTCCGACCTGGCGGTGGAGGAGGTGGCGGACCAGCCCCTGCCCTTCGACACGTCTGTACCAATCGTACGGACGGAGGTCTGGCTCCGGGCGAAGGACGGAACAGCCGCCTGCCTGGTCAGTTCCGCAGTACCCCTGAGCGGGCCGGAAGGGCGCTGGGCCGGGGCCCGCGGGGCCTGCCGCAACATCACCGAAGCCCGGCTGCGCGGGATGGAACTGGCCCAGGTCCGGCTGCGGGAGAAGTATCTTGGCTACATCACCAGTTCCACCCGGGAGGATGTGGACCCCGCCCGCACGGTGGAGATCGCGGCCAGTGTCGCGATGAACGCGACTGGCGGGGCCGGGGCCCGGATCTTCGCCATGGTGGGCGACACCTTCCCGGAGGCACATGGGGAGGGCGGGCTGCCCGACGACCTGACGGAGGCGTTGCCCCGGCTGCTGAGCCATACCGCCACCCAGGAGGAACCGGTGGAGGCGATGCTGGGCGATTACCGCCTGCTGACCTGCCGCACCCTGTTCCGGCATGAGGTGAATGGTGCGGTCCTGGTCTGGCGGTCGGATGGGCGGGACTGGACAGTGGATGACCGGACGATGATCCAGGCCGTGGGCGACCATGTCGGCGTCGCCGTGGCCCAGGTGCGCTACCAGGAACGTCTGAAGACCCTGTCGGAGCGGGACGGGCTGACCGGCCTGTACAACCGCCGCACCTTCCTGGAAAAGCTGGGCGAACGGCTGGACCGGAAGACCGGCGGTGCCTCCGCCCTGCTTTACTTCGACCTGGACAATTTCAAGGCCGTGAACGACCTGCGCGGCCACACGGCGGGGGATGAGGTGCTGCGCACCGTGGGCACCCTTCTGGAACGGCTGGCCCGGTTGGGCGATCTGGCCGGCCGGCTGGGGGGCGATGAATTCGTCCTCTGGGTCGACCGGGTGGATGAGGAGCAGGCCCTGGCCGTCGCCGACCGTCTGCTGCGGGAAGCGGCGGACCTGCTCCGCCCCCTGTCGTCCGGGCCGGAGAAGCCGCTGGGCGTGTCCATCGGCGTGGCCGTCCATGACGGTACTGGCATGGAACCGGTTGGCGGGCTGATCGACCGCGGCGATCACGCCATGTATATGGCAAAGCGTATGGGCAAGGGTAAACGGGCCTTGGCCCCCGGATGGGGCAACGGCCGGGATGGACAGGAATGAACGGCGACGGAACCAAGGACAGCGGTCTGAAGATCGCCGGCATCGACTATGAAACGTCGAAGCGTCTGGCCGGAAGCCGGGATTCCCTGGAACGGCGGATGGTCGCCGGGCGGGACGATACCCGGCCGGAGATCCTGTACCTGTTGGCGACGGACCAGAGTGCGGATGTGCGGCGGGAGATCGCGCGCAACGCCGCCACCCCGCGCCAGGCCGACCTGATCCTGTCCACCGATCCGGATGACGGGGTACGGTCGGGCCTGGCGGCCAAGATCGCCGCCCTGGCCCCCGATCTGTCCGCCGATGCGGTGGACCAGATCGAAAAGATGACGCTGGAGATCCTGGAGACCCTGGCCCGGGACCAGGCGGTGGCCGTGCGGCAGGTCCTGTCGGACACCCTGAAGGACAGCCCGTCCGCCCCCCCCAGCGTGATCCAGCAACTGGCCCGAGACCTGGAACTGACGGTGTGCGGTCCGGTGCTGCGGCACAGCCCGGTCCTGACGGATGAGGATCTGCTGCACATCATCCAGGGCAAGCCCGTGGATGGTCAGCTGGTCGCCATCGCCGAGCGGGCGGGCGTGTCCTCCGCCGTGACCGATGCCGTCGTCCGGACGGAGAGCGAGGCGGCGGTGGCGGCATTGCTGGCCAACCATTCCGCCCAGATCCGGGAGGAGACGCTGGACCGGATCGTGGACATGGCCCCCCGGCATGAGCCCTGGCACGGTCCCCTGGTGCGCCGGCCGAAACTGCCCGCCCAGGCTGCCGCCCGCATCGCCGGCTTCGTCAATGCCCAGCTTCTGAAGGTGCTGGAGGGGCGGACCGACCTGCCGGCGGAGGCCCGGGCCGCCGTGGCCCAGGCCATCCGCCAGCGCGGGACGGCGGAATCGGCCGACCGGGGATCCGACAGCCTGGTGGACGACCCGTTGCCGCAGAAGGGCCGCCCGTCGGAACGGGCGGAGGCCATGCACAAGGCCGGCAAACTGGATGAGGATGCCATCGCCGGGGCACTGAACCAGGGGGACCGGGGCTTCGTCCTGGCCGCCCTGGGGCTGAAGGCCGCCATCCCCTTCGCCACGACGGAAAAGATCGTGCAGGGGCAAAGCCCGCGCGCCGTGACGGCCCTGTGCTGGAAGGCCGGGCTGTCCATGCGATTCGCCCGTCAGATCCAGCTACGCCTGGCCCAGATCCCACCGAACAACGTGCTGAACGCCAAGAGCGGCACGGATTACCCGCTGACCGAGGCGGAGCTGAAATGGCAGCTGGAATTCTTCGGGGTGAAGGTCTGACGGTAGACCACGCAAGGGTTCCTTTGGTTTGAAACACCAAGGTCACCTAGGACACCAAGATCATTGAGCTGGATGGGCCGCGGGGTGCCGTTCTGCACGGCAGTCGCGGGTCGGCCGACGGTCCCCTTGGTGATCTTGGTGACCTTGGTCTCAAACCATTGGTGTCCAACCCTTGCGCAGCGCAGGCGGCCGGGGCGCCTACGGCCCCGTCCGCAGGTCCAGCTTCATCAGGTCGATCTCACTGGTGGTCAGGCGGGCTGTCAACGGGCTGCCGTCGGGCAGGATGGTCAGGCCGGACAGGTAGAAATTCCCTGCCAGCCTGCCCAACTCCTGCGCCCCGCCGCCGTCGGGCCGGGCCCGCATCAGGATCGGCGCGCCGTCGCCGCCCCGTCGGATGTACCAGATTCCGTCCGACCGCACGGCCCAGGCCGGCCAATCGTCGGAGGAGGCATCGGCCACCACCGTCCTACCCAGGGCCTGGGGCCCCATCTCCCCCGCCGGGATGAAGCGGATGCCGGGCTGCCCCTCCACCATCACGAACAGGCCCGATCCGTCGGCGGCGGGGCGGACGGTCATGGGGCCGGTGCCGGTCATGGGCGCCGCCTCCCCATCCGTGGCCCCGGTGACGGGCAGCCGCCAGATGCGCCAGTCGCCGCTGCGGCGGGAGCTGAAATACAGGGAAGCGCCATCGGGGGACCAGGCGGGGGACAGATCCTCTGCCGGGCTTTCGGTCAGGCGGCGCAGGCCCGACCCGTCGCGGGCGATCACATGGATATCCCAGTTGCCGCCCCGCGCCCCGGCGAAGGCTAGGTGGCGCCCGTCCGGCGACCAGCGCAGCCCGTGGATGGACGGGCCGTCCAGCCGGGTCAGCATCCGCGGCTCCCCGCCCGGTTCCGCCACCCAGATCTCCGGCGTGCCCGACCGGGTGGAGATGAAGGCGATGGTTCCGTCCGCGGCGGCATCGGCGTCGTAATCCATGGCCGTGGTACGGGTCATCAGCTCCACAGCCGCCCCATCGGCGGCCAGGCGGACCAGGTGGGTGTGGAAGATGCGGGATTCGACCACCAGCCGCCCCGTCCCCGCCGCCCCGTGGCGGGCGGTGGTCAGGCGGCCCAGCTGGTTCAGCCCGGGGGCCAGCAGCCGCGGCTCCCCCTCCCCCGGGCGCAGGGTCCACAGGCCCCAATCGCCCGTGCGGTTGGAGCTGAAGGCGATGCGCCCGTCCGGCAGCCAGCCGATGCCGTCGATCATCGCCCCGTCCCGGGTGATCCGGCGGCTGGTCCCGGTTTCCAGGTCCAGCAGGTGGATATCGGCCACGTTCCAATAGGGCGTGTCCACATAGGCGATGCTGCGCCCGTCGGGGGCGGGGGTGGGGTCGCTGTGCCCCCAGCTTCCCGCCGGTGCGCGGGTCAGGGGCGACACCTCCCCGCTGGCCAGGTCCAGGCGGTAGAGCTGCAGCGGCGCTTCCTCCGACACCTTGTCGTGGAAGACCAGGGCGGTGCCGTCGGCGGTGAAGGCGGGTCGGGTCGTGGCCGCGGCCCGGCATTGCCCCACCTGCTGCGGCCTGCCGCCCGGCAGGGCCATGGTCCAGATCCGGCACGCCTCCCCCGCCGTGGCGGTGACCCAGGCGATGCGGGAGGAATCGGGGGCGTAGCTGGCCGCCACATCCGCCGCCGGATCGTTGGTCAGCCGTGTCGGCGGCCCGCCTGCAAGGGATTGCAGGAACAGGTCGGTGTTCGCCTCATCCGCCAGCCGGGCGCTGAAGATCACCTGCCCGCCATCGGGGGACAGGGCGGGATGCACCTCCCGCCCGGCCCGCGCGGTCAGCGGAGCCGTCCGCGCCACCGACCAGACGGGATCGGCCGGGGCGATCGGCAGGGGTCGGGTCAGGGCCAGGGCCGCCAGCCCCAGAACCGCCGCCACCCCCAGCAGACGCCAGCGTCGACGCGGCAGCCGACCAGGGGTGGCCGCCCCCGGGGCAAGGGCTTGGCCGGCGGCCGGGCCGGCGGCCGGGCCGGCGGCTGGGGATGGCCGCGGACCAGTCGCGACCGCCCCACGCTCCCCGGCAGGGGCGATCCTGTCCGGGACCGGGACTGCGCCATCGACCGGACCATGGGAAGGGCGCGCCTCCCTGTGGGGGGCCTCCCCCTCCCGCTCCAGCGGGGGGCCGGTCAGGAGGTAGCCGATCCGCGGGATCGTTTCGATAGCGGTGTGATCCGGTCCGCTGCCGCCCACGCCCAGATCACGGAACCCGGCGCGCAGGCGCTGGATGCAGCGGTTCAGCGCATCGTCCCCCACCACCGCCCCGCCCCAGCAGGCCGCCAGCAGGGCGTCGCGCGCGACCACATCGCCCCCTTGGCGGGCCAACACGATCAGGACCTGCATCACCCGCGGTTCCACACGGACCGACCGGACCCCGGCCACCAGGGTTCCCAGGGCCGGGGTCACGCGGACGGGGCCCAGGCGGAAGCCGGGCTCCCGGGCAAGATGGATCGAATCCAGGGGCATCCGTGTCGGTCCGGTCGGTTCCCAGCCCAAGGGGGATCGCGCCAGCATGGTCCGGCCGTTGCCGGGGTGCAAGGGCCCGGACGGGTCCGATTGCCCCCCACCCGATGGGACCGCCGCGGCGACCATGGCCCGACCCCGGTCAGTACCAGGCACGCAGGCTGGCCGCGGCCACCGGCGGGATCATGAGGGCGTCCAGCCCCGGCGGGGCGATGGGGCGCGCATCCACCACCTCCGCATTCACCAGATCCATCAGGGTACGCCCGCGGGGCGACAGGTGGACGGTGCGGACCCGCCCGTCCCCCGGCCAGGGCCGTACCTCCAGCAGGCCGTTGCGCCCGCCCGACAGGGCGGCGGCGATACGGGTGGCGGTGGACAGGCTGGTCTTCAGCAGGAAGGCCAGTTCCGACATGCTGATGCCTTCGTTCTCCGCCACATACAGGAAGGCGCAGGCGGATTTCAGGGAGGCATCGGGATACCAATCCCGAAACAGCTCGATCACCTCCAGCGGCGTGTTCTTGCGGCGCTTCGTGGTAGCGGCGGTCATTGTCGGCCTCCTGGTCCGGTGAACCCTGTCGGCCCGATGCTGCGCCCCGCCGGGCCCGGCGGACCATGGCGGGCTGCCGATGAAGTGCCGATGATTGGCCGATGACCCGTGATTCCCAGTCCTTGCCGGGCGTGACGGGCACCCGGCGGATAGGATAAGCACAGGCCGTGACCCATCCGGATGGCCCCGATGCCAACAGCCTGCCCCCCGCGATCCCTTGCCCGCCCCGCCGTTTCCGGCCTGGCCCTGGGCCTGCTGCTGCTGGTCCAGTCCGCCCCGGCGGGGCTGGTGGGGCTAGTGGGGACTGCGGCGGCGGCGGAATCGGGGGGGCAGCCCCTGCCGGTCGATTGCGCCGCCCCGCCCGCGGGCGACCCCGCCGCCCCGCCGGTTCTGCGCCTTTGGACCAAGGACAAGCACTGGCGGCCGCCCGCCTGCACCGGCTGGGGCGATCCGGGGTTCCAGGTGCTGATGGACCTGGCGGGGACGATCCGGGGGCCGGGGGAGATGGGGGCCCTGCTGGACCGGCTGGGTGCGATCTCCACCATGGAGGGGCTGCGCTACTGGTCCACCCGCCGCAAGCGGTGGGAGGTTCTGATCACCGATGCCGCCGCCCTGTCCGGCCCCGCTGCCGATCTGCGCCGCGCCGATTTCACCGCGGGCGAGTTGACAGCTGGCGCGCCCGTCCATTTCGTGCAGGAGGACAACCGGTCGGGCGAAACCATGGTCTACCGCCTGACCCTGCGGGAGGTGACCGCCGACCGGCTGGTGGTGGCGGTGGACAATGTGACCCCGGCGGCGAAGCTGATCTTCACCATGGCCGATCCGGGATCGCTCCAGGCCCTGCACATCCTGGAACGGCTGCCCGGTTCCCCGAATGCGGATGCGGCGGCGGGGGCGCCCGGAGGGCTCTGGTCCTACCGGATGCTGTCGCGCACCAGCCTGGGCGCCAGCAGCCTGTTCGCCGGGCGCACTCCCAGCCTGGCCAACCGGGCCATGGCCCTGTACCGCTTCGTCGCCGGCATCCCCGACACGACGGAACCACCCGCTGCGCCCTAAGCCCCAGCCCTACCCCGCTCCGAACGCGCTGCGTATTGGCAGCAATACGCTTGCATTGACGCAATACCTTACAATTTTTATCTTCCTCACCATCACGAACACTACTTGAATGAAGAAACTCAACTAACTTGTTTCCTACTCGCAGCCTCATAGACGTCTGGATCACCATCACGTATATCTAAGAAATAACGGCGATAATCTAGTAATTTCAGAAAATCCATCATGCGATCGGGATGAGGTCCTAGTCTGCCATCATCCCCAACTATCAATGGAACATTAACTCTCGACGCAAGGTTCTCAAATTTTTCTTTGTTCAGCGTATGAATATCGTTTCGCGTTTTGATGGCTGCAATCAAACGCGCAGCGTTATGGCGATCTGCAATGCCTTTAAGCTTCGACAAATCTAGAAAACTTGAAGAGTCTTGCAGCTTATCGACAGACGCTATCGCGCTGGATCTCACAGCACGCTCAACATCGCCGAGCAAGATGAAACCTTCCGGCCTCAGTATGTACACAAAGTCGGGCGTTATTACTAAGTCGAAATCAATATCCACCTTAAATATGGGCTTATCAATTACCTCCAGACCCGCCAACCCGATGGCAATGGTGCGATCCTTCGCTTTTGCTAGAGCCCTTAACTGCGTAGCTTTACGCATTCCAACGATTTTGTTTTGGCTTGCGTCTCTGAAAACAACGAAATAATATACAATGTCCTCAACAACAGAAGCAATATTGTCTTTGGGAGGAAAATTCTGCGCACTATATATTTCATAAAAAGATACAGCAAAATCCGAGGATGCGCTAATTCTAATTGGATCCTTGCTCGAATATTTTTCAGACGGATCGAACTCTGACCAAACGCCACCCTCCGGAACCAAAGTCCGCCTAGTCTCCAGCAATGTATCACGAAACAGGTCTCTGACTTGGGCGCTTGATGGCACTCGATAGGGCCTCAACCCGTCGGATTCCTGTACCACGATATGAAAACCAACGTCAGTGATGGATTCAAAATTGAATGGACCTTCGATCATTG
The DNA here is from genome assembly GCA_046045995.1 of Pseudomonadota bacterium. Classification (GTDB taxonomy): domain Bacteria; phylum Pseudomonadota; class Alphaproteobacteria; order Azospirillales; family Azospirillaceae; genus Indioceanicola. Next base: position 7,128 of record JBJOKR010000010.1, on the reverse strand, counting down.
CCGCTCGCTATCAATCAGGAAACCCATGGTTATCCTATAACCATTGATTGGCTTCAAAATGTCAATATGGAATCGCCTTGAGATTACAAATGCATGCACTCTGGTAAGTTTCTTACTCGATCCGACGCCTGACTGTTCAATCAATTCAATTTCGTAAATCATGTAACCAAGCATTATAAACACAGGTATAACGGTGTATAGCTTAAGTTTATAGTAGAAGAATACAAGTATGAAGACGGCCACCACAGAAGCAGCCACCTCCCTTGGCTTATCAATGTCGAGAGCGAATGCCGGCATAATGACAGAAAAGAAGTATAAAGATAGGTAATCATCTCTCTTATAGATTTTTTCTACTCTTACAGATTCCATTTCGTGATAGATCTCCTTTACCCACAAAACATGATATGACAACAATGCGTTAGGGACTACTATCAAAACAAACATAAGTGTAATCCAGTACACATCCGGTACATACTCTGTACCTTTTATACCCCACAGCAAAAACAGGGGGCTTAAAGATGCAAGAGATAGGAGAATTCTGAATGTAACTGTCTTCATTTCATAACACCCTCATAGCCCACAAGGAACATATCAGGAACGAGCTTCTATGTACAGCATTAGCTGCTTGCCGTGCTACGTGCTAACGGCCTTTGTTGTCTTATGTTGCAGTAACGTTGCCGAACCCGCCACCGCCGGGTGTTTCGATCTCGAACACGTCCCCCGGCGCCATGGCGACCTTGGCGGTGGCGGCCAGTTCCTCCACCCGCCCATCGGTGCGGATCACCCGGCCCGCCCCCGGTTTGCCGTCCGCCCCACCTTCCAGGCCGAAGGGGGCGATGCGGCGGTTGTTGGCCAGCAGGGCCGCGGTCATGGGTTCCAGGAAGCGCAGGCGACGCACCACCCCGTCCCCGCCCCGGTGGCGCCCGACCCCGCCGGAACCCTTCCGGATGCGGAATGATTCCAGCAGAACCGGATAGCGCCATTCCAGCACCTCCGGATCGGTCAGGCGGCTGTTGGTCATATGGGTGTGGACGGCATCCGTGCCGTCGAAATCCGGGCCCGCCCCCGCCCCGCCGCAGATGGTTTCGTAGTACTGGTGCCGGTCATTGCCGAAGGTGAAGTTGTTCATGGTGCCCTGGGCCGCCGCCAGCACGCCCAGGGCGCCGTACAGGGCATTGGTCACGGCCTGGCTCACCTCCACATTCCCGGCCACCACGGCGGCGGGCGGGCGGGGGTTCAGCATGGACCCGTCGGGGATGATGATGGTCAGGGGCTTCAGGCAGCCGTCATTCAGGGGGATATCCTCGGCCACCAGGGTGCGGAAGACATACAGCACCGCGGCCCGGGTGATGGCGGCCGGTGCATTGAAATTGCCCGGCTGCTGGGGGCTGGTGCCGGTGAAATCCACCGTGGCGCTGCCCGTCGCCCGGTCGATTGTGACCGCGACCGACACCACCGCCCCATTGTCCATGGGCAGGATGAAGCGCCCGTCGCGCAGCACACCGATGGCCCGGCGCACCTGGGCTTCGGCATTGTCCTGCACATGGCCCATATAGGCCCGTACCGTTTCGATTCCGAAAAGATCCACCATGCGCAGCAGTTCTGCTGCCCCGCGCACATTGGCGGCCACCTGGGCGCGCAAGTCGCCCAGGTTCTGGGGGATGTTGCGGGCGGGATGGGGGCCGCCGGACAGCAGGTCCACCACCGCCTGCTCCCGCAGCCGCCCGCCTTCCACCAGCAGCACATCGTCGATCAGAATCCCTTCCTCCTCGATCCGGGTGCTGTCGGGGGGCATGGAGCCGGGGGTGATGCCGCCGATATCCGCATGGTGGCCGCGGCTGGCCACCCAGAACAGTATCTCCGCGCCGGGGCGGTCGAAGACGGGGGTCACCACCGTCACATCGGGCAGATGGGTCCCGCCGCGATAGGGGTTGTTCAGCATCACCGCATCGCCGGGCTTCAGCGTGGCGCCCCGGGCCGCGATCACCGCCCGCACACTGTCCCCCATGCTGCCCAGATGGACCGGGATATGGGGGGCGTTGGCGATCAGGTGCCCGCCCGCATCGAAGATGGCGCAGGAGAAATCCAGCCGTTCCTTGATGTTCACCGACAGGGCCGTGTTTTCCAGCGCCAGGCCCATCTGCTCCGCGATGGACATGAACAGGTTGTTGAACACCTCCAGCATCACCGGGTCGGCCGCCGTGCCCACCGCCACCCGGGCGGGCAGCGGCACCAGGCGGGTCAGCACCAGCCCGCCCGCGTCCGTCACCACCGCCTGCCAACCCGGTTCCACCACCGTCGTCCCCGTCGCCTCCCGCAGGATGGCGGGTCCGTCGATCCGGGCGCCCGGCGGCAGGGAGGTGCGGTCATGAATCGGCGTCTCCACCCGGCGCCCGGCCATGCGGACGGGGATGGCGGCGATGGGCGTGGGTACCCCCCCCGGTCCATACCCCTCACCCTCCCCCCCTGCGCTTCGTTCCGGGCGGGCCCCTCCCTCTCCCTCAGGGGGAGAGGGGGATTGCCCCACCGCCTCCACCACGAGGGCTTCCACCACCAGCGCGCGGTCCGGCACGTCGAAGCCGAAGCGCTGGCGGTGGGCCTCGGCGAAGGCGGCGCGCATCTCCCCCTCCCCCGCCAGCGGCACGGGCAGGGCGGTGTCCGTCCCCGCCACTTTCACCTGGGCGGTGGCGGTCAGGCGAAGTCCTGTCTCCACCACCCCCTGGGCCGCCAGTTCCGCCGCCGCCTCCCGCCCAAGCTCCGCAACCGTCGCCTCCAGCCCCGGCAGCAGTCCGGGCGCCAGCTCCGCCTCCACCGCCCGCTCCCGCAGGGCGACCAGATCGGCCAGCCCCATGCCATAGGCGGACAGCACCCCGGCAAGCGGGTGGATGAACACCCGCGTCATGCCCAGCGCATCCGCCACCAGGCAGGCATGCTGCCCCCCCGCCCCGCCGAAGCATTGCAGGGCATAGCGGGTCACATCATAGCCGCGCTGGACGGAGATATGCTTGATCGCCTGGGCCATGTTCTCCACCGCGATGGTGAGGAAACCCTCCGCGATCTCCTCCCCCGACAGGGTCCGCCCGGTGGCCGCCACCACCTCCCCCGCCAGGGCGGCGAATCGGTCGTGCACGGTGGCCATGTCCAGCGGCTGGTCGCCGCCCGGGCCGAAGACGGCGGGGAAGAAATCCGGGTGCAGCTTGCCCAGCATGACGTTGCAATCCGTCACGGTCAGCGGCCCGCCGCGGCGGTAGCTGGCCGGTCCCGGATCGGCCCCCGCACTTTCCGGACCCACGCGGAACTTCGCCCCGTCGAACCGGCAGATGGACCCGCCGCCCGCCGCCACCGTATGGATGCGCAGCATCGGCGCCCGCAGCCGCACCCCGGCCACCACCGTTTCAAAGCTGCGCTCATAGCTGCCGGCATAGTGGGAGACATCGGTGCTGGTGCCGCCCATGTCGAAGCCGATGATGCGGTCGATCCCTTCCGCCGCCGCGGTCTTCACCGCGCCCACGATTCCGCCCGCGGGGCCGGACAGGATGGCGTCCCGCCCCTGGAACCGCGACGCTTCCGTCAGGCCGCCGTTGGACTGCATGAAGAACAGGGGCACGCCCGGCAGCTCCGCCGCCACCTGGCTGACATAGCGGCGCAGAATGGGCGACAGATAGGCATCCACCACCGTGGTATCGCCGCGGCCGACGATCTTCATCAGCGGGCTTACCTGATGGCTGACCGATACCTGGGGGAAGCCCACCACCCGTGCCAGATCGGACACGGCCTGTTCATGGGCCGGGTGGCGGTAGCCGTGCATGAAGACGATGGCGCAGGCCCGGTACCCGGCGGCGAAGGCGGCTTCCAGCCCCGCCCGCGCCCCGTCCAGGTCCGGCGGTGTCAGCACCGTGCCGTCGGCGGCCACCCGCTCCGCCACCTCCAGCACCCGGGTCGCCAACTGTTCCGGCAGGTCGATGCGGCGGGCGAAGATGTCGGGCCGGGCCTGGTAGCCGATGCGCAGCTGGTCGGCGAAGCCCGCCGTGATGACCAGCAGCGTCGGCTCCCCCTTCCGTTCCAGCAGGGCGTTGGTGGCGACGGTGGTGCCCATGCGCACGGCGGTGATGCGGTCGGCCGGGACCGGTTCGCCGGGCCCCAGCCCCAGCAGGTCGCGGATGCCCTGCACCGCCGCATCCCGGTACCGTTCCGGATTCTCCGACAGCAGCTTATGGGTCACCAGCGCCCCGTCCGGGCGGCGGCCGACGATGTCGGTGAAGGTGCCGCCCCGGTCGATCCAGAATTCCCAACCGCCCGCCATGTCCGCCCCGCCAGTTCCCGGAAGGGCGGCAGTGTGCACCGGCGCCCCCGCGGGAACAACCACGCGCACGGCCCAGACCGTCGATCGGGGCGTCGTTCAGGCGGCCTTGCGCCCGCCCGTCCAGCGGTCGGCCAGGGCGGCGGCAGCGCTGCCCGCCCGGTCCAGGGCATCGCGCAGGATGGTGGGCATGGTCGACCCTTGGGCCAGGGTCGCCAGATCGATGGTGGCCGTCACTTCCCCCTCCACCCAGTCCAGCCGGGCGCCAAGGCGGGTGGCGATGCGCTGCATGCGCCGATTCTCCGGCAGGCAGATCAGATAGACCCGCCCCACCCCCCGCTGGCGGGCCAGGGTCAGGGCCCGGCGCACCAGGGCGCTGCCCAGGCCGCGATCCTGCCAGCCCGGCTCCACGCTAACGGCCAGTTCGGCGACGGTGCCGGTACCATCCTCCGTCTTCTCCTCCGTCAGGCACAGTTCCACCGCCGCCCGCACCTCCCCGCCCGCCTGGGCTGCCAGGACACGGGTGGGGGCGCGGGACAGGCGGTCGATATGCTGGTGGATGCCGTCATCGGCGACGGCGCCCATGAACCGGGCGCGGCGGTCGGCGGAGGACAGGCGCAGCAGATGGTCGCGGTAGAGGCCGATCTCCGTCGGCGGAAGGGGTCGATAGGTGATCATGGGTTCCGTCCTCGCTGAGGCGGGGGGAGGCCGCGGCGGGCGGTGATCGCCCGGGCCGGCCCCCTTGTCCGGGGTGTGCTCCTCCCCCGTCCCGCAGCGGTGGCGGCGTCTGGGCCGCCCCGCATTCCGCGATTTTCTTTCGCGTCTGCGAGATCAATCTTGTGCAGTGCAATATGGCACCGGACTGCCCCCTGCTGAAGGGGGCCGGCGGGTGCTTCGCAGCAATCCTGCCATGCACCGGTCATTGGAAACATCGGCGTCACCCGTTATCCTTACATCCGGCGCGGTCATCGGACCGGCGGGTTGGACGGGATCGACGGACTTGAGCATCTGGGGCAAAGTTCTGGGCGGGGCGGCAGGGTTCGCCATCGGCGGCCCGCTGGGCGCGCTGATCGGTGCCGTGGCCGGCCATGCCGTGGACGAGCTGCGGGAGATGGAGGGCAAGCCCCAGGGCACCGATGCGGAGGGCAGGCCCGATCCCACCCAGACCATCGCCTTCACCGCCGGCGTCATCGTCCTGGGGGCGAAGATGGCCAAGGCGGACGGGGTGGTCCACCGGACGGAGGTGGATGCCTTCAAGCGGGTCTTCCGCGTCCCACCGGAGGAGCTGCGCAATGTCGGCCGCCTGTTCGACATCGCCAAGCGCGACAGCGCCGGGTTCGAGCCCTATGCCGCCCAGCTGGCCAAAATGTTCCAGGACCGCCGCACGGTGCTGGAGGATCTGCTGGGCGGGCTGTTCCACATCGCCGTGGCCGATGGGGTGATCCACCAGGCGGAACTGGCCTATCTGTCCAACATCGCCCGCCTGTTCGGATTCACGGGCGATGAGTTCGAGCAGCTGCGCCGCATCCATGGCGGGGCGGCGGCCGTGGGCGGGGCGGACCCGCTGGCCGATCCCTATGCCCTGTTGGGCGTTTCCCCCGACATGCCGCTGGCGGAGATCAAGGCCGCCTATCGCCGCCTGGTGCGGGAAAACCACCCCGACCGGGTGATCGCCCAGGGCCTGCCCGCCGAATTCGTCGACATCGCCCAGGAAAAGATGGCCGCCATCAACGCCGCCTGGGACCGGATCGAAAAGGAACACCGCACCCGGGCGGTCGTGTGATACCAACGGCAGAAGATGCCGACCGTTGGTACGGCGGCGACCGCCGGAGCACCGCGCGAGCGGCGAAGCCGAGGCCAAGGAGTGGCCGCCCGGCGTTTGAGGGAAATGAAGCCGCCTTTGATCGGTCACGATTAAAGGCGGCTGGTATCGGGCGGGGGAAAGATCAGGGAAACAGGCGACCGAAGTCCCTCGCCCCATGAAGGATTCGCAGAACAATCCGGGTTTCCGGATGGTAAGCGATTATGAAGGGAGGGTCGGTGAGGAACAGGACCGGTCGGACCGTCGGAATGTCCATCCGCCGATGCCCAATCGCCCGACCCGCCGCCACATCCCTGCACCGGGATAACAGGCGTGCCCGCGTGCGGTTGGCGGTGACCTCACCCCATTCCCGTCGGCTGTAGCGCAGAATGGACACCAGGTCGCGCAGAGCCTGAGGGGAGAGGTTGTCCGGAAGCGGGTCCGCAGGATTCAGTCGGCGGCATCCGTCCTGCCGGTCCATTCGCGGTCGAACGCGGCCAGGGCCGCCGCCAGTTCCCCGCGGGACACAGGGCCGACGGTTTCCAGCTCATCAGCCGCCGCATCCAGGGAAGCGGCAAGGGTCGCCGCCTGCCGCGCCGCATCGGTCAGGACATCATCGGAAGGGGAACGCTGCTCAAGCGGGGGCATGGCCGGTCACCTTTCACTTCAGATGTCTACAGTAGCAGGCAGCCCAGCCGACGGCAATCACAACTACACAAGGGGCGAAAACAACGCCGGCGACCAGGGCGGTACACTCCCCCGCTACAGCCCCACCATCCCCCGTCGCCCCGCTTCACCTTATCTGCTAGGAGTGCGGTCCCGTATTCCAGGAACGATACTCCCATGGCTGCCTCTCCCGCCCTTGTCTCCCTTGCCGGTGCCGGTGTGCATCTGGGCTCCACCACCCTGTTTTCAGGCGTGGATGTCGCCATCGGGCGGGGGGACAAGGTGGCGCTGGTGGGGCGCAACGGGTCGGGCAAATCCACGCTGATGAAGTGCCTGGCCGGCGAGATCGAGGTGGATGAGG
>JBJOKR010000009.1:0-50858 GCA_046045995.1 Pseudomonadota bacterium | reverse complement strand
CTAGGATGGCGGCCACTTCCGCCGCTGCCGTCGATGATCCAACATGCTGTCCAGCAAAGCCAAGTATGCCCTCCGCGCGGCGACCCGCCTCGCCCTTGTCGCCGGGACCGAGGCGTGGACCCTGACGGAGGAGATAGCGACGGCGGAGGATATTCCCCGCAAGTTCCTGGAGGCGATCCTGGTGGACCTGCGCGATGCCGGAATTGTCGTCAGCCGACGGGGACGGGCCGGCGGGTACCAGCTTGCCCGTCACCCCAACAGGATCACCGCGGGTGACCTGATCCGCCTGATCGACGGGCCCCTGGCCCTGACCCCCTGCTCCAGCCGGACCAAGCCCGGCACCTGTGCCGACTGCCCCGGCGGGGAGGGGTGCGAGCTGCGCCACCTGCTACTGAAGGCGCGTGACGCGGTCGCCACGGTGCTGGACGGGTGCAGCCTGGCCGATCTGGCCCGACGCCGCCAGGATGGCGACCTGCCGCTGGATTTCGCGGTGTGACGGGCCGGACCGGGTAGGGTCAGGCCAGGCGGCGGGTTCAAGCCCCGACCAGGGTCATGGCGCCGGCCGCGGCGGCCAGGGCGGTCAGGCTGGCGGAAAGGACCGGAACGCCCACCCCCCGCCCGCCGATCCACAGGGTCATCATCGCCTTGGACAGGGTGTTTACCCCCACCGCGACCAGGATCGCCGTCCGGGCCAGGTCCAGGCCGACACTGGATTCCGCTCCGGGGCGCGCCATGGACAGGGTGACCGCGTCCACATCCGCGATGCCGGACAGGGCGGCCACCGCCAACACCCCGGCCCCACCCGCCACATCCCGGGCGATGGCGGCTGCCAACATGACCACGGCCAGGAAAGCGGCGAGTTTCAGGGCGGTCACCACCTCCAGCGGGTTGCCAAAGGCAATGCCGGGTCCCGCAGACTTCCCGTCGGACCGCAGCAGCCAGAAGGCAGCGAGGCCCAGCACCGCAACCGCGGCCGCCAACGCCCCCGCCAGGGAAAGCGCAAGCCCGGCGTTCAGCAGGGCGGTGACAATGCCGACCCGGGTGACCATGACCGCGCCCGCGATCAGGATGCCCGCCGCCAGCAGCCAGTGGTGCGCCCCGTCTGCCCGGCCCGCCCGGGCCAGCGACAGGGTGACCGCGGTGGAAGACACAAGACCGCCCGCGCCCGCCGCCACCGCCATGCCCCAGCGATCCCCAAGCAGGCGCACGGCCACATAGCCGGCGAAGGAAATGGCAGCGACCAGGATCGCCAGCAGCCAGACCTCCGCCGGGTTCACGGCCCCCCAGGGGTCCAGCGGCCGGTCCGGCAACACGGGCAGGAACAGGAAGGTCATGGCCAGCAGCGTCAGGACGGCCCGCACCTCCTCCCATGTAACCGCGCGCAGCCAGCCGTGCAGCGGCTCCCGCAGGGCCAGCAGCAGGGCGGTTGCAACCGCCGCAGCCACCGCGATGCGGGGGTCGCCCAGGACGGCGAAGGCTCCCAGCAGGAAGGTCAGGATGGCGGCGACAGTGGTGGTGGCACTGACCGACGCACCGCTCCGCGCCTCCACCAGGTGGAAGGCGGCCACAGCGGCGGCGTGGACGATCAGGGCCGCCCCCAGGACCAGCGGCCCCGCCGGGACGGTCAGGGCCGCCGCGACCCCGCCCGACAGGCCGGTCAGGGCGAAGGTGCGCATTCCCGCCACCCGTCGCCCTTCTACCTGGTCCCGCTGCCGCCAGCCCCGCTCCAGCCCGACCAGAAGGCCGATGCCCAGCGCGATTCCCAGCTGTCGCAGCAGGTCGATCTCGATCACGTCCACCCCTTTGTGAAGCTCTCTTGCGGCTGCACCTTCACCCCTCCGGTCCCATCACGGCGGACAGCGCGGCGGGGCCGGCGCCGCGGCGGTCCAGGCTGGGGCGGGCGGGGGGATCCACTTCCACCCGGTCGCGTCCGCCCGCCTTGGCCCGGTACAGGGCCGAATCGGCCCGGATCAGGGCCTGTTCCACCCCGGTATCGGTGCCGGTGCAGGCGGTGACCCCGATGCTGACCGTGAGGTGCCGGTTGCCCGCCGCCTGCGGCAGGGGCACCTGTTCCATCGCCCCGCGCAGACGTTCCGCCGCTTCCACCGCCGCGCGGGGGCCGGTGGCGGGCAGGACGATTCCGAACTCCTCCCCCCCGATGCGGCCGATCAGGTCGGTGGCGCGCAGGGCCGTGCGGCAGGCCGCGGCGACCGAGCGCAGCACCGCATCTCCCGCCGCATGGCCGTAGCTGTCGTTGATGCGTTTGAAGTGGTCGATATCCAACATCAGGATGGCCACCGGCTCCCCGTTGCGGCGCATGCGCATCAGCTCGCGCTCCGCCTGATCCAGGAAGTGGCGGCGGTTGGGCAGGTCGGTCAGGGGATCGGTACTGGCCAGGGTACGCAACTGCGCCTCGAAGGCCCGTCGCTCCGTCACATCGCGCAGCACGGCTGTCAGCACCGGCCCTTCCGGCCCGGTCTCGCAGGCGATCGCCACCTCCACCGGGAAGGCGGAGCCGTCGGCGCGGCGCCCGGTCAGTTCCGTCTGTCCGGCCTTGGGCGCCCCCAGATCCGGCAGAAGCAGTGACAGGCCGCGGCCCAGCATCGCCTCTTCGGTGTGGCCGAACATCCGCACCGCCGCCGGGTTGACCAGGGTGATCCTCGCCTGTCCGTCGGCGGCGATGATCGCATCCCGCGCCAGGGAGATGACCGAGGTGAGGCGCCGTTCCGACCGGTGGATGCGCTGTTCCATGGCCATGCGGGCGATGGCGTAGCGGATGGACCGGCGCAGGGTCTCCCCCGTCATCTCCCCTTTGAACAGGTAGTCCTGGGCGCCCGCCGCCATGCTGGCCACGGCCAGATCCTCATCCTGGGTGCCGGTCAGCACGACCAGCGGCAGGTCGGGATGCTGCCCCAGCATCCGCCGTACCGTCTCCAGCCCAAGGGAATCGGGAAGGGACAGGTCCAGCAGGACCACATCCGCCGGCTGGGCCGCCAGTCCCTCCAGTGCCTCCCCCAGGCTGCGGGCATGGTGACAGCGGCCACGGTGCCCGCCGGCGCGCAGTGCCCTCAGCACCAGGCCCGCATCGGCCGCGTCATCCTCCACCAGCAGGATGGAAATGGCCTTGGTCTCATTCATCGCGGTGTCCTCCGCCGCTTGGCATGGTCTCCTCCGCCCCGCGGCCGTGGTGCTTGGCAGCGAACCAGGTGTCGCCAATCCGGGCGACAGCAGCGAAGAAGGCATGAACGTCCATGGGTTTGGTGACATAGCTGTTGGCGCCCAGGCGGTAGCTGTCCTCGATGTCCCGCTCCACCTCCGAGGTGGTCAGGACGACGACGGGAAGGCCGTGCAGCTCCGGATTCGCGCGGATGCGGCGCAAGGTTTCCCGCCCGTCTACCCGCGGCATGTTCAGGTCCAACAAGACCAGATCGGGCCGCGGCGCGTCCAGGAACCGGTCGCCCCGCCGGGTCAGGTAATCCATCGCCTCCGCCCCGTCGCGGACATGCCCGACCTGATAGGGGTGTGCCCCGCGGCGCAGGGCCCGGCGGACCAGGCCTGCATCGGCGGCGTCATCCTCCACCAGCAGGATGTGGAACGGCGCGTCGGCGGCGTGGCCTTCCGTCCCGGTGGGCAGGGGTGTCTCGGTCATTCCGCGGCTCCGGCCAGGACGGTGGGAAGGATCAGGGAGAAGGTGCTGCCCAGCCCCGGTTGGGAGCGGACGGCGATGCGACCGCCCAGCCGGGCGGCCATCTTGCGGGCGATGGCCAGGCCCATGCCGGTGCCGGGATGGGCATCGCGCCCGTGCAGGCGGCGGAACACCTGGAAGATCTGGTCCTGGTATTCGGGTTCGATGCCGATGCCGTTGTCGCTGACCGACAGGATGTCATACCCGTCCCGCCGCTCCGCCCGCACCGTCACCGTCGGATCGCGGGCCGGGTGGCGGTATTCCAGCGCATTGCCGACCAGGATGAAGAGGATCTCCGTCAGGCGGTGCGCATCGGCCATCACCGGCGGCAGCACGCTTGTCTCCACCACCGTCCGCGCGGGGCGCCCCGACCGTTCCAGCCGGGTCAGGGCAGCCTCCAGCGCTTGGTCCGCGCGGGAGGGGCCGTCCGGCAGGGGGGCCCGATCCTCCGCCACGAACAGCTGCACATCGCGCAGCTGCGCCTTCAGCCGCCTGGATCCCTCCTCCAGGTGGGTCAGTTGCTCCCCCACCTCCAGGTCCAGCTTGTCGCCCAACTGGCCGCGCAGAAGCTGGGCATAGCTGGCGATGACCCGCACCGGTTCCTGAAGGTCGTGGGCCGCGGCATAGGCGAATTGCTCCAGCTCATCCTTGGCGGCGGCCAGTTCGGCGGTGCTCCGGTCCAGGTCGCGGGTGCGGGCGGCCACCAGCCGGGTCAGGGCGGTGCGCCGTTCCACCAGAAGGGCGACTATCCCGGCCAGCAGAACCCCGCCAATCAGGAACACCCCGGCCAGCAGCTGCCGGTCGATCGACCGGTCGGCCATACCGGTCCAGCCCTCCACCGGTGCCGCCACCAGCTGCCAGTCCCCGTCCGGGATGTGGATATGTTCCACCAGCGGGTCGGCGTCCAGAACGGCGGCATCACCGGCCACCAGCTCCCCATCCGCGCGGCGCACGGCGTACAGGAAGCGGGGGGACAGGGCCTCCAGCCCCGCCTCGTCCAGGATGGGCTGAAGGTCGAACACCGCTCCCACCGCCCCCCAGGGCCGGTCGCCCAGGAAAACCACCTGGCGCGCGATCAGGCCCAGCCCCCCCTGGATCAGGGGCAGGGGGCCATGGGTGGTGACATCGCGGGTGCGGATGGCCCGCTGGACCGTGTCGGCGAAGCCGGGGCGAGGATCGCTCAGCAGGTTGTTGCCCAGGACCTTCTGGTTCCCGGCCACGGGGTTGACATGGGCGACCACGAAATCCGGGGAGAGGGAGATGTTGCGCACACCCCCCACCGTGGCGCGCAGCGCGTCGGCAAAGGGTGGAAACTCCTCCGCCAGATGCTCAGGGGTCGATTCCACCGTGGCGAAGGCGGTGACACCGCGGACCAGGGCCAGGCGCTTCTGCACCGCATTGCCCAGGCCGGTGGCATGGAACCCGACGGTGGCGGCTGCGGCGGCCCGTTCGCGGGCCAGGGCGGCATGGGTCATGGCCCGGTCGGCCATCTGGTGCAACCCCGCCGTCACCCCCAGGATGACCAGGGCCAGGGCCAGCATGGTCCGGTGTTCGCCGACCCAGTCGGTGATGGCTCCGACCCGGGTCATGCCGCCCCTCCCGCCAGGGGCAGGTGGATATGGAAGGTGGTGCCCGCCCCCGGGGTGGACTCGACCCCGATGCTGCCGCCGTGATGCTCCACGATCTTCTTGCAGATGGCCAGCCCGATGCCGGTCCCATCGTAGACATCCCGGCTGTGCAGGCGCTGGAAGATGCCGAAGATCCGGGTGAAATGCTCTGCCGCTATGCCGATGCCGTTGTCGGTGACGGTCACATGCAGGGCCGTCCCCTCCACCCGCCAATCCACCGCCACCCGGGCGGGCCGGTCGGGGGTGCGGTACTTCACGGCATTGCCGATCAGGTTCTGGAACAGCCGCTCCAGCTCCCCCTCATCGCCGCGGAGCCGAGGCGGCGGGCCAGCAGGCAAGGTAAGGTCCACCCGGCTGTCGCGGATATCCAGCGCCAGGGACTGCACCGCGGCCTCCAGAACCACTCCCGCGTCCAGGGCGGCGAAGGGGCGGGTGCGGCGGCCGATGCGGCTATAGGCCAGCAGGTCCACGATCAGCCGGTCCATGCGCTGCGCGCTGTCGCGGCAGAAATCCATCGAGGTGCGGCATTCCCCGTCCAGCCGGTCGGCCAGATCCTCCTCCAGCACGGCGAGGTAGCTGCTGATCGTGCGCAGCGGCTGGCGCAGGTCGTGGGAGGCCACATAGGCGAAGGCCTCCAGCTCCGCATTGGACCGCTCCAGCTCCGCCGTCTGGCGTTGCAGGGCGGCTCGGGCCCGGTTCCGCTCCGTCACGTCGTGGACCAGGGACATCAGCAACGGCGCCCCGGCCACGTTCAGCGGTCCGGAATAGACTTCCACATCCCGCACCTCCCCGGATGCCAGGCGATGGCGGAACTCGAAGCAGCTCTGTTCCTTCTCAAGGGCACGTTCCATCTCCGCCCGCACAGCATCGGCCGGAAGGGCGTTGATCTCCATGATCTTCATGGTGCGCAGCCGTTCCCGGTCATAACCGTAGAATCGGGCGGCGGACAGGTTGGCATCGATGATCCGGCCCGATCCCGGCTCGATCAGCAGCTTCACCGCCGGGCTGGCGACGAAGACCTGTTCATAGAACCGGGTCTGCTCGATCAGGGCCTGTTCGGCCGCGCGCCGGGCGCTCATGTCCACCATGGCGCCGACCAGCCCGGCCACGGCCCCCGTCTCATCCAGGAAGACGGCCTTGCGGAACTCGATCTCCCGTTCCACCCCGTCCCCGCCCCGGGCCTTGGCGGTATAGGTCTGGGTGTCGCCCGTGGTCAGCAGGGCCTCATCCGCCCGGCAGTAGATGCCGGCCAGGTCGGGGGCGGCGATATCCGCCACACTCCGACCGATCAGGTCCGCCTGGGCCCGGCCGCACCAGTCGGCGAAGCCGGCATTCACATCCACATAGCGGCCCTGGCGGTTCTTGACGAAGACGGGCAGGGGGATCGTGTCGATCAGAACCCGCTGGAACCGCGCCGCGGCGGCCAGAGCACCCTCTGCCGTCTTGCGGTCGGTGATGTCGGTGTGGATGCCGATCATGCGTCGCGGCGATCCATCGGCATTCCGGTCCACGATCACGCCCCGGTCCAGGACCCAGCGGAAGCTTCCGTCCTTGCAGCGCAGCCGGTGTTCGCTGACATAGCGGTCGGCCGCCCCGGTGATGTGGCGGTCCAGCTCGGCATAGACCTGGTCGCGGTCATCGGGATGGATCCGGCTTTCCCATTCCTCCAGCCGGTTTGTGATCTCGTCTGCATGGAAGCCCAGCATGGCGGCCCAGCCGGGGGAGAAATAGACATCGCCCGATGCGGTGTTCCAGTCCCACAGCCCATCTCCCAGCTTGTCCAGCACCAGCCGCAGGTCCGTGTCATCGGTCGCCGCGGGCATCGACAGGCCTGGTCTGGCGGCGCTGTCAATCCCGATCCGGCGGGTGTTCGCGGTGGTGCGCATCCGGTGTTCCATGCTGCGGTGACGCGCGCCGATCCCCGGCCGGAAGCGGCCACGGGCGTCGATGCGATGGCGGGAGATTAGGCCGCCGCCGCCCCGGGCCCGCTGATCTGGATCAAGACATCCGTATCGAACGGGATGGAAAACGCAAAGTTTTGGCCTCGGGGGGCGGAAAGCCGGTCAATCGTCCCCGTCCGCCTCCGCGGAACGGGCTGCGGCCTTGCGCCGACGCAAGCCCCCCAGCCGCCGCCGCAGGGAGGCGACGACCGGGCGCAGGGACGGGGCCGATGCCCGCAGGGAGGGCAGGCGCGGCACCACCATCCGCAGGGACGGCATGCCCGGCTGGGGCGCCGACCGGGGATCCAGGACGATGCCGATGCGGGCGGCGGCGTCGCCGTCGCGCTCCCCCCCCGCAGCACCCGCGCCCCGCGCTTCATTCGTCAGGGAGCGGACGACCAGCTCGATCCCGCCGATGGCGATGCGGTCGCCCACCTCCACCCGGCCGCCGAATTCCCGGTGGAACAGGTCCATCGCGGTCAGGCCCGCATGCTCCGGCCGCGGCTCGAAGCCATAGGCCCGGCCCAGATCGGTCAGGGCGGCATCGCCCGCCACCTCGAACTCCCCGAAGAAGGCCTCCGCCTCGGCGGAGGCCGGTTGGGCGAACAGGTGGTCCAGCAGGTCCGCCCGCCGCCGCTGGGCGAACAGGTACACGTAATCCCCCGCCTGCAAGGCACCGGCATTGTGGATGGAATAGGTCTGGCCCCGGCGGACGATCAGGGACGGCCGCGCCCAGCGGGGCAACCGCTCCCCGTGCAGGACCGGGCTGTCCACCGTGATATGGTAGACGACCAGGTCCTGGGCGGCATCACCGGGCAGTTCCATCTCCACCCGCTCCACCGGGCCGCGGCGGGGCGGCACCATCTGCCCCAGCCGGCGGGCCACCGGCGCCACGGTCCAGCCCTGCACCAGCAGGGAGATCAGCACCATGATGAAGACGATGTTGAACATCGCCTGACCATGGGGCAGCCCTTCCAGCAGGGGCAGGATGCCCAGCAGGATGGACACCGCCCCGCGCAGGCCAACCCAGGCGATGAACCCCGTCTCCCGCCGGGCGAAGCCGAAGGGCAGCATGCACAGCCACACGGCCAGGGGCCGCGCCACGAAGATCAGGAACAGGGCCAGCACGATGGCCGCCGGGGCTACATCGATGAAGGTGGACGGTGTCGCCAGCAGCCCCAGGGTCAGGAACATGGCGATCTGGCACAGCCAGGTGGTTCCGGACTGGAACCGGCGCAGCGACTGGGAATGGCGCAGGCGCATGTTCCCGGCCACCAGCCCGGCGATATAGACCGCCAGGAACCCAGATCCGCCGATCATGGTGACGGCAGCGAACAGGCTCAGCGCCAGGCTCAACACCGCCAGCGGGTAAAGGCCGGGGTCCAGGCGGATATGGTTCACCGCCTGGACGATGCCGTAGCCGCCTACCAGCCCCAGCAGGACCCCCAGCCCCATTTGTTGCAGCAGCAGCAGCGGCAGGTCCCAGCCGATCAGGTCGGGCATGGACTGGGCGGCGGCCAGTTCGACCAGGGTCATGGTCAGGAATATGGCCATGGGGTCGTTGCTGCCCGATTCCACCTCCAGCGTCGCGCGCACCCGTTCCTTCAAGGTGATGCCGCCCACCCTCAGCAGGAAGAACACCGCCGCCGCATCGGTGGACCCGATGATCGCCCCCAGCAGCAGCCCTTCCAGCCAGGTCAGGCCGAAGACCAGATGGGCGAACACCCCCAGCAGGGCAGCGGTCAGCGCCACCCCCACCGTCGCCAGGGTCAGGGACGGGGCCCAGGCGACGCGGACACTGTGCAGCCGTGTCTCGAACCCGCTGTCGAACAGGATGACGGCCAGGGCCATGCTGCCGATGAAATAGGCCGCCGCCGCATTGTCGAAATCAATGCCGCCCGGCCCGTCCTCCCCCGCCAGCAGGCCCAGCACCAGGAAGACCAGCAGCAGCGGCGCCCCCATGCGGAAGGAGATCACGCTGGTGAAGATCGACAGCGCCACCAGCCCCGCCCCGATCAGGATCGCCAGTGTCATCGCTTCGATCATGCCGCCCCACCTCCCCGCCCGGGTTCCGTCGCTGACGGAAAGTATACCCCAGGACCCTTAAAGAATGGCTGACTGCCTGTCGGTGGTCCTACCAATGTCATAAGGGGGCAGCGGGGCGGGAGCGGTAGGGCAGGGTGCGGGGGCGGGGTATCATGCCTGGACCCTGGCAAAGCCCCACCCCGCCCTCGACCCAGGTCAAGGGGGGGCGTCGAGCCCCTCTCCCCCAGGGGGCGAGGGGGTCGGTGCCCCCCGCTAATCCCTATCCGCCTTAGGGTTCCTCTTCCCTGTCAGCGCTGTCAGGTTCAATGTGGCTATTCACAACCGGCCCCACAGGGGCGTGGATAAGGGGGAGGGGGATTGATGGTTTCGGGTGCGGTATCATCAACTGGGGCGGCGGGGGTGGCGACGCCGGGGCAGGATGCCCCGGCGGATCTGCGGTGGTTCGTGTTCATCCTGTTCTTCGTCTTCGGCGGGATCACCAGCCTGAACGACGTGCTGATCCCGAAGATGAAGGAGCTGTTCACCCTGGGCTGGGCCCAGGTGATGATGATCCAGTTCGTCTTCTTCTTTGCTTATTTCGTCGTCTCCCTGCCGGCGACGCTGCTGCTGAAGCGGATCGGCTACATGCGCACGGCGGTGGTCGGGCTGCTGACCATGATGGGGGCCTGTGTCCTGTTCATTCCCGCCTCCCATTCGGGGCTGTTCGCGGGCTTCCTGGGTGCGTTGTTCGTGCTGGGGGCGGGGATCACAACGGTGCAGGTGGTGGCCAACCCCCTCATCTCCATGCTCGGGCGGGCGGAGACGGTGCATAGCCGCCTGACCTTCGCCCAGGCCTTCAACAGTTTGGGCACCACGGTCTTCCCCTTTGTCGGCGCCCATCTGATCCTGGGGGAACTGGCGGATGTCAGCGCCGCCCAGCTTCAGGGGGAGGCGCTGCTGGCCTATCTCCAGGCGGAGACGACAGCCATCATGAGGGCCTATGGCGGGCTGGCCGTGGCCCTGGCCGTCATCGCCGCCGCCGTCTGGCTGCGCCGCAACCGCCTGGTGGAGGAAAAGCCGCCGGAAACGGCGCTGCTGCGGTCCTTCGACCTGCTGCTGCGGCCCCGCTTCGCTTTCGGGGCGGCGGGCATCTTCGTCTATGTCGGGGCGGAGGTGGCGATCGCCAGCATCATGATCAATTACCTGATGCAGGCGGATGTGCTGGGCCTGTCCGCCCGCACGGCGGGCGAATTGCTGATCTTCTACTGGGGCGGGGCCATGGTCGGCCGCTTCATCGGGGCGGCGGTGCTGCGCCTGTTCCCGCCGCCGCTGGTGCTGCTGGGGGTGGCCCTGGTCGCTGCGGCCTTGTTGGCCGTGTCGGGCGCCATCAGCGGGCCGGTCAGCGGCTATGCGATCCTGGCCATCGGCCTGTTCAATTCCATCATGTTCCCGACCATCTTCTCCCTGGCGTGCGAGGGGTTGGGGGTGCGCCGGGCAGATGGGTCGGGGCTGATCTGCATGGCCATCGTCGGCGGCGCCTTCATACCCCTGTTGACAGGGGTGGTGGCTGATGCTGGCGGGCTTGGCCTGTCGCTCACCGTTCCCTTCGTCTGCTACATCGTGATCGCGGGCTTCGCGCTGTACTGCCGCCGCGTGCCCGTTGCCCCCGATCACGCCTGATCGGGGGCAACGGGGTCTGTGTTTGGGGTCGGGGCGGGAGCTATGCTGTCCCGCCCCCTATGCGGCCTTGGCGCGCAGGTCGGCAACGAAGCAGGCGACCTCCGTCTCCAGGGCGCGCGCCTGTTCGGCCAGGCGGTCGGTTTCCACCTCCACGCTTTCGGCTCCCTCCCGGGTACGGCCGATACACGCGGCGATTCCCTGGATGTCATCGCTCACCTGTTCGGTGCCGCGGGCCGCCTCCTCCGTGTTGCGGCTGACCTCGGCGATGGCGGCGGCCTGTTCCTGGACCGCGGCGGCGATGGTGGACGAACTGCCCTCCACCGCCGTGATGGTCCGCCCGATCCGGCCGATGGCGGCCACCGCCTGCTCCACATCCCCTTGCAAGGCGTGGATCTGGGTGGAGATCTGATCTGTCGCCCGCGCTGTCTGGCTGGCAAGCGCCTTCACTTCCCCCGCCACAACGGCGAAGCCCTTGCCCGCTTCCCCCGCCCGGGCCGCCTCGATCGTGGCATTCAAGGCCAGAAGGTTGGTCTGGGCGGCGATCGTGCTGATCAGGTTAACCACCTCCCCGATCCTCTGGGCGCTGCCGGCCAGGTTGTTGACGGTCTCCACGGTCCGCTCCGTCTCCGCCGTCGCCTTGGCGACAACGGTCGTGGCCGTGGCGACCTGCCGCCCGATCTCATCGGCCGATGCGCTCAGTTCCGCCGCGGCGGCGGCGACGGTCTGGACATTGGCGCCGGTCTGGGCGGTCACGCTGGCGACGGACTGGCCGCGGCTGTCGCTGTCCCGCGCTTCCCGGGTCATCCTGCCGGCCGTTCCTTGCAGGGCTGTTACGGCTTGACCGATGGCGGCGGTGATGCGGTTCAGCCGCGCCTCCACCGTACCCGCCGTCTCCTCAATGATGCGGCGCCGCTCCACCTCGCTGCGGGACTGGGCCTCCGCCCGCTCGGCCCGCATCCGCTCCATTTCAACCAGACCGTTGCGGAACACCCGGGCGGTGCGGGCCAGATCGCCCACCTCATCCCGGCGGTCTTCGTGGGGGATATCCACATCCGTTTCGTTCCGGGCCAGCCGGTCCAGGGTGGCGCCCACCCGCAGCAGCGGCCGGGTCAACCCCCGCGCGGTCACACCGGCGACCACCAGCATGACCAGAAGGGTGCCGATGCTGGTCCAGATCACCGGGCCGGTGATGGCATCGACCATCGCATAGAAAGTGCTGCGCTTTTCCCCCACGAACAGGATGCCGATGATCGCCCCCGACCCGTCGCGGATGGGATCATAGGCGACGATATAGGGTTCCTCCAGGATGGTGGCCGTCCCGACATACCGCTCCCCCCGGCCCAGCACCGCGTCATGGACGGGGCCCTTGGCCAGGGTGGTGCCGACGGCCCGCCCGCCGTCCGGCTTTGTGACATTGGTGCTGATCCGCCGATCTCCCTGGAAGATGGTGGCGACGCCGCCGATGACGTCGGTGATCTCATCCACCACCGTGAATTCATCGTTCAGGCGGACCTCCCCGGCATACAGCGACCCGTCGCGGACAGACAGGTCGGCGCCGCGATCCCTCAGGATCTCCCAGGCCACGCGCAGCTTCATCTCCTCCTCCGCCATGGCCTGCCGCTCCAGCTCCGTCCGCAGGATCATCTCGGTCACGATGGTGACGGCGCCGGCCACGACCATCATCGACAGGGCGACCAGCAGGACAACCCGGGCCGTGATCCGCAGCGCTGGCAGGCGCAGCCGACCGGCCGGGGCAGGGGTATCCGCAGCATCCATTTCTTCCTCCCAGATCTGCTCATGCCCGGGTGGGGACCTGGACAAGGGCGGGTTATCGCCGTTGCTTTCCAGCAGAAAGCCATACGGACGTATGTTGAGAGGATTATGGGGGTGCGAATGTTTAACGAACTCTTATCCTATCCTTGGGTATATGTCGGCTGATGCTGCAGGTCTGCAACGATGACAGATCAATCTTTGGGGGTGACAGCGGTGTCGGATGGCCACCAAACAAAAACCCCCGCCCGGTCACCCGGGCGGGGGTTCATGAAAGTCCGAACTGGGTGGTCCGACAGGATGTCAGGCCACCGGGCCTTGGATCAGGCCTCGCCCGCGACCTTCTTCGTCACGTCGACCAGCTGCTGCACGGCGGCCACGGACTTTTCGAACATCGCCGTCTCTTCGGCGTTCAACTCGATCTCCACGATCTTCTCCACACCGCCCTTGCCGATGATGACCGGCACGCCGATGTACAGGCCGTCCACGCCGTACTGGCCGGTCAGCTTGGCGGCGCAGGGCAGCAGGCGCTTCTTGTCCTTCAGATAGCTTTCGGCCATGGCGATGGCGCTGGCTGCCGGGGCGTAGAAGGCGGAACCGGTCTTCAGCAGGCCGACGATCTCCGCCCCGCCGTCACGGGTGCGCTGCACGATCTTGTCCAGCTTCTCCTGGGTGGTCCAGCCCATCTTCACCAGGTCGGGCAGCGGGATGCCGGCGACGGTGGAATAGCGGACCGACGGGACCATGGTGTCGCCATGGCCGCCCAGGACGAAGGCGGTGATGTCCTCGACGGAGACGTTGAACTCCTCCGCCAGGAACCAGCGGAAGCGGGCGCTGTCCAGGACGCCGGCCATGCCCACCACCTTCTCGGGCGCGAACCCGGTCACTTCCTGCATCAGGCCGACCATCGCATCCAGCGGGTTCGTGATGACGATGACGAAGGCGTCCGGGGCATGGGCCTTGATGCCCGCACCGACGGCCTTGATCACCTTGGCGTTGATGCCGACCAGGTCATCGCGGCTCATGCCCGGCTTGCGCGGTACGCCGGCGGTGACGATCACCACATCGGCCCCGGCGATATCGGCATAGTTGCTGGTGCCGCTGTAGCCGGCGTCGAAGCCCATCACGGGCGACAGTTCGGCGATATCCAGCGCCTTGCCCTTGGCGACACCCTCGGCGTCGGGGATGTCCAGCAGGATGACGTCGCCCAGTTCCTTCTGGCCGGCCAGGAGGGCCAGGGTACCGCCGATCTGGCCGGCGCCGACCAGTGCGATCTTCTTGCGTGCCATGGATGCGTCCTCGGGTCTGTTTCGTGGTGTAACCGTATTGCGCACTTACCTGTCGCCCATCCACCGGTCGCCATGGTGACGCCGGACCTGCGGGTCCGCGGGTCGCGTCTCTCGCGATGCAGCAACGGGGCCGCGGGCTGATTAGCCTGATTCCCGCGCGCGGGCAAGCGGGCCCGTCACCGCGATCGGCGCGGGGCCCGCAGCACCGGTCAGCATCAGCCCTCAAGCGATCATCTTGTCCATCTCGCGCAGGATCGTGTCCGCCATCACGCCGGTGGAGCACTTGGCCATGCCCGGCTGCATGATGTCGGCCGTGCGCATGCCGGTGTTCAGCACGTTCTGCACCGCCTTCTCCAGCAGCACGGCCTCCGCCTCCAGGTTGAAGGACCAGCGCAGGGCCATGGCGAAGGACAGCAGCATGGCGATCGGGTTCGCCAGGTCCCGGCCGGCGATGTCCGGGGCGGAGCCGTGCACCGGCTCATACAGGGCCTTGCGTTTGCCGTTCGCGTCCGGCGCGCCGAGGGAGGCACTGGGCAGCATGCCGATGGACCCGGTCAGCATGGCCGCTTCGTCCGACAGGATGTCGCCGAACAGGTTGTCGGTGACGATCACGTCGAACTGCTTGGGATTGCGCACCAGTTGCATGGCGCAGGCATCGGCCAGCATATGCGACAGCTGCACGTCCTGGTATTCCGCCTGGTGCAGGGCGATCACCTCCTGCCGCCACAGCAAGCCGGATTCCATGACATTGCCCTTCTCGCTGGAGCAGACCTTGCCGCCCCGCTTGCGGGCCAGTTCGAAGGCGATGCGGGCGACGCGGCGGATCTCACTGGTGGTATAGACCTGGGTGTTGATGCCGCGGCGTTCGCCGTTGCCCAGATCCTCGATCCCGCGCGGTTCCCCGAAATACACACCACCGGTCAGTTCGCGCACGATCATGATGTCCAGCCCACGCACCACCTCCGGCTTCAGGGTGCTGGCATCCACCAGGGCGTCGAAGACAACGGCGGGGCGCAGGTTGGCGAACAGGTCCATTTCCTTGCGCAGGCGCAGAAGACCGGCCTCCGGTCGCTTGTCGAAGCCCAGCGCATCCCATTTCGGGCCGCCGACCGCCGCCAGCAGCACGGCGTCGACCGCCAGCGCCCGTTCCATCGTCGCATCGGTCAGGGGCGTGCCGTGGGCGTCCAGGCTTGCACCGCCGACCAGCCCTTCCTCCACCGCGAATTCGATGCCCCGGCGCTTGGTGAGCCAGTCGATGGTCCGCCGGACCTGACGCATGACTTCCGGGCCGATGCCGTCACCGGGAAGAAGAAGAAGGGAACCGATCACCGCCATTTCACACCCCTGTATGCCTTAACCGCATCTGCTGCTTCTAACCCGGACGGGCCGCCGCCGGAAGTATCCTTGCGGTCAGGATGCCCAGAGCCAGGGCTGACCCGTCTTTTGCCCGTCCTCGAACCGGTCGATGGCGGGGGCCTGGCGTAGGGTCAGGCCGATGTCGTCCCAGCCGTTCATCAAGCATTCCTTGCGGAACGGCTCCACATCGAAGGAAACCTTCTCACCATCGGGCAGGCTGATGGTTTGGCTTTCCAGGTCGACAGTGAAGGTGGCATTGGCACCGTTGTCGGCCGCATCCATCAGCCGGTCCACCACCTCCTGCGGCTGGACGATCGGCAGGATGCCGTTCTTGAAGCAGTTGTTGAAGAAGATGTCGGCGAAGCTGGGGGCGATCACGCAGCGGATGCCGTAATCCAGCAGGGCCCAGGGCGCATGCTCGCGGGATGACCCGCAGCCGAAGTTATCGCCGGCGATGATGATGCTGGCCTTGCGGTAGGCCGGACGGTTCAGCACGAAATCCGGCCGCTCCGCCCCGCTGTCATCGAACCGCATGGCGGCAAACAGGCCTTCACCCAGGCCGGTGCGCTTGATCGTCTTCAGGTACCGGGCGGGGATGATCATGTCGGTATCGACATTCATGATCCGCAGCGGTGCCGCGATCCCGGTGATCTGGACGAACTTCTCCATGGGCTTTCCCCGTCTGCCTGAATCGGTCTGGTTCGGTCCCGCGCCCCGCGCGGGTATCCAAGCCCCGTCGGGTATCACCGGTGGGGCCGGGGCACTGTGTGCCACAGCCTTTCGCACCTGCAAATACGCAATTCGATTACCAGGAATGCGGCAAATGGGAAACTTCCCTGCGTCGACCCGCCTGTGCCAATCCGCCTGCACCGGGGTCCGGCATGCACGGGTCGGCCGGGGCCGTCCCGCTCACTCCGCCGGGGTGCGGGCCGCCTGTTGCGCGCCCAGGCCGGCCATCAGGCCGGAGGTCATCACCCGCTCGATGCTGCCATCCGCCATCATAGCCCGAAGGGCGGTGTTGAACCGCTCCGCCACCGCGGAATCGACGCTGCGGCGGCTCAGCAGCAGATAGGCCGCGGTGTTGGAGATGACCATGGGGTGTTCCTCCACCCGGTCCGATACCTCCATCCGGGCGTGCTGGCGGCGGGCGACGATCTGGCCGTCGATATAGCCGTCGATCCGGCCCCGCAGCAGCATGGTCACAGCACCTTCGGTGTTCGCGACCTGCACCACATTGTCGGCCAGGGCGCCGGAGGCGAGAAGGGATTCGTATTCCTGGCTGTATTTCGCCCCGCCGATGATCCCCAGGCGGAAACCACTGTCCGCCAGCTCCCGCAGGCTGGTGAAGGGGAAGGTCGCAGCATCTCCCCGCCGGACGGTCAGCACGTTGCGGCCGGGCCGCATCGGGCCGGCGAACAGGGCGAAGACCTCCCGTTCCTGGGTGCGGGACATGCCGGCGATGCCGTCGATCCGGCCATCCTTGAGCAGGGGCAGGGCCCGACTCCGCGGCATTTCCACCCACAGCACGGTGCATCCGGCCCGCCGGGCCGCATCGCCGACCAGGGCATGGTCGATGCCGTGCATCTCCCCATCAATGCCGCGGTAATGGAACGGATCCCATTCCGTCCAGGCGAAACGCAGGGTGCACGCCGCCTGTACCGCCGACGGCAGTAGAAGGAGAGCCAGCGCCATCAAGGTGGCCAGCGTGGTGCGGCGTGCGGTCATCGGGGCGGGCGCGTCGGTTCCAGGGCCGGAAATCAGTCCTGCGAACAATGAAACATAAAATTCAAAATACTGTCTAGGGACCCGCCTGTATAGACATCCCGATGCACATCTGGCCTGCCGCCTCTGCATCGGTGCGGGGGCGCACATGCGGACCCGGCGCGTGGGATGCTTGCCCCCGCAACCGGCTGCCGCTAGGAAGGGGGCCCGCCCGTCCGGACCCACGCTGGCCCCGCGCATTCCCCGATCATGACCGACGGCCCCCTGTCCATCTATCGTGCCCGCCGCGGCACCGGCACCTTGAAGGCCGATCCCGCCCAGGAATTGGCGGCGGAAAAGCTGCAGAGCCTGTGGCACGCCCTGCGGAACTACCGCCCCGCCATGGGCCATGTGGGCTGGCGGGCGCGCTTCGGACTGGCCCGCCGCCTGGATCCCGCCCCCCAGGGCCTGTACGTCTACGGCGATGTGGGCCGGGGCAAGTCCATGCTGATGGACCTGTTCTTTGACACCGCCCCGGTGGAAAAGAAGCGGCGGGTGCATTTCCATGCCTTCATGATTGAGGTGCACAAGCGTCTGCATGACCTGCGCCAGCGGTCGAAGGGGACGGAAAAAGGGGCGGAGGAGCTTCTGCCCGAACTGGCCCATGGGGTGGCGGAGGAGGCGTGGCTGCTCTGCTTCGATGAATTCCATGTGATCGACGTGGCCGACGCCATGATCCTGGGCCGCCTGTTCACCGCCCTGTTCGACCTGGGCGTGGTGGTGGTCGCCACATCGAACTGGCCGCCGGACGATCTGTACAAGGACGGCCTGAACCGTCAACGCTTCCTGCCCTTCATCGCGTTGCTGAAGGAACGGCTGGATGTGCTGCACCTGGGCGGGTTGCGTGATTACCGCCTGGCCCGGCTGGCGGGGGCCAAGGTCTACCATTACCCCGCGGGGGCGGAGACGACGGCGGCGCTTGTGCGGACCTGGGCCGACCTGACCGACGGGGCCGCCGGTGCGCCGGATACGCTGACGGTGCAGGGACGGCAGGTGCCGGTGCCGCGCACGGCCCGGGATGTCGCCTGGTTCCATTTCGACGGGCTGTGCCGCCAAGCCCTGGGGCCGGCCGATTACCTGGCCATCGCCGGGCGGTTCCACACGGTGATCCTGGACGGCATCCCCCGCCTGGGCCCCGACCAGCGCAATGAGGCCAAGCGGTTCATGACACTGGTGGATGCCCTGTACGAACACAAGGTCAAGCTGGTGGCAGGGGCGGAGGCGGCGGCCGACCGGCTGTACACCGACGGGCAGCACACCTTCGAATTCCAGCGCACGGTCAGCCGCCTGATGGAAATGCAGGCCGCCGATTACCTTGCCCGCGACCACCTGGGCTGAGCCCGCGACACGATCCGGATAGCGTGCCTTCCCGGACAGCGTGCCCCCGGTTGCATATCCTGATTCCCGTCTGCCCCCTGATGGAGCGTGTGTCCAGTCAACCTACACCCTAAGGGCTATGCCCATCAGGAATATTGCAAGCGCATGACAGTCCTGGCTATACCGCAACATTTCTGGATGGGGGGGCCATGCGGCGCGCGATACTTCCTGGTGTTCTGGTGCTGGCCGGATTGGTAGCGGGATGCGGGCATCCGGCGGTGGATGGCCGATACCTTTATGGTGGGACGTCCCGTGCGGCCTTGGTGCCGGAGGTGGTCGGGCGCCCCGCCGATGCCGTGATCCGCGAAGCCGCACGCTCCCCCTCCCAGCGGACCGTTTCCCCCACGGGGGAGGAGATGGTGGTCTGGCTGCATGCCGATGTGCACCGGGGGGAGGGGATGGCCGTCTGGTGCCGGGAAACGGTGATCGTGCGGGCCGGCATGGTCGCCGATTACCAGCGGGAAGGCGGCGCCTGTTGAGCACCGCCCCGGCGGGCTGAGCCGTGGGATCACCGGTGCTGCGGGGTCAGCGGCACCGTGCGGTCACTGCCAGTCCTTCTTGCCGTAGCGGCGCATGATCTTCGTCAGGTCACCACTGGCCCGCAGATCCGCAATCCCCTTGTCAAGAAGGGTCACCAGTTCCGCCACTTTGGGATGGGCGGGGGAAAAGGCGATATAGACCGGGGCCCCCTGGCTGGCGACGAACAGGTCGAACAGGTTGACCATGCCCATTTCCGCGATGGTGTAATCCAGCACGGCATCGCCTTCGATGATCACATCCACCTTGCCGTCCGCCAGAAGTTGGACCAGGTCCCGGGTTGCGGTGTCGCCGCTGACCAGGGTCACGCCATCGCCGGCGGCGATATGGGCATCGATGGCGGCATCATAGGTGTAATCCTGGATGGCACCCAGGCGGATGCCCTTCAAGCTCTCCGGACCGGTATAGGCGAAGCCGCTGCCCTTCGCGCTGGCGAAGGCGTAGGTGGTCGTCCCTTGGCTGGAGGTGGTGAAGGCCAGATCCGGCGCATCCTTGCGCGCGGCACCGACGACGGCCGTGATCTCCCCCTTGCGGGCGGCTTCGATCGCTTCGTCATAGGGCATCAGCTGGTAATCGATCCTGTAGCCCGCCGGCTCGAACACCTTGCGCGCGATCTCGATCATGTAGCCCGGCGGCTCGCCCCCGGGGGTGCAGTTGTAGGGGCACCAGTAATCGGACCGCAGCGTCAGGGTTTCCGCCCGCGCCGCCGGTGACAGGACCAAGGCGGCGGCCAGGGTCGCCCCCAGGGTCACCAGGAACAGGACAAAACGGGACGATTGCAGCGGGAACAGGTGGCGAAAAACCATGGATCATCTCCCGGATCATGCGGTGACTGGGACGATGCCATGGCGCCGTAAACTCGATATGAACCCATTCTATGCATTTCGGCATAGGTGCTGCACGCAAATGCGCGGATCGACGTCGATACTGTAACTTGGAATGGCTGACGACCGTCGACGTACGCGGGAAGATCATCGGGTGCGCTGCTGACGCCACGCTTGCGCCCGCCCGCGGAAGCTGGAACTCTCACCCCATCGGTGCGGCGCCTCCGGCCGGGCAGACCGGCCCCGGATGCGGAAAGCGGATCGGCCGTTCGGGAAAAGCTCGGGTGGACAGGATGACGGCGAAGACACCAGCCGCGGGCGCAGCACCCCCGGCATTGCGCGCCCCGGCCTTGGGTTATGACGCGGCCAAGGCCATGGCCGCCGATCCGGATCCCTCCGTGCGCGCCGGTTTGGCGGCCCGGGGCGATGTGCGGCCCGAACTGCTTTACTATCTGGCCGATGACGATGAACCCGCCGTGCGCCGGGCCGTGGCGGCCAATGCGTTGACGCCGGTGCGCGCTTCCACACGGCTGGCCCGGGACCGGGATGATGAGGTGCGGGCCCTGCTGGCCGGGAAGCTGGCCCGGCTGCTGCCCCACCTGACCGGGGCGGAGCAGGCGGCCATGAACGACCTGGCCTTGAACGCGCTGAACATGCTGGCGGCGGACCAGCTGGTCCGGGTGCGCGCCGCCCTGGCCAGCGCCATCAAGGATGTGGATTGCGCCCCGCCCAGGCTGGTCGCCACCCTGGCGCGGGACATGGCGCGGGAGGTGGCGGAACCGGTGCTGCGCACCTGTGTCCAGCTGTCGGATGAGGATTTGCTCGGCATCATCGCCGCCCATCCGGTCCCTTGGGTGCTGGAGGCGATCGCCCGCCGCCCCTCTGTCAGCCCCCGGGTGGCGGAGGCGGTGGGGGCCGGGTCCGATCCCGCCGCCACCGCCGCCCCCCAGGGCGACCCCGGCGCAGCGGCCGGAGACTCGGCACAAGCGGCGGAGGGGATGATGGTGGAGCCCGCGCTGGGGCCCGGCGGCCGGCCGATCCTGCCCGCCCGCCTGACCAGCCGGCTGGCCGAACAGGTCGAGCTGGACCTTCGCGATGCCTTGGCCGATGAGGCTGGTTTCGATCCCGACACCGCCGACGACATCGTCGCCGTCGCCCGGCGCCGTCTGGATTTCGCCCGTGATTACAGTCATGGCGAACGGCCGGAGGAGCGGGCGGCCCGCCTGTTCGCCGCTGGCGCCCTGACGGAGGAGGTGGTGTGGGACGCCATTTCCTGGGGCGACCGGGCCTTCATGCGGGTGGCACTCGCCCTGCTGGCCCGGATCCCGCCCGATGTGGTGCAGCGCATCCTGGACACCCAGAGCGCCAAGGCCGTCACCGCCCTGGCCTGGAGTGCGGGCCTGTCCATGCGCGGGGCGCGGCTGCTCCAGCAGAAGGGGGCTGGCATCCATCCCCGCCGCCTGCTGAACGCCCGCCACGGAACCGATTACCCCCTGAGCGAGGAGGAAATGCGCTTCCAGCTTGAGCTGTTCGGGATCGAGTGAGGGGGGGGAAAGGGATCGGGGTTCCTCACAGAACACCCCCTCGCCCCTTGAGGGAGAGGGGCTTTTGCACCCCCCTACGCCCGCGCTTCCCCGACGCGCAGGACGAGGGACATGCCGGTGTCGCCGGCAGCACAGCCTTGGAACAGGCCGATGCCGCCGCCGCGCAGGGCCAGTTCCTCGATCAGTTCGATGATGGCGCGCAGGCCCGTCGGCCCCTGCGGATGGCCCCAGATCAGGGAGCAGCCGAAGGCGTTCATCCGTTCCAGCGGGAACCCGGTCTCCCGCGCGAACGCGATGTCGTTCACGGCGAAGGGGTTGTGGGATTTCACCGCCGTCACCTGGTCGATGCCGATGCCGGCATCCGCAAGTGCCCGGCGGGCGGCGGGAACGGGAGCCAGCGGCATGAACCCCTTTTCCGCCCGGGCCATGCCGAATCCCAGCAACTCCACCTCGATACCCTTGTCGGTGGACAGGTCGCGCGCCTTTTCCCGCGTGGCGACAATCAGGCCGGCATTGCCGTCGGCCGGATGGGTCTGCCCGCCGAAGGTGACGGTGCCGCCGGCCTTCACCGGTTTCAGGGCGGCCAGCCCCGCGGCCGTGCTGGCGAAGACGCCTTCATCGCCTTCCATCCGGGCGGCGGTCTTGCGGAATCGGGCATCCGGCACCTCCGTCAACGCATCCATGTAGCGGCGCTGGAAGGCGCGGTTGTCGGCCAGCGCGTCCTGGTACTGGGCATAGCGCATCAGCACCAGGTCATGCTGTTCGGCGGTGCCGATGCCGAAGCGGGCGGCCACATTCTCCGCCGTGTCCAGCATGGCGTTCCCGGCATAGGGGTCGTGGCCGAAATTATCCAAGACCCAGTCCTCATGCTCCCCCGTGCCGCCTGGGCCGGACGGGGCGGGGTAGTACAGGTGCGGCCCGTTGGAACAGCGGTCGGCGGCGATGACCAGGGCGCAGCCAGCCTGGCCCCCCGACACCTCCTGCGCCGCCATCTGCACGATCCGGGCACTGGTGGCGCAGGCCTGGTTCACCGTCGGCCCGCCCACATGGGGGGCACCCAGCATCCCCGTCACCCAGGGCAGGCCGTAGAAGGCGTTGCGCTGGGGCACCGTGGTGCCCAGCACGGCATAGTCCAGTATCCCGCTGTCCACCCCGCGGCGGGCCAACACCCCCGTCGCCACATGGGCGGCATAGCGCAGGCTGTGCAGGTGGGACAGGCTGCCCTGCCATTTTGCGAAGGGCGTGGACCAGTAAAGGCCGTAGGGGATGAAGGTGCCGGCCGGCATCGCGTGCTCCTGCGTCTCGGGTCCCGGGAAAGGATCGTCTCCGCCCAGGGTAGGGACCGGGCGGAGGGGCGGCCCAATGGAAAAGCCGCGCCGGGAGATAGCCCGCGGTTATGGCCCCCCGGCCTGTCTCCCGGTCTGGCCCCCCGGCGGGGCCTGCATCAGGCCTGCGGCCACCACCTCCTCCGCCAGGGCGGCATGGCGGCGCAGGGGTCGGCCCAGCAGGTCCTCCACCGCCGCGATCTGGTCGGCATCGGCCGGGTTGCCCCGGGCCAGGTTCTCCTCCGCCATGGTGCGCAGGTCGTGCTTCAGCCAGTCATCGGCACCACCGGGCATCATCCGGTCCAGCATGGCGACGAACCCGTCCAGGTCATCGCCCACATAGTGGATCGGGCGACCCAACAGCCGGGCATAGGTGGCGGCGGCGGACGGGCCGGAGATCGGCTCCGGCCCCGGAATGGGCAGCACCCGTCCGTCCAGCCGGTCTGTCGCCAGGGCCAGGGCGGCGATGGGGGCGATGTCCCGCACATCCACGGCGTTCAGCCCGATCCGGCCAAGCGGCATGGGATAGACGCCGGGGCCCAGCATGGCGCCCGCATACATGAAGTCATTCTGCTGGAAGAAATTCGGTTCCAGCACGGTGAAGGGCACGCCCGCCGCCATCACCCGCTGCTTGATCGGGACCTTGTTGCCGAAATGGGGCACACGGGCCATCACCTCCAGGTTCATGATGGCCATGTACACGATCCGGCGCACGCCCGCCGCCAAGGCCGCTTCCACCGCGCCCAGGCCCAGGGTCGTTTCCGCGGCGATGAAGGGTGTGATCAGGAACAGGCTGTCGGCACCGGCCAGCCCCGCCGCAAGACTTGCCGGATCGGCCAGATCGCCCGGTACATGGCGCACCCCGGGCGGCAGCGGGGCCGCGGGGGCGGTGCGGCTGATCACCGTCACCGGCACCCGCCGTGCCGCCAGATGCAGGGCCGTCAGGTGGCCCACCTTGCCGGTGCCGCCGATGATCGCCACGGTCATGTCATCCTCCCCCCGCTGGCTTGGTTTCAGCCCCCAGCATTCCGTGTCCGGTCGGCAGGACCCTTATGAAAAAGGGGTGGGGCGCGATAACCCCGGACCGGTCCTGACCACGCCGTGGGTGTCCGACACATGGTTATGGCGCGCGCACCCTTAGTTATTGGCGCACCCCCTCCTTACATTTCACGCTTAAAATATCGGGCGTCGCAGATGGCCCCGGTCGACAAGAAGAATGGGAGGCTCACGCATGCAACGCTCTCTTTCACCCCGTCTGCCTGTCACCGCCGGCATCGGCGTTTCGACCGTCGGTGCCGCCCTGATGTCGGCCCTACCGCTGACGCTTGTCCTTGTCCCGGCCCCGGTCCACGCCCAGGAGGCGGCGGAACCGCTGGTGCTGGAGGAGATCATCGTCACCGCCCGCCGGGTGGAGGAGACGCTGCAGACGGTTCCCGTCGCCGTCACCGCCTTCACCCCGGCGGAGCTGGAGAAACGGAACGTCACCAGCATCAACGATATCGGCCGCTTCACCCCCAACACCTATGTGACGCGCAGCCCCCAGGGCGGATCGGATGCGAATTTCGCCATCCGCGGCATCCGCCAGGATGATTTCATCGTCTCCGCCGATCCGGCCGTGGGGCTTTATGTGGACGGGGTCTATCTGGGCCGCACCGTCGGCTCCAGCCTCAGCGCCCTGGACATCCAGCGGGTGGAGGTGCTGCGCGGGCCCCAGGGCACGCTGTTTGGCCGCAACACCATCGCCGGGGCGGTCAGTGTCGTCACCCAGGCCCCGTCCCAGGAGGCGGCCGGCCGGGTGGAGGCGACGGGCGGGTCGCGCGACCTGTACCGCCTGCGCGGGTCCGTCACCGGGCCGCTGGTGCCCGATGTTCTGGCGGGTCGGGTTGCCGTATCCTATGCCAGCCAGGATGGTCCGGGCCGCAGTGTCTATTTCCCTGGCCGCCGGGCCGGCGACGTGGACG
This sequence comes from Pseudomonadota bacterium, assembly GCA_046045995.1. Lineage (GTDB taxonomy): Bacteria > Pseudomonadota > Alphaproteobacteria > Azospirillales > Azospirillaceae > Indioceanicola. The sequence goes on along the minus strand of JBJOKR010000009.1, from coordinate 26,156 downwards.
ATCTGACGGGCCGCGCCTCCCTTCTGTTCACAGGGGTGGAGGGGTTGGAGGTTCTGGCCAGCGTGGACGGAAGCCGCGGGCGCGGCACCACCCGCCACACCATCAACCGCGGGGCCAGCATCACGGCCGCCCCGTTCCCGTTCTTCGGCCCGCCCTTGCGTACCCTCCCGGCGGACATCAACAACGACCGGTCCGACGACCTGTTCCTGGATTTCCGTTCCGTCGATCCGATCAACGACAGCGACATCTGGGGCACGTCCCTGACCCTCACCTATGACATCAGCGATGATCTGGAGGTGAAGGCGATCAGCGCCTACCGGGATCTGGAGGCGACGACGGGCCAGGATTACGACGGCACCGGCTACCGCGCCTTCGACCAGGTGGCGACCACGACCCAGGACCAGTTCAGCCAGGAAATCCAGGTGAACGGCAATGCCTGGGATGGCCGCGTGTCGTTCGCCACGGGCCTGTACTACTTCACGGAGGATTTCACCCAGCTGCTGCCCATGCATGTGCGCCAGTTGGGTCCGCGCCTGGCCAACACGGTGTTCATCAACCGGCAGTACCGGGAGGGCTCCAACCAGTCCTATGCCGCCTATGGTCAGGCATCGATCGACATCACCACCAATCTCAGCGCCACCCTGGGCCTGCGCTATTCCCTGGATGACAAGGAGCTGTCGCTGACCGATGCCTTCGTCAACAATCTGGGCTTCCCCATCACCCTACCGTTCCCGCCCTTCCCGGTGCTGTTCCAGCAGGGGGTGAACACGACCCTGCCCTTCACCACCGTGTCGGCCAAGTTCCCCAGCTGGACCCCGCGGGTGGGGCTGGAATTCCAGGCGACGGAGGATGTGATGCTGTACGGCCATTGGAGCCGCGGCTTCAAGAGCGGCGGATTCAACGGCCGCCCGCAGGGCCAGGTCAACGCCATCCAGCCCTTCGACCCGGAGGAGGTGGACAGCTTCGAAGGCGGGCTGAAGTCCCGCCTGTTCAACGACCGCGTCCAGGCGAACCTGGCCGCCTTCTATATGGATTACAAGAACATCCAGAGCGTGATCCAGCAGGCCGGCACCTTCATCATCACCAATGCTGCGGCGGAGATCTGGGGATTCGAGGCGGAGATCCAGGCCCGGCTGACAAGCGAACTGACCCTCAGCCTCGGCCTCGGCTACACGGATTCCGAATACAAGGACGTGCCGGTGGGCCTGCCCTACCGCAACGGCAACCAGCTACCCCTGTCCCCGGAATGGACGGTCAATGCCGCCGCAGAATATGTGGTGCCGCTGGACACCATGGGCGACGTGTCGCTGCGCGGCGAATGGATCTACACGGGCGATCAGTTCTTCCAGGCGACGAACTTCCCCGCGGAACGCCAGGGCGGCTACAGCCTGTTCAACTTCCGCGTCACCTGGAGCAACGCCGACGATACGGTGTCGGTCGCCGGCTATGTCCAGAACGCCTTCGATGAGCGCTACTTCACCTTCGGCCAGGACGCCAGCGCCGGCTTCGGTCCCAGCTATGTCTTCGTGGGTGATCCGCGGGAATGGGGCCTGACGGTCAGCTACCGGTTCTGACCCGCCGACGGCCGGATCCCGGCTTTCCCTTAATTCAGCTTGATGGAGACAGACCATGACCGCACCGGCGATCCGGCGCGTGCTGGTGATCGGCGCCACCGGTCACCTGGGCGGCAAGGCGGTGGACGCCTTGCTGGCCCGCGGGCATCAGGTGCGGGCCCTGGTCCGCGCCAGTTCCGACACCACGCCCCTGAAGACCAAGCCGGTGGAACTGGTGCGCGGCGATCTGCTGGACCCGGGTTCCCTGGACCGGGCGCTGGCCGGGACCGATGCCCTGGTGACCACCGCCAACGGCTTCTTCCGCCGGCAGAAGGGGGAAAGCCCCGCCAGCGTCGACCTGCAGGGCCATCTGGCCCTGGCGGAGGCGGCGAAACGGGCGGGCATCAAGCGCTTCGTCCTGACCAGTGTGCTGAACTGCGACAAGGCGGTGGATGTCCCCCATTTCTACGCCAAGAAGGTGGTGGAGGATCGGCTGACCCAGTTGGGCGTGCCCTTCGTCGCCCTGCGCCCCGGCAGCTTCATCGACCAGCGGGAGGACCGCTGGGCGGGTGCCCTGAAGAAGGGATCCTTCCAGGCCATCGGCGATCCCGCCCGGGCCATCACCCATGTGCCCACGGTGGAGGTGGCGCGCTGCCTGGCCCTGGCCGTCGACCATCCGGAGGCGGAGGGCAAGGTGATCGATATCGGCTGCGACCGGCCCCTGTCCGCCCGGGACATCGCCGACCTGTTCGGCCGCATCCTGAACCGCCCGGTGAAGGTCCAGGCGGCCCCCTGGGCGGTCGTGGGCACGATCATGGGCGGCGTCGGCCTGTTCAAACCCATGGTCAAGGACCTGCGCGCGATGCTGAAGTTCCTGACCTTCGGCCCTTATGTCGCCGATACCAGCCGCCAGCGCGCCCTGTTCGGCGATGTGCCGCGGGCGGAGGATGCGCTGACGACCTATGCCAAGGCCAAGGGCCTGGTCTGACATCATCCGGGTGCGACAGGGACCTGCGACAAGGGAGTTCTGGAAATCTGCCGGCACCCCCTTGCCGAACAACAGCTGATAGTTTAAGTTTAAAATATAAGAGGTGGCAGGGATGGCCCGACCGCTCCCCGCATCGCCTCCGGTACAGATCTTCTGACCGTGGTTCAGACAGCCAACGGACAGCGTAGCGGGCAGGGACGGCCGACCGGATCGCCCCCGCCCTTGCGGACCAGACAGGGGACTAGCGCCATGAAGATTGCCTGCATCGGCGGCGGCCCGGCCGGCCTGTACTTCGCCATCCTGATGAAGAAGGCGGACCCGGCCCATGACATCACGGTCTATGAGCGCAACCGCCCCTATGACACCTTCGGCTGGGGCGTCGTCTTCTCGGAAGAGACGCTGCGCAACCTGAAGGGCGGGGATGAGGAAAGCCAGCAGGCCATCATCGACAGCTTCGCCCGTTGGGACGATATCGACGTCCATTTCAAGGGCCGGGTCATCACCTCTTCCGGCCACGGTTTCTGCGGGATCGAGCGCAAGCACCTGCTGAACATCCTCCAGCGCCGGGCGGAGGAGCTTGGCGTGAAGCTGGTCTTCGAGGTGGAGATCGATCCCAGCCTGGAGCAATTCGCCGATTGCGACCTGATCATCGCGTCCGACGGGGTGAACAGCCGCATCCGCACCCAGTACGCCGATCACTTCAAGCCGTCCATCGACCGGCGGAAGAACAAGTTCGTCTGGCTGGGCACGAAGAAGGTGTTCGACGCCTTCACCTTCATCTTCGAGGAGACGGAGTGGGGCTGGTTCCAGGTCCATGCCTACCGCTTCAACAACGACACCAGCACCTTCATCATCGAAACGACGGAGGAGAACTGGCGCCGCGCCGGGCTGGAGGGCAAGACCAGTGCGGAGACCATCGCCTTCGGCGAAAAGGTCTTCGGCAAGTATCTGGACGGTCACAGCCTCATGACCAACAGCCGCCATCTGCGCGGGTCGGACTGGCTGAACTTCCCCCGGGTGATCTGCGATACCTGGATCAAGGACACCATCGTCCTGATGGGCGATGCGGCCCACACGGCCCATTACTCCATCGGGTCCGGCACCAAGCTGGCGCTGGAGGATGCGATAGCACTGGCCCAGAAGATCAATGCCATGCCGGGCGACATCAAGGGCGCACTGAAGGCCTATGAGGCGGAGCGGAGCGTGGAGGTGCTGAAGATCCAGTCGGCCGCCCGCAACAGCACCGAATGGTTCGAGAACATCGCCCGCTACGCCCATTTCGAGCCGGAGCAGTTCGCCTATTCCCTGCTGACCCGCAGCCAGCGCATCGGGCATGAGAACCTGCGCCTGCGCGACAGCACATGGCTGAAGGGGTATGAGACCTGGCACGCCGGAAAGGCGACCGGTCGGCCGCAGCAGGTGCCGGTCCCTCCCATGTTCACGCCGTTCAAGCTGCGCGGGATGGAGCTGGCGAACCGGGTGGTGATGAGCCCCATGGCCATGTACAGCGCCAAGGACGGGCTGCCCAACGACTTCCACCTGGTCCATTACGGCAGCCGCGCCGTCGGCGGCGCCGGGCTGATCTATACGGAGATGACCTGCCCCAGTGCGGAGGCGCGGATCACCCCGGGCTGCACCGGCCTGTATCATGCCGACCATGTGGCCGCCTGGAAGCGCATCACCGATTTCGTCCACGGCCATAGTGAGGCGAAGATCTGTCTCCAGCTCGGCCATTCGGGACCGAAGGGTTCCACCAAGCTGGGCTGGGACGGGATGGACATGCCGCTGGACGGCGGGAACTGGGAGATCCTGGCCCCCTCACCCCTGCCCTGGTCCAAGCACAATGCCGTCCCGCGGGTGGTGACCCGGGCGGATATGGACCGGGTGGTGGCCGATTTTGCCCGCGCGACGGAGATGGCGCAGGATGCGGGCTTCGACATGATCGAACTGCACGCCGCCCACGGCTACCTGTTCTCCGCCTTCATCTCTCCCCTGACCAACAAGCGGGAGGATGAATATGGCGGCAGCCTGGAGAACCGCTTGCGCTTCCCGCTGGAGGTGTTCCGGGCCATGCGCGCCGCCTGGCCCGACGACAAGCCGATGTCCGTCCGCATCTCCGCCACCGACTGGCATGAGGATGGCCTGACCCCCGACGACGCGGTGGCCGTGGCCGCCGCCTTCAAGGAGGCGGGCGTGGATCTGGTCGATGTCTCCGCCGGGCAGACCTCGGTGGAAGCGAAGCCGGTCTATGGCCGCATGTTCCAGACCCCCTTCAGCGACCGCATCCGGAATGAGGCGAAGGTGGCGACCATGGCGGTCGGCAACATCTTCGAACATGACCACGTCAATTCGATCATCGCCGCCGGTCGGGCCGATCTGGTGGCGCTGGCCCGACCCCACCTGTCCGACCCCTATTTCACCCTGCACGCCGCCGCCCATCTGCGCCATGCCGCCCAGCCCTGGCCGAAGCAGTACCTGTCCGGCCGGGCCCAGTACCTGCGCAACCTGGAGCGCGACCTGGACATGGCGATCGCGGTCTGATCGGGGGAAGCGGATATCATGGAAAGCAGCCGGCCCGATCCCTCCACACGTCCTGACCGCCCGGCGGGGGGCCGTCCGGCGGGGGGCCGCCTCTCCGGCCACCACGCCGTCGTCACCGGCGGCAGCCGCGGCATCGGCTTCGCCATCGCCGCCCGCTTGGCGGGGGAGGGGGCGCGTGTCACCATCCTGGGCCGGTCCCTGGACACCCTGATGGATGCGGCGTCCCGCATCGGGCCCGGCACCCGCATCGCCGCGGTGGATGTGACCGACGGGGCGGCCCTGGCGGATGCACTGGCCGCCGCGGGGCGGGAGGCGGGACCGGTGGATATCCTGGTGAACAATGCCGGCGGGGCCGACAGCCGCCCCTTGCGCCGCCTGGGGGTGGACGACCTGCGCCGGATGCTGGACCTGAACCTGGTCCCCGCCTTCGCCGCCGGTCAGGCGGTGCTGCCGGGTATGGTGGAGCGGGGCTGGGGCCGCATCGTCAACATCGCCAGCACGGCGGGCTTGAAAGGCTATGCCTACGTCGCGCATTACTGCGCCGCCAAGCATGGGCTGGTCGGGCTGACCCGGGCGATGGCGGTGGAACTGGCCAAGACCGGGGTGACCGTCAACGCCGTCTGCCCCGGATACACGGATACCGACCTTTTGAGCGCGTCCCTCGCCAACATCCGGGCCCGCACCGGCCTGTCGGAGGCGGAGGCGCTCACCCAGATGCTCGGCTCCAACCCGCTGGGGCGCCCCATCCGCCCCGAGGAGGTGGCGGGCACGGTGTCCTGGCTTTGCGGCGATGAGGCCGCAAGCGTCACCGGCCAGTCCATCTCCGTTTCCGGAGGAGAGACGACGTGACCGACCCCGCCGCCGCACTGGCAGCCAATCCGGCTGTTTCCTTCGACAGCGCTGCCCCCAATGCCGATCACGACCCGGCCGGCGGCTTCGTCGACCATGAGACGGCGGCCGCGTCCACCGATCACCGCGACCTGCGCCTGTGGCTGCGGCTGTTGACCTGCACCACCCTGGTGGAGACAGAGATCCGGGCCAATCTGCGCATCGCCTTCGACACCACCCTGCCGCGGTTCGACTTCATGGCCGCGCTGCACAAGGCGGACGGGCCGTTGACCATGGGCGACCTGTCGCGCCGGATGATGGTGTCCAACGGCAATGTCACCGGCGTGACCGAGCGGCTGGCGGCGGAGGGGCTGGTCCACCGCTTCCGCTCCGCCGAGGACAAGCGCACCCAGTATGTGGAGCTGACGCGGGAGGGCCGGGCCTATTTCGAGCAGATGGCCGCCCTGCATGAGCAATGGGTGTCCAGCGCCTTCGCCGACCTGTCGGACGGGGAGGTGGAGGTGCTGATGGGCCTTCTGGCCCGGGTCAAATCCTCCGTCCGGCGCAATCTTGCCCGCTCCGCCGCCGACAACCCGCCCGCCGACACCCCGCCCGGACACAACCCGCCCGGAGATCCATCGACATGAGCGACCGCAGCTACCTGACCTGGCCCTTCTTCGAGCCGCGGCACCGTGACCTGGCCGATCGGGTGGAAGCCTGGGCGGCGGCCACCCTGCCGGGCCTGGTGGACCACCACGATGTGGACGGGTCCTGCCGCCGGCTGGTGGCGGCCCTGGGGCAGGGCGGGTGGTTGGATCTTTCCGCCCCGGTGGATGGGGCCTTCGACGTCCGCGCCATCTGCCTGGTGCGGGAGGGGCTGGCCCGGCATTCGGGCCTTGCCGATTTCAGCTTCGCCATGCAGGGCCTGGGCACCGGCGCCATCACCCTGGCCGGCAGCCCCGCCCAGAAGGACCGCTATCTGCCCGGCGTGCGGGCGGGCAGCCGCGTTGCCGCCTTCGCCCTGTCTGAGGCGGAGGCCGGGTCCGATGTGGCCGCCATGGCGACGACGGCGACCGCGGTCGCGGGCGGCTATGTCCTGAACGGGGAGAAGACCTGGATCTCCAACGGGCCCATCGCCGACCAGTTCGTGGTCTTCGCCCGCACCGACAGCGGGGCCAAGGGCATCACCGGCTTCATCGTCGATGCCGGGACACCGGGCCTGGACATCGCCGAACGGATCGAGGTGATCGCCCCCCATCCCCTGGCCACCCTGCGCTTGCGCGACTGCTTCGTGCCGGTCGGCGCCCGCCTGGGCGAAGAAGGGCAGGGGATGCGCATCGCGCTGACCACGCTGGACGTCTTCCGTCCCACCGTGGGGGCCGCGGCCCTGGGCTTCTCCCGCCGGGCGCTGGAGGAGGCGGTGGGGCGGGCGACGACACGGCGCATGTTCGGCGCCACCCTGGCCGATCTCCAGATCACCCAGGCCAAGCTGGCGGAAATGGCGCTGGATATCGATGCCGGCGCCCTGCTGGTCTACCGCGCCGCCTGGGCCAAGGACCGGCCGGACCTTTCCGGCGTCACCCGGATCACCCGGGAAGCGGCCATGGCCAAGCTCTATGCCACCGACACCGCCCAGGCCACCATCGACAAGGCCTTGCAGATGTTCGGCGGGCTGGGCGTGAAATCCGGCACCCCGGTGGAGGAGCTGTACCGGGAGATCCGGGCCTTGCGCATCTATGAAGGGGCATCGGAAGTGCAGAAGGTGATCATCGCCCGCCAGGTCCTGGCCGCATCCCCTGCCGCCCCCCCCAATCCCGCCGCCCCGTCCGTCCCGGCACAGGAGGTTTCCCGATGACGATCACCACCATCCAGCCCGACGGCTGGGCCCCGCCCAAGGGCTATGCCAACGGCGTCGTCGGCCAGGGCCGTGTCGTGCTGACTGGCGGCCAGATCGGCTGGACCAAGGATTGCGTCTTCGAAGCGAAGGACTTCCTGGGCCAGGTGCGCCAAGCGTTGCAGAACGTGGTGGACGTGGTCCGCGCCGCCGGGGGTGGACCGGAACATATCGGCCGCCTGACCTGGTACGTCACCGATATCGAAGCCTACCGGTCTTGTTTGCGCGATCTCGGCCCCGTCTATCGCGACGTCATGGGCCGCAACTTCCCCGCCATGACCCTGGTCCAGGTCCTGGCCCTGGTGGAACGGGAAGCCCTGGTGGAGATCGAGGGGACGGCGATCCTGCCGTAAGGGCCGCCGGCCATTGTCGCAATCCGCTCCGCTCCTTGCGACCTACGGATCTCCCGCCGTAGGTCGCAAGAAGGGCGACGCCCGCATTGCTGCGGGACACTTCGCCCCTGATCTGCACCCCCTCAATCCGCCCCCACCCCGGCCGCCACCGGCCCGGCCGCCGTGCGTTTCAGCGGAAGGCCCAGGAACTGCACCGCGCCCAGGAAGAACAGGATCGAGGCGGCGATCAGGCCGGCGGTGTAGCTGCCGGTGCGGTCATAGGCGGCGCCCATGATCACCGGCCCCAGCGCGGCCCCCAGGGTGTAGCAGGCGATCGCCATGCCGTAGAGGTTGCCGAAGAAATCCTTCGGGAACAGCCGGCTGATGAAGAAGCCCATGATGTCCAGCTCCGCCCCGAAGCCGAAGCCCATCAGCACGGCGGCGACCAGGGCGGTGGTGAAGGTCACGTCCGTCGCCAGCACCGCCAGACCCACCGCCGGGGCGGACAGGACGATGAAGGTCACCAGATGGGGCGGCAGCCGGTCCAGCAGCAGGCCGACGATGATGCGCGACGACAGGATCGCCATGCCGAAGGCACCCATGACCTGCCCCACCTCCGCCGGGGTGAAGCCGGCGCCGAACATCATCGGCGGGAAGTTGACGACCGTGCCCTGGGTCCCGACGGACAGAAGGAAGAAGGCCAGACCCACCCGCCGGAACCGGGCCGATGCGATCTGGTCCTTGATCCCGCCGGGGATGAAGTCCACGGCGAAAACCGGCTCCTCCCGCCTTGTGCCGCCACGGCCCAGGCCGCCATCCACCTCCCCCCCGTCGCGGGGGCGCAGGTGCAGCACCGCCAGCACCGTCGGCACCACCACCACCAGGGAGGCGCCGGCCAGCAGCAGCACGGCATTGCGCCAGCCCTCCGCCGCGATCAGGGGCTGCAAGGCCATGGGGATCAGGATGAAGGCAAGCCCGGTGCCCGACAGGGCGATGCCCAGGGCCAGGCCGCGATAGCGGTCGAACCAGGCGACCAGCACGGCGGAATAGGTGATGGGCAGCGTGCCCGCGCCCGTCGCCGCCACCAGGGCCGCGGTCAGGTAGAACAGCATCAGGCTGCCGGACTGCAGCGCCAGGGCCGCCACCGCCAGCGGAAACGCGACAGCGGAGAACAGCAGGACCCGGAAGGCGCCGAACCGGTCGGCCAGGGCGCCCGCGGCCGGGGCGGCGAGCAGCAGGGTCAGGGACATGACGGTGGAGAAGACATTGATCTCCGTCCGCGACCAGCCGAATTCCGCATCCAGCGGCCGGACCAGCTGGCCATAGGTGACGGCCAGGAAGCTGCCCAGCCCCAGCATCAACCCGATGACACAGCCCGCCAGAACCCAGAAGGCAAGCGGAATCCCCAGCACCCGGCGGGACGGGCCATGCCGGTCGGTGGCGGTCGCAGCGGCTTTGTCCATTCGTCGTTCCTCCCCAGGCATGGTCGCATGCTTACCGGCATGGTGGCATGGGGGGAGGCGGGGCGGGGCTTGCCAGGAGGGGCGACCCCATGAATTCCGGTTATGGGCTCAGGCCCGGCGGCCCGGGGACGATCCGGTTTTCGATCGCACCCAGCCCCCCGATCTCCACCCGCACCACATCGCCGGGGGAAAGCCAGCGGGGCGGGGCCATCCCGGCGCCAGATCCGCTGGGCGATCCGGTCAGGATCAGGTCCCCCGGCTCCAGGGTCATGAAGCGGGAAAACATCGCCACCAGCGCCGCACAGCCCAGCGCCATGTCCGCCGTCCCTGCATCCTGCCGGATCTCCCCGTTCACCCAAGTGCGCAGGGTCAGGGCCTGGGGGTCCGGCACCGCATCGGCGGTGGTGATCCAGGGACCCAGCGGCAGGGCCCCGTCCAGCCCCTTGCCCAGCGGCAGCAGGTCCGGCTTCACGAAGGCGCGCAGCGACACATCGTTGCCCACGGCATAGCCGCCGATCGCCGCCATGGCGTCCCCCGGCGTCAGATGCCGCCCGCCCCGGCCGATGACGACGACCAGTTCCCCTTCGTAATCCAGGCTGTCGCTGAAGCCGGGATGGGCCACCGGGTCGAAGGGCCCGGCCAGGGTGGTGCCGGGCTTCAGGAAACAGGCGGGAAGGGAGGGGATGGCTCGCCCGATCTCCCGCGCATGGGCGGCATAGTTCAGGCCCACGGCCAGGATCTTGCCCGGCCGCGCCACCGGCGCCAGCAGCTGTACCCCTTTCAGCGGGATCTCCGGGGCCCGGGCGGCGGCGGCGCGCAGCCGCGGGGCCAGCGCGTCCAACCCCGCCAGCCAGGCCGCCGTATCGGCGGGAAGGGTCGGGTCCGCCGCCAGCACGTCATGCACCACCCCGCCATCGGGGGAGACGATGCCCGGCCGCGGCCCCTCCCCGGCATCGAAGCGTGCGATCCGCATGGGCCGTTCCCTCCCCCGGGCCGATCAGACCGTGCGGCCGATCAGGTCGCGCATGATCTCCGACGTGCCGCCATAGATGCGCTGGACCCGGGCGTCGCAATACATGCGGGCGACCAGGTATTCCTTCATGAAGCCGTAGCCGCCATGCATCTGCACCGCCATGTCCACGATCCGGCCATACATTTCCGTGATCCACAGCTTGGCGATGGCCGCTTCCTCCACCGTCAGCCGGCCTTCCGCGTGGCGGGCTATGCACTGGTCCAGATAGGCCCAGCCGACCGCCAGTTCCGCCTTGGCCTGGGCTAGTTGGAAGCGGGTGTTCTGGAATTCCACCACCGCCCGGCCGAAGGCCCGCCGCTCCTTCACATAGGCGGCCGCCAGGTCATAGGCCTTCTGGGCCCAGCCCATGCATTCAATGGCGATGGACAGCCGCTCCTGCGGGAGCTGGGTCATCAGAAGGCGGAACCCCTCGTTCTCCCCCCCGATGCGGTTGGCTTTCGGCACCCGGATCTCATCGAAGAACAGCTCGGCCGTGTCGCGGCCGTGCATGCCGATCTTCTCCAGCTTGCGGCCCCGGCGGAAACCGTCGCGGTCGCTTTCGATCAGCAGCAGGCTGATGCCCTTCGCCCCGCGGGCGGCGTCGGTGGAGACGACGGCGATGGTCAGGTCCGCCTGGATGCCGTTGGTGATGAAGGTCTTCTGCCCGCTGACCACGTAATGGTCGCCGGCATCGGCCGCACGGGTGCGCACACCGGCCAGATCGCTGCCGGTTCCCGGTTCCGTCATGGCGATGCAGGCGATCACATCCCCCGCCACCATGCCGGGCAGCCAGCGCCGCCGCTGATCCTCCGTCCCGTGGTGCAGGATGTAATCGACGCACAGGTCGTTCTGGCAGGCGATGCCGAAGGCGGAACTGCCGGTATAGGCCAGCTCCTCATCGATCACGGCGTTGTAGCGGAAATCACCCCCCGCCCCGCCATAGATCTCCGGCACCTGGGGGCAGAGCAAGCCCTGCGCCCCGGCTGCCTTCCACATGGCGCGGGGGACGATGCCGTCCTCATCCCACCGCTCCATGTTCGGCACCACGGTATCGGCGAACCAGCGCCGCGCCATCTGGCGCAGGATGCCGTGCTCCTCCCCATAGACGGCGCGGTCAGGCAGCATCGGCCGTGCTCCGCGCCTTCTCCCAGGCGGCGAAGCTGGACCCGTCGCGGGCCAGCTTCTCCAGCAGCGGGGCGGGCTGCCAGTATTGGGGGTCCAGCGTCTCGCGGAAATGCAGGATCCGCTCCAGCACCGTCGCCAGCCCGACCGTATCCGCATGGAACATCGGTCCGCCGCGCCAGCGGGGGAAGCCGTAGCCGGCGGTATAGACCACATCGATATCCGCGGCGCGCAGTGCGATCCCTTCCTCCAGCACCTTCGCCCCTTCATTGATCATGGCGAACAGGCAGCGTTCCAGGATCTCCTGATCGGTGATGTCGTCCCGGCGGGGGATGCCGTGTTCGGCGGCGGCGGCGGCCATGATCGCCTCCACCTCCGGATCGGGCTGTCTGGCCCGGGTCTCCGGATCGTAGCGGTAGAAGCCGGCCCCGGTCTTCTGCCCCAGCCGCCCCCGCTCCACCATCAGGGTGGACGGAAGGTAGAAGGTCGGGTCGTCGGGCAGGGACCCGGGCGTGCCCTTGGGCAGCTGGGCCCGCTGTTCGCGGATGCGCACCCCCACATCCACGCCTGCCATGTCGTAGACGGCCAGAATGCCCATGGCCATGCCGAAATCCTCCAGCACGCCGTCCACCCGGGCCAGCCCCGCCCCCTCCAGCACCAGCCGCTCCGCCTCCCGGCCATAGGGGTCCATCAGGCGGTTGCCGATGAAACCGTAGCAGACACCGGCGACGACACCGGTCTTGCGGATGGTCTTGGCGATGTCGAGCGCGGTCGCCAGCACGTCATCGGCCGTGCGCTTCGCCCGCACGATCTCCAGCAGGGGCATGACATTGGCCGGGCTGAAGAAATGCAGGCCCAGCACATCGCCTGGCCGCGCGGTCGCGGTGGCGATCTCATCGATATCCAGGGTGGAGGTATTGGTGGCCAGGATGGCGCCCGGGCGGCACACCCGGTCCAGCTCCCCGAAGATGCGCTTCTTCAGGTCCATATCCTCGAACACCGCCTCGATCACCAGATCGACGGTGGACAGGGCATCATAGGTCAGGGCGGGGGTGATGCGGGCCAGCCGCGCCTCCAGCCCCGCCTGGTCGATGCGGCCGCGCTGGACCATGCGCTCATAGTTCTTGGTGATGGTGGCGATGCCCCGGTCCAGCCCCGCCCGGGTGGCATCGATCAGGGTGACCGGGATCCCGGCATCGACGAAGCACATGGCGATGCCCCCGCCCATGGTGCCCGCCCCGATGATGCCGACGGACCGGATGGGCCGGGTCGGCGTGTCGGCGGCAAGGCCGGGGATGCGGCGCACATCCCGTTCCGCGAAGAAGACATGGCGCAGGGCCAGGCTTTCCGTCGTCTTCTTGCAGGCATCGGTCAGCTGCGTCTCCAGCGCCAGCCCCTCCTCGAAGGGCAGCGTGGTCGCCGCCTCCACCGCGTCGATGGCGCGCTGCGGCGCGTTGCGGTGCTTCATGGATTTCGCCACCGCCGCCCGCTTGGCCGCGAACCAGTCGGGGCCGAAGGCGGCCGTGTCCAGGGGCAGGTCGCGGGTGCGGCGGGGTCCCTTGCCCTCCGCCACCAGGGTGCGGGCGAAATCGACGGCGGCGTCGGTCACATCCCCCGCCGCCACCGCATCCACCAGCCCCATCCGCCGGGCATCGGCCGCCGCCACGGGCTTGCCGCCCAGGATCACGTCCAGCGCCGCCCCGATGCCGATCAGCCGGGGCAGGCGCTGGGTCCCGCCCGCACCGGGGATGATGCCCAGGCTCAATTCCGGCAGGCCGATCTTGGCACCCTTGTCCGCCACCCGGTAATGGCAGGCCAGGGCCGCCTCCGTCCCGCCGCCAAGGGCTGTGCCGTGCAGGGCGGCGACCACCGGCTTCTCCACCGCCTCGATCCCGTTGAAGACGGTGTGGTAGGCGGGGGCGCCGATGCCGGTATCGAATTCCTTGATGTCGGCCCCGGCCATGAAGGTGCGGCCGCGGCAGGCCAGGACCGCGGCCTTCACGGACGCATCCGCCGCGATGCCGGCAAAGGCCGCCTGCAGACCGGCGCGGACCGCCTGGTTGATGGCGTTCACCGGGGGCGCATCCACCCAGACGATCGCGACATCGCCGCGCTGCTCGACCGTAACCACGTCAGCCACTACCCCATCGGCCATGGTGCTGCCCCTTCCTGATTGTGCGGTTCCTGATAGGCTGATCGCCCTGGCGGCCGTCGTATGGGACGGGTCACTGGACCCGGGCGTCTGTTCGGGATATAGTTTAAGCATAAAATAGATGCTTTCAAGTTCAATGATCGACCGGGGGGCCTCTCCCGGTCCGAACGGGGGACCGGGGATGGATACGCGCCGCCTGAAGCATTTCCTGGCCGTCTACCAGCACGGCAGCATCGGCCAGGCGGCGGAGGCGCTGCTGCTGACCCAGCCGGCCCTGAGCAAAAGCATCCGCCAGCTGGAGCGGGACCTGAACGTCACCCTGTTCGAGCGCACGCCCCTGGGCGTGGTGCCGACCGTGTATGGGGAGGCGCTGGCCGTCCACGCCCGGGTGATCCAGGCGGAGCTGCTGACGGCGGAGACGGAGCTGTCCACCCTGAAGGGCACCAGCCGGGGCAAGGTCACGGTCGGCATCGGCCCCAGCATCGCCGTGAACCTGATGCCGGCGGCGACCCTGCTGCTGGCCGAACGGGCGCCCGGCATCCATGTGACGGTGGTGGAGGGGCTGGTGGACGACCTGATTCCCGCCGTCCGCCGGGGGGAGGTGGATCTGGCCATCGGGTCCTGGCCGCGCCCGACCGATGCGGATCTGGCCGCCCAGGTCCTGTTCCAGGATGAAATCCGGGTCCTGGCCCACCGCGACCATCCGCTGGCGGGCCGCCCGGTGCAGCATGGGGAGCTGCTGGAGTATCCCTGGGCCCTACCGCCGGAGACCCAGCGCTGGCGGCTGCGGCTGAATGAGTTCTTCATCACCCGCAGCCTGCCCCCGCCGGAGGCGAAGGTCGCCTCCAACTCCGCCGCTTATCTGAAATCCCTGCTGCGGAAAAGCCGGTTCCTGACTTTCCTGCCGACCCAGTTGATCCGCCTGGGCGACATGGACAATTCCATCGCCCCCCTGGACGTGGATATCCGCCTGACGACGGAGGTCAGCATGACCCACCGCCAACGCGGCCGCCTGACCCCCGCCACCCACGCCCTGGTCGCCACGGTGAAGGAAGTGGCCGCGGGCCTGCTGCCGGTGGCGGCGTGACGGGGGGGGAGGGAGGGCTGGGTCTGGGGATCGGCAAGAAGCCCGGATTGGACGGGGGGGCTAGTCCGCCTTGGGCGCGTCCACCCCGCCGACCGACAAGGGCGGAACGACGGATACCGCCAGCCGCCGCTGATCCTCGGTAAGGCCGCTATAGAAGCCGGTCAACGGTCGTCTTCTCTGCACAAGGGACGGGGTCGGGCTGATGCCTTGACTGCTTTCCGTCAGTTGCCGGAGCAGCCGCATTTGCTCATGGCAATGATACTTGCCCACAGCATCCCTCCGACTTTTGACCATAGTATTTGGAATGCTCACATATCAATCCTGACGAACGGAAGACCAGCTGCGCCCCCGCCACAAACAGGGCATTTGCGCTGCCAGAAATCGCTTCCGTTGCAGCCATACTTATGGCCGCATATCACACCACTTTGTGATTTCCGGTTGCATTCCACATTCCAAATGTATTGATTGTGGTCGTTTCCTGGGACGTTGGTCTTGGCAAGGAGACGCTGGTCCTTTGAGTTGACGTGTCCGACTTCCCGGGTTGAACGGGCCATGTCCCTCTCCGACGACAGCAGGCCGCATTTCGCAGCGGGTTCCTGCGATGTGGCACTGGTTTAGTGGAATGCGCCTGATGCTCGCACAACCGGAACAACGGGGCAATACGGTCCTTCACCTGTTGGGCATGGCGATCGCCCTTGAAATAGCATGCGGAAACCGCCCCCTCTCCCGGCCTCTCCCCGAGGGGGAGAGGGGGCCTTCCCGGTGATGCCGGTCGAAATGCAATACAAGCTCAGCGTCCGAAGGGCCACATCCGCGCCAGCACCCCGTCCTTGCTGACGAAGTGGTGCTTCAGGGCGGCGGCGATGTGCAGGGCGGCCAGGGTGGCCAGGATCAGGCCCAGGGTACGGTGCCCGTCGGCCACGCGGTCGGCCACCATGGCGCCGTTCCCGTCCGGCGGGGGCGGCAGGCCGGGCAGTTCGGCCAGGCCGAACCAGACGATCCCGGCGGAGTTCGGGTGCAGGGAGGCGACGACATAGCCGCCCAGCGGCACCGCCAGCAGCAGGATGTAGAACAGGGTGTGGACGATCCGGGCCATCACCTTCTCCCACCCGGGCATGCCGGCGGGCAGGGTGGGCGGGCGGTGGGTCAGGCGCCAGACCAGCCGGATGACGGTCAGGGCCAGCACCGTCACGCCAAGGGAAATGTGCAGGGCCAGCAGCGGGGCTCGCGTGCTCCCCCCTTCCGTCAGCGGCTGCATCAGCAGGGCCGTGCCCAGCAGCAGCAGGATCGCGAGCGCCGTTGCCCAGTGCAGCGCCATGGCCACCGGACCATACCGGCCGATTTCGCCCTGCGTCGCGCCCCGACCGCTGCCCCGGGTCCCGCCGCTTTCCGTCGTCGCCACCATCACCCTTCCCCCCTGTTTCCGGTCGCGGCGGCCGATCCAAGGCCGATCACTGGCCAATCACTGGCCGATCGCCCGCGCCGATGGGGCCAAAGCTCCGCCCAGCCGGTCCCTGGGGGCCAGGGCCGGGGCGGGCCGTCGCCGCCCGGTCGGGCGCCCGTCATCGGGATCGCCGCCATTCCTGTGGTGCAAATCGGATCCGGCCGGTCCCGCCGCCGGGTGCCGCGACCCCCGGTCGTCGCCGGAGATGCGTCCCTGCCCGGGGCCCCTTAGGAGAGGGAGCGGTCGGTGCCGCGGCCCCATCACCGCGCGCACGCTTTATATGTAAAGCATTGCCAGCCCGGCGCAAGTGGGTACACCCTGTGCCGGAACGGGCAAGGGGGCGACGATGCATCCGGCAGGATATCCAGGGGGGGCGCCGCCTGGGGGGATACCCCATCACATCGGCCTGCTGAACCGGCTGGGCCAGGAACTGTCCCATGCCAGCGGCGCCCAGGCGGGCTGGCCCCAGGTGCTGGGCCATCTGCGCAGCCTGCTGGAGGTATCGGCCGTCAGCCTGTGGCTGGTGGATGGGCAGGGGCGGCTGATCCGGCGGGAGATCGCGGACCAGGCGGGCGGGCCCGCCCCCGGCGCCCCCTCCGCCCTGCCGCCGCCGCCGGTGGATGAAGGGCTGGCCCGCTGGCAGGTGGCGCACCGGGCGCCCCGGGTGCTGCATGCCGACGGGCGGACCCATCCGCTGCCCGATTGGGGTGCGCCGCCGGGGGTGGAAACAGCGCCGTGCCCGCCCCTGCCGCCCGGATCGGCGGCGGCGGTCAGCCTGCCCATCTTCGGCAAGGAGGCGCTGCGCGGGGCGCTTTCCCTGTATGCCGACGGGCCCATGCCTTGGTTCTTCCACCCCGGGCGGGAGGAGGCGGGGGAGTTCCTGCGCAGTGTGGCCGGCATGCTGGGCATGTATACGGAGCGGCGGTCGCTGGAGGTGACGAACACCTTCTTCAAGGAGATCCACCACCGGGTGAAGAACAACCTGCAGACCGTGGCCAGCCTGCTGCGCATGCAGCTGCGCCGCCTGGACCGGATCAGCCCGGAGGAGGCGCTGACCCAATCCATGAACCGCATCCTGTCCATCGCCCAGGTGCATGAGACCCTGTCCCAGACCGATGTAGGGCTGGTCGATCTGGGCGATCTGGTGGGGCGGATCACCCGCCTGCTGACCGCCGACCTTCCCGCCCCGCCGGATGTGCGGCTGGTGGTGGAGGGGGGGGCGGTGCTTCTTGGGTCCCAGCAGGCCACACCCCTGGCCCTGGTCTTCAATGAGATGCTGCACAACGCCCTGCACCACGGCCGGGCCGACGGGCTGGATACCGCATCGGAACTGGGAGCGGGCGGGGTGGCGATCCGGATCCATCGGGAGGGGGGGTGGCTGACCCTGCGCGTGGCCGATGCCGGGCCCGGCCTGCCGCCCGGGTTCGACATGGCCACCCGGGCCAATCTGGGCCTGACCATCATCCAGACCCTGGTGGAGGAGCTGGAGGGTGACTTCCACCTTCTGCGGGCGGAACCGGGGCCGGGCACTATCGCCCTGGTCCGCTTCCCGGTATGCTCCCCCGATCCGTTCGCCGGAGCGTGACCCATGGGCTTCCGTATCCTGATCGCCGATGATGAGGCGATCATCCGCCGCGACCTGAAGGAACTGCTGGAGGAGATGGGCTATACCGTCGTCGCCGCCGTCCGTTCCGGCCGTGACGCCCTGGCCCAGGTGGCGGTCCATAAGCCCGATGTGGTGATCCTGGACATCGTCATGGACGGGATGGACGGGCTTGCCGCCGCCCGGGAGCTGGCGGGGGAGTACCCGGTCATCATGCTGACCGCCCATTCCACGCCGGATTTCGTCCGCGCCGCCCGGGATGCCGGTGCCATGGCCTATCTGACCAAGCCCTTCCGCGACAGCGACATCGCCCCGGCGGTGGAACTGGCCGTGACCCATTTCCTGCGCCACGCCCATTTGAGCGTGCGGGTCCGCACCCTGGCCGACCAGTTGGAGGCGCGCAAGCTGGTGGACCGCGCGAAAAGCCTGCTGATGGAGAAGGATGGCTTGAGCGAGGTGAAGGCCTACCGCCAGCTTCAGACCCACAGCATGCAGAAGAACATCCCCATGCGCCAGGTGGCCGAAGCCGTCATCGCCGCCTATGCCGACGCGGACCGGGCGGCGGGCTGATCGGAACCTGGTCCTGACGCGCCCTCACGCCCCGTTCAGTTTCCGCAGCAGGTGCAGAAGCCGAGCCTGTTCCGCCGGGGTCAGGGCCTTGGCGAAATCCGCCTCATGGGCCGGGACGGCCGCCAGCAGGCGGTTGACAAGCTCCCGCCCCTCCGCACTCAGGGACAAGGCGATGGAGCGGCGGTCGGTGGGGCTGGGGTCCCGCCGGATCAGACCGCGCCCGGCTAGCGGCACCAGCGCCTCCCCCAAGGTCGCACGCTCCACCCCCAGCTCCTTGGCCAGGGCCGCCTGGCTCAACCCCGGATTCCGTCCCACCAGGACCAGAAGGCCAAGCTGACCCGGGGTCAGGTCATCTTCCCGGAACCAGGCGGCGAAATGGGCGAACAGTCCCGTCTGGGCCCTACGCAGCTGATAGCCCAGCAGATCGGGAAGCCCGCCCTGATCCAGGACCCCCGATTGCCGGTCGGCCGCGGCCCCAACGCCGGCATCGCCAATTCCCTTGTCCCGCATTCCCGGGCCCTCCCTCACTATCCCCAGCCCCACCCGCTGAATACAGCACCCGCCAAGACCTTACGATCCCCCCTTGACATGCTTCAAGCCTCAAGCATATTGTAAGGCACCCTTACAGAAATAGGGCGGCGAACAGGAAACCGCCGCCACCGCCACCAGGGAGTCCGGGCATGTACACCGTGTCGATCCGCGATGGGGATGCGCTGACGGTCAAGCTGGGGGAGACGATCCTGTCCGCCGCCCTGCGCAGCGGGATGGACGTTCCCCATAGCTGCCAGGCCGGCAATTGCGGCGCCTGCAAATGCCGCCTCCACGACGGGGAGGTGGAGATGACGCCCTATTCCGACTTCGCCCTGTCGGACGGGGAGAAGGCGAACGGCCTGATCCTGGCCTGCCGGGCGGTGCCGTGGAGCGATTGCGACATTTCCATCCTGGCGGAGGATGACCGGGTCATGCACCCGCAGCGGGACATGCGCTGCACCGTCACCGCGGTGGAAGCGGCCACCCATGACATCCGCATCGTCCGGGTCCGGGTGGATGCCGGCGGGCCCTATGATTTCTCCGCCGGGCAATATGCGGATATCGAGGTCGCGGGGCTTCCCGCCCGCTCCTACTCCATGGCCAACCGGCCGGAGGAGGGGGAGCTAGAATTCCATGTCCGCCTGGTGGAAGGCGGGGCGATGAGCGGGTACGTCGTCCACCACCTCCGCCCGGGGGAGGGGATGCGCGTCAAAGGTCCGAAGGGGGACGCCTATCTGCGCGACAGCCACAAGGGCCCCATGCTGTGCGTGGCGGGCGGGTCCGGCCTGGCCCCGATCAAGGCGATCGTGGAAACCGCCCTGGCCCGCGACCCGGAGCGGGAGATCCGCCTGTATTTCGGCGCGCGGGATGAGCGCGACGTGTATCTGGAGGATCATTTCCGCGCCCTGGCCGACAGGCATCCCGGCCTGCGCTACACCATCGTCCTGTCCCATCCCATGAACGGAACCACCCGGCGCACCGGCTGGGTGACGGAGGCGGTGGCGGCGGATCTGGCCGATCTGGCCAAATGGGACAGCTTCAAGGCCTATCTCTGCGGCCCGCCGCCGATGGTGGAGGCGGGGCAGCGCCTGCTGCGCGACCGCGGCGTGGCGGCGGAGCATGTGCATGCCGACGCCTTCTACACCGTGGCCGAACAGATGGCCGCGTTGCCGCTGGCGGTGGCGTGATGGGCCGGGATCTGGAAGGTCGCGTCGCCCTGGTCACGGGCGGGGGCCGCGGCATCGGCCGGGCCATCGTCGAATGCCTGCACGCCCGCGGGGCCGCCGTCGTCATCGTCGATACCGGCACCGGCATCGACGGGACGGGCAGCGATCCCACGGTGGCGGCGGATCTGGCGGCAAGCCTGGGCGACCGGGCGGCGGCGATCTGCGCCGATGTCGCCGATGCGGAAGCGGCGGCCGCCGCCGTGGCCCTGGCGGTGGAACGGTTCGGGGCGGTGGACATTGTCGTCAACAATGCCGCCATCCTGCGCGATGCCTTCCTGTTCAAGCTGGCCCCGGCCGATGCCGGCCGGGTGATCGCCACGAACCTGACCGGTGCCGTCAACATCCTGGCCGCCGCCACCCCGCGGCTGCGCGACCAGGCGAAGGCCGGGCGCGGCGGGGACCATGGCTGGGGGCGCATCGTCAACCTCACCAGTTCCGCCGGGATCTACGGCAATTACGGCCAGGCGGCCTATGCCGCGGCCAAGGCCGGGCTGATCGGGCTGACCCGGGTGGCGGCCTTGGACATGGCCCGGTCCAAGGTGACGGCCAATGCGCTGGCCCCCTTCGCCCGCACCCGCGTGACCGACATCATCCAGCCCGCCGACGCGGCCCAGGCCACCTACAAGGAACGGGCGCTGACCATCGGGCCGGAGCATGTGGCCCGCGCTGTCGCCTGGCTTGCCGGGGATGCCGGGGCCGGGATCAGCGGCCAGATCTTCGGCGTGCGCGGGCGGGAGATCTTCCTATTCGGGCAGGCCCGCCCCGTCGCCCGCCTGATCGCGCCGGAAGGCGATTGGGAGCCGGAGGATCTGGCCCCCGCGATTGCCGCCGATTTTGCCCCCCGCTTCACCGGGGCGGAAACCGACCTTGCCGTCTTCAACACCGATCCCGTCATCTGACCCCTACCAGAGAGGAGGCATTCCCCATGTCCGCCACCGCGACCGCCGCCGCCACTGCGAAGTTCGCCGACGTCAAGACCGTGGACGATTTCCTGAAGCAGCCGGAGGAATACCAAATCGCCGTGAAGAAGCTGGTCCGCAGCCACGCGATCAATGAGCTGTACGGCGCCCAGGTCTTCGACGAACCGGCCATCGCGCTCGCCCCCACCCCCTATTCCAAGTGGCTGACCTGCCGTGTCGCCATGGAGGAATACGGCCACCATGTCCGCTTCCGTGAGCTGGGGGAGAAGCTGGGCATGTCCGAACCCGAGATGATGCCCAGTGAGAAGAAGCCGCTGTCCATCTTCGAATACCCGCTGACCAACTGGGCCCAGTTCTGCGTCATCAAGATGCTGGCCGACCTGGCGGAGATCCTGCAGGTGGAGGATCTGCTCCACTGCTCCTTCGTGCCGCTGCGCACGGTCGCCCGCTCCACCATGCCGGAGGAGCGGTTCCACGCCGATTTCGGTGTCGAGTTCTGCACGGAGCTGTGCAAGACGCCGGAGGGCAAGGCCCAGGTCCAGGCCGCCATCGATGAGTATTTCCCCTATCTCCCGGCCTTTTTCGGTGCGGCCAATTCCAAGAACAATGAGATCTATCGGAAGTGGAACATCAAGCTGCGCCGGAATGAGGAGATGCTGGACGATTACCTGGTACGGGCGGCGGAGGTGTGCGCCAAGCTGGGCCTGACCCTGCCGGAACACCGGACGGCCGCCGCCTGATCCGCCGCCCGATCCCGTTGCGCCGGGCCCCCGCCGGAACAGGGGGTTCGGCGCAATAAGCTTACTTATGGAAAATAAACGGAACGGGGAGATGCGCCATGGCGGCGGACGGGTCCATGCCCAGATCCATGCGGGATCCCGCGCGGGATGATTTCTACCGGCGCATCGCCGACCGGCATCTGACCCCTTTGTGGGAGGTGCTGCACGGGCTGGTGCCGCGCCAGCCCAACACCGCCTGCGCGCCCGCCTTCTGGTGCTACCGGGAGATCCGGTCCCACCTGCTGGAGGCGGGGCGCCTGGTCACCGCGGCGGAGGCGGAGCGGCGGGTGCTGATCCTGGAGAACCCGGCCTATCCGGGGGAATCCCGCCTGACCAACAGCCTGTATGGCGGGTTGCAGCTGATCAACCCGGGGGAGGTCGCGCGCAGCCACCGCCACACCCAATCGGCCCTGCGCTTCGTGATGGAGGGCAAGGGCGCCTTCACCGCCGTGGACGGGGAAAAGGCGCCGATGCAGCGGGGCGACCTGATCCTCACCCCCGCCTGGACCTGGCACGATCACGGGCATGAAGGCCACGGGCCCTGCATCTGGTTCGACGCCCTGGACATCCCGCTGGTGCGCTACCTGGCCGCCGGCTTCGCGGAGGGGGCGGAATTCCAGTCCCAGCCGGTGCAGCGGCCGGAGGGGGACAGCCTGGCCCGTTTCGGCGCCAATATGCTGCCGGTGGACTGGCAGCCGCAGACCCAGGCCTCCCCCGTTTTCGCCTACCCCTACGAACGGTCGCGGGCGGCCTTGGCCCGGCTGGCGGCGGCGGGCCCGGCGGACCCGATCCACGGGGTGAAGATGCGCTATGTGAACCCGGCCAACGGGGGCGATGCGCTGCCCACCATTTCCGCCTTCCTTCAGCTTCTGCCCGCGCGCTTCGACGGGCGCTGGTACCGCTGCACCGATGCCGCCGTCCACATCGTGGTGGAGGGGGAGGGCCGGACGGAGCTGGAGGATGGCGCCTTCGACTGGGGCCCGGGGGACATTTTCGTCGTTCCCAACTGGGCCCGGCACCGCCATACCGCCGGCCGTGAGGCCGTGCTGTTCAGCTATTCCGACCGTGTCATCCACCAGAAACTGGGGCTGTGGCGTGAAGACCGTGATCCGACCTGACGAAACCGTCGACAAGCTGCTCTCCGACCTTGGCCTCGGCGGGTGGTACAGCGGCGTGGGCGAACCCCTTACGGAGGGGGAGCTTGCCGATGCCGAAGCCTATGCCGCGGGCCTGGGCCTGGGGCCGCTGGCGATCCGGGAAGTGAGGGACTGGCGCGCCGCCCAGGCCGTGGCCAGCCACCCCGGCTGGGACCCCCGCTGGTGGGCGGCGGAGGAAGGGGAGCGCCGGGCGCTCTACGCCCACGCCGCGGCTGAGGTGGCGGAGACCGACCTCCTGGCCGCGCTCACCCGCCTGACCGAAGCGGCGGCGGAGGAATTCTACGGCCCCGCCGCCGTCGCCATGGCCCGCGCCGGCATCGCCGACCAGGGCCTGGCCCGGGCCGCGGCAGGATCGGCGGCTCAGAGCCTGTACCAGCTGGCCCTGGCGCGCCAGGCGGGCCGGGACGACAGCCACTTGTTCGCCGCCAAGTACCGCCTGTTCCAGGGCGGCCGCTGGCCCCTCTGCGTCGTCGACGGCGCCCTGTACGTGTTCTGACGAGAACCCCCTCTCCCCTTGAGGGAGAGGGGGGGACCCGCCCGAAGCGGAGCGCAGGGTGGGAGGGTGAGGGGTAATCACGAGCACCGGCCCCGTCGACCCCTCACCCTCCCATGCTTCGCATGGGCCCCTCCCTCCCTCAGGGGGTGAGGGGCTTAATCGCCATGAGATGAAGGATTTCACCATGAGCATGCTGTTCGACCTCGGGCCCCGCCCATCGGTGGCGATCAAGGGCCGGGCGGAGCGGTTTCCGGTGCGCCGGATCTTCTGCGTCGGCCGGAATTATGAGGCCCATGCCCGGGAGATGGGCAAGGACCCGACCCGGGACCCGCCCTTCTTCTTCACCAAGCCCGCCGACACGGTGGTGGCGAACCATGCAACGGTCCCCTACCCCCCCCGCACCACCAACCTGCATCATGAGATCGAGCTGGTGGTGGCGATCGGGGCGGCGGGGCGGGACGTACCGGTGGAGCGGGCGAACGACCTGATCTTCGGCTATGCCGTCGGCAACGACCTGACCCGGCGGGACCTTCAGCTTGCCGCCCGCGACCAGGGCCGCCCCTGGGACACGGGCAAGGCCTTCGACCTGTCGGCGCCGCTGACCGCCATCCACCCGGTGGCGGAGACAGGCATCCTGGAACGGGGAGCGATCTGGCTGACCGTCAACGGGCAGACCCGGCAGTCTGCGGATATAGCCGACCTGATCTGGTCGGTGCCGGAGATCATCGCCGAGCTGTCCACCCTGTTCACCCTGGCCCCCGGCGATCTAATTTTCACGGGCACGCCCGCCGGTGTCGGCCCGCTTCAGCCGGGCGACCGGGTGGAAGGCGGGATCGAAGGGTTGGACCTGCTGGTCACCCATATCGGATGAAGGGGACAACGGGATGCGTGTCCATGGATTCTTCCGCAGCTCCGCCTCCTGGCGGGTGCGGATCGCCCTGGCCCTGAAGGGCATCGCCCATGAGGCGGTGCCGCGCAACTTCCGCAAGGATGAACAGCGCAGCCCGGAATTCCTCGCCCTCAACCCCCAGGGCCTTGTCCCGGCGGTGGAGGTGGAAGGGGCGGTGCTGACCCAGTCCATGGCCATCATCGAATACCTGGATGAAATCCACCCCACCCCGCCCCTGCTGCCGGCCGACCCGATCGGCCGGGCCCAGGTGCGGGCCATGGCCCAGGCCATCGCCTGCGACCTGCACCCGCTTAACAATCTCCGTGTCCTGAACCACCTGCGCGGCAGCCTGGGCCAAGGCGATGACGGGGTGGCCGCCTGGTACCGGCACTGGTGCATGGTCGGGCTGGAACCGGTGGAGGCGCTGGCACGGCGCCACAGCGGGGACGGCCGCCACAGCTTCGGCGACACGGTCACCCTGGCCGATGTGCTGCTGGTGCCCCAGCTTGCCAATGCCCGCCGGTTCGATCTGGACCTGACCCCCTACCCCACCCTGACGGGGATCGAGGCGCATCTGTTCACCCTGCCCGCCTTTGCCGAGACCCGGCCGGAAAAGCAGCCGGACGCGGTGTGACGGCACCATGGGACCATAGGCTGAACGGCAGGATCGCCGATAACCCCGGGGTATCGCCCGCGGCGGCCATTTCATTTCGGGGCGGGCGGCGGCGGTGGCAGGCTGGCAGGGTTCAACCCTTTCCCCCGGGAGCCCTCGCCCATGCGCATCGATGGCTATTTCGACATCGTCTGCCCCTTCAGCTTCCTGGCGAAGCGGAACCTGGACCGGGCGCTGGCCGACCATCCCGGCCTGGGGGTGCCCGGCCTGGGGGTGGAGGTGCGGCTGCACCCGCACATGCTCTATCCCCACATCCCCCTGGAAAGCCATGATTTCCGTGCCTTCTTCGTCGGCCGCTACGGGGAGGAACTGCGCGTGCCCATGTGGGAGCGGGTGACGGAGATGGGGCGCCGGGTCGGCATCGCCTTCAACTTCCATGGCATCAGCAAGGGCCCCCATTCCATCCACGCCCATAGGCTGGTCGCCTTCGCCGCGCGGGAGGGCAAGCAGTCGGCCGTGCTGAACGCGGTCTACAGCGCCTTCTTCGAGCAGGGGCGCGATGTGGGCGACCATGACGTGCTGGCCGCCATCGCCGCCGACCAGGGGCTGGACGCCGAGGCGGTGCGCCGCTTCCTGGCCGGGCGCGACCTGTTCGCGGAGATCTTCGAGGCGACATACCGCCAATCGGCCGCCGGCATCAACGCCATGCCCACCCATTTCCTGGACGGCCGCCGCCTGAGCGGAGAGGCAGAGCCCGGAACCTTCGACCGCCTGTTCCGCGCCGCCGGAACCGCCCGCCTGGCCGGGTGATCACCCGGGCGGGGGCGCATGAGCTGTAGCAACTGTGATCTCGGCCTTTGTCAGCTGTTTCGTGGCGTCCAATCCTTGTTGTTGTGGACCATGGCGTTGAGGGCGACGAGGAGGCGGCGCATGGTTGCGACGATGGCGAGTTTGTG
>JBJOKR010000008.1:0-55178 GCA_046045995.1 Pseudomonadota bacterium | reverse complement strand
CCTCCAGGGAACGCAAAGCCACCTGAACTTCCTGCCGGAGAAGCAGACGGATTTCATCTTCACCATGCTGGCGGAGGAATTCGGCATGGTGGGGGCGGTGGGGTTCCTGGCGCTGTACTGCCTGCTGCTGCTCTACGGGTTCATCATCGCCCTGCGCAGCCGGCACCAGTTCGGCCGGCTGGTCGCCCTGGGGCTGACCGTGAACCTGTTTCTCTACCTGTTCATCAACTGCGCCATGAACATGGGCCTGATCCCCGTCGTTGGCATTCCGCTGCCGCTGTTGTCCTATGGCGGTACGGCGACGCTGACCGTGATGATCGGCTTCGGCCTTCTGTTGTCGGTCCATATCCACCGGGATGTGCGGATGAGCCGGCGGGGCATCGGCGAATTCTGAACCCCCCCGCCGGGGTTCTGGCATGCCACAGGATCATGACGGAATCCTGTCGACAAGGTCGGATGGCTTTGCTATACCGCGCGCCTCTCCGGTACGTAGGCACCGGGGACCGCGGTCCGGCGCGGATGGGATGACGGGTGCATAGCTCAGTTGGTAGAGCAGCTGACTCTTAATCAGCGGGTCCAAGGTTCGAGCCCTTGTGCACCCACCATCCCCCCGAACAGGACCGCGCCCAGGTAGGGCAGAGGTTGGGTGCATAGCTCAGTTGGTAGAGCAGCTGACTCTTAATCAGCGGGTCCAAGGTTCGAGCCCTTGTGCACCCACCAACCTCCCCTCCCGCTTGGCTGACCCTCGGCCGTCTGGCTGGCACTGGCGGCGGTGGCCCGGGTGGGGCTCAATCCCGCAGAAAATCCCGCATATAGACATCCAGCCGGTCGGCGATACGGACCAGGTTCATCGCCTCATCCGGGCGGGCGTCCTCCAGACGCCGGGCCTCCTCCCGCATTTCCGCGGCCTTGGCCTGCATATCGCGGCGCAGGTCGTCCAGATCCTGGATCAGCATGGCTCCTCCTCTGCACCGCTCCTCCGGGAAGGGCCCTCCAGGAAGGGGAAGGGGCGGCAGGTTGATCTTTGCCCGCAAACAGTGACTGGACGGTTAACATGGATCCCGACCGACCGACAGGATCGTAGAGTTAAATTATAATTGTAGCTTTCTCCCTTGGGGTAAAGGCCTCCGAAAGGATGGGCCTGCCTTCCGGGACAGGGCAGGGCAGGGTCAGGCTGCCCGGCGGCTGCGCAGTACGGCCGTGACCGTGGCTGTCGCCAGGGCGGATTTCAGCACCGTCCCGGCCAGGAAGGGGATCAGCCCCAGGGCCACCGCATCGGCCGGGCCGATCATCCTGGCAAGCCAAGCGGCACCCACCAGCAGGATCACCCCGTGCCCCCCCAGCAGGGACCCGAACAGCAGGGGCAGGCGCCTGTTCCATCCCCGCTCCGCCAACAGGCCGCACAGGGCGGCGGCCAGGGGGAAGCCCAGCAGGTACCCCGCCGTGGGCCCGCTGAAGACCGCCAGCCCCGATGTCCCCCCGGCGAAGACGGGCAGCCCTGCCGCCCCCTGGGCCAGATAGGCCAGCATGGTCGCCAGCCCCAGGCGCCAGCCCGCCAGGGCCCCGATCGCCACGATGGCGAAAGACTGCATGGTCATCGGCACCGGGATCATCGGCACCTCCACCCAAGCGGCGGCGGCCACCAGCCAACTTCCCAGCAGCACTGCCAGCACCCTAACCACGGGCGGGCGCCCGTCGAGCGACAGGGGTAGGGAGGAGGGCATAGCCTCAGGCGCCCTCTTTTCCTGGTCGGGATCGGTCTGGCTCATGCACCGCACATTAGGCCGACGGTTCGTGCCAAGGCAAGGTCGCGGGCGTCACAGTCCGTACGCCATCCAGGATGATCCCGGCACACCGGCGCATGTCTTCCGCTGCTTCGGATTGACGTGCATCAAGGGATTCCCTCTTGTGTTGTGGCAGAACCAGGGAACAAGTTAACGGTTCGCTGGCCGACGTTTGGGGTTCCCCCTGGTGCGTCGTCGGGCGGCCGCCTTTCCGGGATATGTCCTTCTTGGCTTCCACCCCCTCCTCACGTCTGCGTGGCAATCTCACGTCCACCATTGCCGGAATGGCCGGGGCCTGCGGCCTGATGGTCTTCGTCTTCGGGACGGCGGGGGACACGGCGGCCTATTACTGGGATCCCGGCTCCATCGTCATCGTCCTGGGCGGGACACTGGCGGCGACGATCCTGTCCTACCGCACGGGGCAGTTCTGGACCGGCCTGCGCAGCCTGGGCACACTGTTCCGGGACGAACCACCCCTGGAACCGGATGTGCAGCAGCTGGTCCAGGTCGTCCGCCTGTCCGGCCAGCACAAGGTGAAGGACGCGGAGGAGGCGATCGCCCGGATCGACAACCCCTTCCTGCGCCTGGGCCTGCAACTCGCCCTCGACCACACCCCGGTCGAGGAGATCCAGCACATGATGAGCTTCCGCATCGACAAGCTGATCGAGCGGGAGACAGGGGACAGCCGGGTCTTCCGCACCATGGCGGAATTCGCCCCCGCCTTCGGCATGTTCGGCACCCTGGTCGGGCTGGTCGGCATGCTGTCCGAACTGGGGTCCGGCGATCTGCTGGCCATCGGCCAGAACATGGCCGTGGCCCTGGTGACCACGGTCTATGGCGTGATCCTGTCGAATCTGGTGTTCAAGCCCATCGCCAATAAGCTGGAACAGCGCATGCTGCTGCGGGTGGCGATGCTGAACGTGCTGCTGGACGGTATCCTGCTGATGCGCCTGGGCCGTAATGCCGGAACGATCGAGGATGCGCTGGCGACCCTGCTGCGCACCTATCAGGATGAGATCCGGGGCGGTGCCAGTCTGGCCGCAGGGGGTGGGGCATGATCGGCGATCTGTCGGGACCGGCGGCGGGTGCCCCCCGTGGGGATGGGGCAGGAGGCGGGGCCGGGGCTGGGGCCGGGGATGACGGCATGGCCGCCCTGGCCGCCCTGCGGGCCAAGCGGCCCCGCATCGTGGCGGTGGACGGGGGCGGCACGGAAAGCTGGCTGACCACCTATACCGACATGGTGACCCTGCTGCTGACCTTGTTCGTCTTCCTGGTGGCGATCAGCAACCTTCAGAAGGACAAGACGCCCGCTCCGGCGGCGGATGCGGCGGCGGCGGAGCCGGCAAGGGAAGCCCCGGACTTGCCCGATGCCCGGCAACCGGCCGCCCCACCTGCCCCGGGGTCATCCCACCAGGGGTCATCCCCCGATCTGGTCCCGGCGGAGCAGGTGCCACCCGATTTCTTCTGGCTGCGCGACCGTGCGGCGGAGCTTGAGGCCTTCGCCATCGACCATGATCTGGCCCAGGCCATGACGGTGGAGCGGACGGACCGGTCCCTGGTGGTCCATCTTCGCGACGGCATCCTGTTCGACAGTGCGCGGGCCGATCTGACCGGGGAGGGGGAGGCGGTGGTTCGGCGCCTGGCGCCGCTGCTGGCCCGGGCGGGCGGGGAGATCGAGGTGGAGGGCCATACCGATTCGGTCCCCATCCGCACCCCCCGCTACCCGTCCAACTGGGAATTGTCGGCGGCGCGGGCGGCGGCCGTGGCCCGTAAGCTGATCGACAACGGGGTGCCCGCCGCCCGTCTGAAGGCGGTGGGCTATGCCGATACCCGTCCCGTGGCCGGCAACGGTTCGGTGGAGGATCGGGCCGCCAACCGGCGGGTGGCCCTGCTGATCCTGGCGCGCAGTGCGGCCCAGGACCGGTGACGGGGCAGGGTGGTGGCGGGCCGGGGTGACAGTGGATCACGGCGGTATCGGGGCGGTGGCACAAGGGGGGAATGCGCATGCGGACCGATGAGATCAAGCTTCTGGCCGCCGCCGATGCCCTGGCGCGGGCCCACCCGCCCAAGCACGCGGTGATCCTGGACCTGTCGGGCGTGCTGCATATCGATGAGCCGGTGTTCCACCGCACCCTGTCCCGATGGCTGGGCGGGGTGGAGGGCCCGCGGCCCGCGGGCGCCGACGGCGGTGGGGCCGGCAAGGGTGGGGCCAGTCAGGGTGGGGCCAGTCAGGGTGGGGATGGTGGCGACGCCGGGAGCGGCGGTGTGGCGGCGTTCGAGCTGTCCCATGGCCGCTTGGCCTTGGTGATCGATGACGGGGTACTGCCCGTCCGCCGCGCCGCCCTGGCCCGGGTGGCGGGTGTCCTGGCGGAACACCGGCGCGGCGCCATGCGGGCCCGCTGGTTCAGCCTGGCCCAGCCGGGGGAGGCGGAGGCGTTCGCCGCGGCGGTGCGTGATCTGGCTCGGGACGCGGCCGGGGGCGACCGGCCGGGGGACCTGCCCACCGATGACGCCATGGACCGGTTTCTGGCCATGGAACGGTCCCTGCACGCGGTCGACCTGTCCGGATTGGTCCGGCAATTGCCCGTCTACCGGATCGATCCGGGGACCATGCCGCGGATCGTGATGCTGGAACTCACCGTCTCCATCCCGGAGATCGAGCGGTTGTTCGGCCTGCGCCTGGCCGATGACCCCTGGCTGTACGGCAGGGTGACGGAACTGCTGGACCGCCGCATGCTGTACCATCTGGCCCGTGACCGGGACGACCATCCCCTGCCTTTGGCGGTGAAGATGCATGCGGCCACCGTGGCGGGGGCGGAGTTCACGACCCGCATCGCCGCCCTTCCGGCCAAGCGCCACGGGCGGCTGGTGGTGGAACTGCCCTGGCTGGAATGGGAGCAGGATCGGGAGATGGTGGTCGCCGCCATCTCGGCTGCCCGCCGGATGGATCTGGGCATCGCCCTGGACCATGTGCCGATGACGGCTGTGCGGTCGGGCGACCTGCCGGAGGTGGACCTGTACCGCATCCTGGGCCGGGACGATGGCGGGACCGCCGCCGACCTGGGCGAGGCGGCGGGACCATGGGTGGAAAAGCTGGGCGCGACCCGCTGCCTGCTGGCCCGCTGTACCGAGGCGCAGATGATCACCGACGGGCTGGCCGCCGGCATCCGCCTGTTCGAAGGCAAGGCGGTGGACCGCATGGCCGCCGACCATGTCCGCTCCGCCCAGGAAAAGCGGGCGGAGGAGATCGTGCGGGATGATGCCACCGACAGCAGGCGGGAGCGACCGGACGGGACGGGAGACGGGGACAAGGGCGATGACGAGGGGTCTGCCACCGGCACCGGCCTGATGGCCTGGATCCGTCGCCGCCTGGGCGGGGGGTAGGTCGGCCGGAAGCGGTCGGGTAGGTCGGGCAAACGACCGCGCGGCCCGACAAGGTTCCTCGCCGGGTCTTGGTGGGACACCCTTGTTTTGGTGGGACACCAAGGTCACCAAGAACACCAAGGGCCGTTGGATGGGGCGGTGCTGCTTTCTCGACCATGCCCCGGTTTTGATTGGGTTTTTCACCACGGCGGCGCGGCGGTCACGGCGGTCACGGTGCCCGCCCCCTTGGTGAACTTGGTGCCCTTGGTGTCCCCCCCGCGACGCGCAACGGGCCCCGGGGAGCACGTCACAGCCGCAGCAGCACCAAGGTGCCGATCATGACCAGCAGGGCGGCCAGGATGGCGGTCACGGCGAACAGGCTGATGGCGGGGCGCAGGTCGTGCAGGGTGGCGCGGGCGCGGCCGCGGCCGATCCAGGCCTGGGGCACCACCATCTCCCCCTCCCGCCGGGGACCGGCCAGGGACAGGTCCAGGGCACCGGCCATGGCGGCATAGGGCCAGGCCTCCACCCCCGCCGGATGGCCCGCCGCCTCCCGCAGGGTGCGCAGGCCGCCCAGCGCCCGGCCGTTCGGCACGAACAGCGCCGCCCCGGCCAGCAGCAGCCCGGTCAGCAGGGCGGGCAGGAAGCCCAGGCCCGTGTGCAGCGCCGCCGCCGCCTGGCCGAAATAGCGGTAGCGGGGCAGGGTGACATGCCCGATCACCCGCCGCATCCCCGCCGCCGCCGCCCAGAGCAGCAGGCCCGGCAGGGCGAACAGGGCGTAGAACAGCACCGGCGCCACCAGCCCGGTCAGCAGCCGGGCCGCCCCATGTTCCACCGCCGCCCGGATGACGCCGTGAATATCCAGGCTCCAGGCCTGCCGGTCGGTCAGGGGGGCGACGGTCTTGCGCCCTTCCTCCACCCCGCCGCGGGCCAGGGCGGCTGCCGTCTCCCGCATTCCGGTCCAGGGACCGCGCAGGTCCAGGCAGCGGGACAGGATCAGCAGTTCCAGCAGCCACCCCCCCGCCGCCGTGCGTGATACCACGGTCACCGCCGCCCCCGCCGCCACGGCGGCCCCGGCCAGGACGCCCACGGTCAGCATGCCGCGCAAGCGGCGCGATCCGTCGCTCCGCTCGATCCGGTTCAGGCGCCTGTCGGCCCAGGCGGCGGCCCCGGCCAGCAAGGCGGGCGGGCGCGGCAGCACCCGGTCCAGCCAGCGCAGATCGCCCAGGCACGCCTCCACCACCAGCGCCATCAGCAGGATCAGGAACGCCTCCGCGGCGCCGGGCAGGGGAAGAAGCATGGGGGGACCGGGTCGGGGGATGGGGCTGTTAGGGGGGGCAGGTCAGGGTGCCGGCGGTTTCAGGGCGGCAACGGGGGCCTTGGCACTGCCGTGCTGCTGCCAGTCCAGGGTGTCGAAGCCGCCGCAGCGGCCGCAGACGGCGGTCCATTCCGGGGCGGGCGTGCCGCAGGCGGTGCAGGTCCAGGCACCATCCGGCTCCGCCCCCGCCTGTTTCGCCTCCATCTCCCGCACGGCAGGGCCGTCCCCATGCTCCGCCCGCTCCACCTCCGCCAGAAGGCGCCAGATCCGGGCGGTGGGGGCGATGTCCCGCGCCTTCAGAAGGTGGCTGCGCGCCTGGCCCCACAGCGTCGCCCGCAGGCTGGCCGTGGCGACGGCCACATGCCCCTCCGCCGCGGAAGGGTCCAGGGCCAGCAGGGCCTGGTAATGCTTCACCCGGGCCAGGGGATCGTCGCTCCCGGCGGTATCGCCCCAGATCGCGGCCAGATCCGGGTGGGGACCCAGGCGCCAAGCGGTTTCCACCACCTGGGCCGCCTTCTTCCCCTTGCCCGCCGCCAGCAGCACCCGGGCCAGCTGCACCGCGGCGGGCACGCTGCCGGGGCACAGGTCGTGCGCCTTCTGGCCGAAGGTCAGGGCCTGTTCCACCTGGCCTGCGGCCAAGCTTTGGCGGCTTTCCTCCACCAGCACGGCGGTGCGGTCGCGCTTGGCCCGGTCGGGGGCCAGGGCCTTGATGCGGGTGGCCTTGTCCAGGGCGATCTCCGCCTCCTTCCAATTGCCGCTCTGCGCCTCCAACTCCACCAGGGCCTGGGCCGGCCATTGGCTTTTCGGTTGCAGCGCCTGGGCCCGGCGGGCCAGGGACAGCGCCTCCTTCCGGTTGCCGGTGCGCAGGGCCTGGGTCAGCAGACCGCGCAGGCCCAGGAACGCCGTCTCCGGCCGGTCCAGCATGGCCTGGAAATACTTGCGCGCCGCCTGATCATCCCCGTTCAGCTGGGCGGCCTGGGCCGACAGCAGCAGGGTCAGCGGCGGTTCGTTCAGCAGCACATCGGCCTTGCGGGCGAACCGCTCCGCCGCCTCCGCATCGCCGGCGGCCACGGCCACCATGCCCTGGGTCAGGGCGCGGTAGCCCCGCTCCCGCTTGGATTGCAGGCGGTAGCGGCCAAAGGCGCGGGGGCTGGTCAGCAGGGCCCGCCAGCCACGATAGGCCAGGGCGGAAAGGACGACCAGGACCAACGCCGCCAGGGCCAGGACCCCGGTCGTCGTCTCGATCAGGTAGCCCTGCCATTCCACCTCCACCCGGCCCGGCCGCTCGGCGATCCACACCGCCGCCAGCACCAGCAGCGACAGCTTCAGGAACAGGACAAGGGACCGACGCATCATGGGCTGGTCCCCCCGCCCTGACTTGCCCCGTGGCCCGGACCATTGCCCGCCAGCCGGGCGATGGTCAGGTCGGTCAGGGCGGATGCCGCTGCCTCCGCCGCCACCCGCGCCCGGGCGTCGGCCAGCCAGGGGGCGGCGATCTGTGCCGCCGGGCCGGTCAGGGTCGCCAGTTCCGCCACGGCCCGGTCCAGATTGCCCTCCCGCACCGCCTGATCGGCACGGGCCACCACCGCCTCCACCCCGTCGCCCGCCACCTCCCCGCCTGCGCGGCGGACCGTGACCAGGGAGGCGACACGGCCCAGCGTCTGATCCACCCAGCCCGCATCGGCGCGGGTCCGCTCCGCCCGGATGATCTCCGGGGCCAGGGTGTCGAACCGGCTGCGCAGGGCGACCAGGGGGGCCAACCCGCTGTCCGCCGCCGGGGCCAGGGCGTCCAGCGGGGCGGCGACCGCACCGGCCAGGCCGGGCAGGTCGGCGGCCAGGGCGCGCACTGCCGCCAGCTCCGCCCCATAAGGACGGCCCGCGACCAGGGCCGCCTGCAACTGGGTCGCCGCGATCACCAGCGCCTCCCCCGCGGCACCGCCGGCCGGGGTAGGGGGCGGCGGGTCGGCGGCCAGGGTGTTCACCATGGTGGTCAGGGCCGCCAGCCGGGCGCCCAGATCGTCGATCCGCCCCTCCAGCAGCGCCAGCCGCGCCGGGTCGGCCCCCGTGGCGGCCGGGGCCTGCTCCAGGGTGGAAACCCGGGCCGCCAGACCGTCCAGGGCCGCCGCCACGGGGGCCAGATCCACGGAAGGGGAGGGGGACGGGGCGGCGTCGGTATCGGCGGGCCGGGCGGTGGCCGTCGCCTCCGCCAGGGTGCGGACCTGGGCGGCCAGGGCGTCCAGATCGGCGCGCAGGCTGGCCGGATCGGCGCCGGGCAGGGTGGTGGCCTGGGTCGGGGCGGTGGCCCCGTCGCCGGTGGGGCGGGCGGCGATGGCCTCCCGCAATCCCTCGATCTCCTCCCACAGCTCCGCCACCCGGTCGGGCATGGCGGACAGGTGCGGCGGGACGGACTCGGTCAGGCGGGTGACCGCCCCCTCCGCCCCGTCAAGCCGCTGGGCCAGCCCCGCGATTTCCGCCCGGATCTGGTCAAGGGCTGCTGCCTGGGCGGGATCGGTGGCCGGGGCGGCCGGGGTCAGGCCGGGCAGGTCGCCATGGCGCATCAACCCGAACAGGGCCATGCCCAGGGCCACCAGCGCCACGACGAAGGCTGCGGCACCGATGCGGCTGGTCGGCGCAGGCGGCGGGGCTCGCGGGGCCGGGGCCGGAGGGGGATCGACCAGGCGGGACTGGGCGGGACGGTCGTTGGAAGGGTTGGGTGCGGCGGGCTTCGAGTCGGCTGCAGTCACGGCTTCGGCCGGGGGCGGGGTGGGCGGCGCTTCCGCTGCCGCGGTCCCCGCCACCGGCGGCGCCTCAAGGCTGGAGTCGGCCGGGGGCGGGGGCAACTCGATCACCTCCCCCTCGATGATGCGGGGTTCCGTCTCCTCCGCCTGGGGGCTGATGGCGCGGTCCAACTCGGCATCTGTCAGGGGGACGGCATGGGCGGCGGCGGCGGCCAGGATATCCGCCCGGCGGCTGGCCGGGATATGGCCCCGCTTCTTCCAGCCCTGCACGGTGGTGACCGGGATGCCCAGCTTGCCCGCCATGGGACGGATGCCGCCGAACCGCTCCACCACCTCCTCCGTCGCGGGCGCGGTGATTTCCGGGGCGTTCCCGTTCGGGTTGGGGCCCGGCGGCGGGTGGTCCATCGGATCGGCCATGGTGTACTCCCTCCCTGGCGCCCCCGCCGGTCGCGGGCGGGGGTGTACCTGTCAGCCCCGGCCTGTCCCCCGGCCCATCCCCCGGCCCTGTGTCAGGGCGGAAGTACGGTCGGCAGCAGGTCCAGCACCGCTGCTTCCTCCCGCCGGTCGGCGACGGGCAGGGCGGCCCAGCCGGGCCCCGCCGCCGCCGCCACGGCGGGACTCAGGCAGCAGCCGGTCAGGCTGGACAAATGCCCCGCCCGGCCGTGCCGGTGAAGCAACCCCACGACCGTACGCGCCGTGCGGGGAGAGAACAACAGGATGTGGTCGATACCGCCCTGATCCAGCGCAACCAGTGTCCCCTGCGCCATCTGCTCGGCGGCCACCGCCTCATACCCCACCACCCGGTCCACGGTGATGCCGCGGGGCGCCAGGGCGGCGGCTATGTCCACCGCCAGTTCCGCCCCGCCGATATGCAGAAGCCTGC
Organism: Pseudomonadota bacterium; assembly: GCA_046045995.1. Classification (GTDB taxonomy): domain Bacteria; phylum Pseudomonadota; class Alphaproteobacteria; order Azospirillales; family Azospirillaceae; genus Indioceanicola. The sequence continues at coordinate 45,092 of JBJOKR010000008.1, read as the reverse complement.
CCCGCCCGGGGTCGACCGCCCCGGCCAGCAGGGAGGCCAGGGCGGCACCGTCGCCCCCGGCTTGGCGCACATCCGTGAAGCCCGCTTCCTGTGCCGCGGCGGCGGTCTTCGCCCCCACGGTCCAGACGGGCAGGGCACGTACACCCGTACGCCCCGCCGCCGCCCGTACGCCGTTGGCGCTGGTGAAGACCAGGGCCTGGACCCCGGTCAGGTCCAATGGCATCCCGTCATCCAGGAACCGGATGGTCAGCAGCGGATCGGTCCAGGCCCGGTGGCCGGCGGCGCGCAGGTGCCGGGCCAGGATCTCCCCCTCCGGGGCGGGCCGGGTGACCAGCACGCCGGCCATGGCGGGATCAGTCCTGCACCGGCGGGCGGAAGCCGGGGCTGCCCGGCGGGCCGAAGAAATCGGGCGGCAGGCGGGATTTCAGCTCCCGCCCCGCATCATCGCCCAGGGCGACCGCATCGGCGGCCGACCCCTCCCGCCGGGTGCGGTAGAATTCGGTGCCGTCGCCCCGGATCACCAGCGCCTCCAGCGTCAGGTGCCCGCCCGCCAGGGTCGCCAGGGCGGCGATGGGGGTGCGGCACGACCCGTCAAGGGTGGACAGCACCGCCCGCTCCGCCGCCACGCGGGTAAAGGTCTCCGCACAGTTCAGGGCGGCCAGCCAGGCATTGGTGCGCCCGTCATCCGCCCGCGACTCGATGCCGATGGCACCTTGGGCCACGGCGGGCAGCATCACTTCCGGCTCGATGATGCTGGTGATGCGGTCGGCGGTGTCCAGCCGCTTCATGCCCGCCACGGCCAGAAGGGTGGCGTCCACCACCCCCTCCGCCAGCTTGCGCAGGCGGGTCTGCACATTGCCGCGGATCGGCACGACGGTCAGGTCCGGGCGGCGGGCCAGGATCTGGGCCTGGCGGCGCAGGCTGGCCGTGCCGACCACGGCACCGGGGGGCAGATCGTCCATGGTGTCGGCCTTCAGGCTGAACCAGGCGTCACGCACATCCTCCCGCGGGAGCATGGCTGTCATTTGCAGCCCGTCCGGCAGCCAGGTCGGTACATCCTTCATGGAATGCACGGCCAGATCGATGCGCCGATCCAACAGCGCGTCCTCGATCTCCTTGGTGAAAAGGCCCTTGCCCCCCGCCTCCTGCAGGGTGCGGTCCTGGATGCGGTCGCCGGTGGTGTGGATCACCACGATCTCCACCGCCTCCGCCGGGGCCAATTCCGGCCAGGCCCGGGCCAGCCGGGCCCGTGTCTCATGGGCCTGGGCCAAGGCCAGCGGGCTGCCGCGTGTACCGATGCGAAGAAGAACGTTCGTCATGCCTGGACCCGGATGCTCCCCGTATGGCAGCCCTCCTGCGGCCGCCGCTTGCCGTCAGGCTGCCGGATCACTAGCTTCCGCGCCACCAGGAAAGTGCAATTCCTTAAAAGTTTCGGGGCCACAGAAGTGTCGGGGCCATGAAGGTTCTGGGGATCGAGACAAGCTGCGATGAAACGGCGGCGGCCGTGGTGGCCGCATGCCCGGACGGCGCCGCCCGCGGGCAGGTGCTGTCGAACATCGTGCTGAGCCAGCTTGACGATCACGCCCCCTATGGCGGCGTGGTTCCGGAAATCGCGGCCCGCGCCCATCTTCAGCATCTGGATGGCCTGGTCCGCCGGGCCCTGGCCGAGTCCGGCACCAGCCTGGACGGGATCGACGCCATCGCCGCCACGGCGGGCCCCGGCCTGATCGGCGGGGTGATGGTGGGGGTGATGACGGCCAAGGCCATGGCCGCCGTGACGGGCAAGCCCTTCATCGCCGTGAACCACCTGGAAGGCCACGCGCTCACCGCCCGGCTGACCGATGGCGTTGCGTTCCCCTATCTGCTGCTGCTGGTCAGCGGCGGGCATTGCCAGTTGCTGGCCGTGGAAGGGGTGGGGCGCTACCGCCGCCTGGGCACCACCATCGACGACGCGGTGGGGGAGGCCTTCGACAAATCGGCGAAGCTGCTGGGCCTGGGCTATCCCGGCGGCCCGCGCCTGGAACAGGCGGCGTCCCGGGCAACGGATCCCGGCCGCTTCGACCTGCCGGTGCCGATGAAGGGGCGGCCGGGCTGCGATTTCAGCTTCTCCGGCCTGAAGACGGCGGTGCGGCGGCATGTTGAAACCCTGGGCGGGCAGCCGTCGCCGGCGGATGTGGCCGATCTGGCCGCCGCCTTCCACACGGCCGTGGGCGACAGCCTGGTGGATCGGGTGGCCCGCGCCATGGCCCTGTTCCGGGAAACCCATGCCGAGGGGCGGACCCTGGTGGTGGCGGGTGGGGTGGCCGCGAACAAGGTGCTGCGGGCCCGGCTGGGCGATCTGTGCGCGGCCCGGGGCTTCACCTTCGTCGCCCCGCCGCTGGCGCTCTGCACCGACAATGCGGCGATGATCGCCTGGGCCGGGCTGGAGCGGTTCCGGTCCGGTCTGGTGGACAGCCTGGATTTCGCCCCCCGCCCCCGCTGGCCCCTGGACCCCGGCGCCAAGGCCGCCCCGTTCGCGGGCGTGAAGGCGTGACGATCAGGGATATTGCTGGCGGGCGTGGATGACGGAAACCACAAGAATGAAATTCGCTTCCACCCGGTAAACCACAATGTAATTCGGATGGGCCACGATCTCTCGGGTTCCTGCAATTCGTCCCGGGCGAAAAAGATAAGGGTGGTCGGCGGCGGGAAGCACAGAATTCTCGATGCGCTCCGCCAGCTTCAGGGCAGCCGTTACACTTCGTTCCATGACGAAATCGGTGATTTCGTCAAGGTCCGCCATCGCCCTCTTGCTCCAGATGATGGGCAGGCTCACGCCGATCTCAGCCGCTTCTCGTAGTCCAAAATCTTCTGCCGGATCTCCGCCATGACCTGATCATGCGGTATCCCGGGCCCGGGGTCGCGCAGGGAGGCTTCGACCTTGGCGCGGAACCAACGGTCATAGGCTTCCGCCTCTTCGACGGTGTCGAATTCCGATTCGATGGGGCTGAGCTTGGTCATGCCGATACTCTAAACCTGTTCGGGCATGGAGACAACGGCGTGCCCGGCGGTTACGGCCCGCGGTCCGCCTTGCTCCCGCCCGGGCCGCCGCGCTAAGCCTTCCGCAAATCAAGGGGGGAACCAAGCCATGCAGCGGATCGGGGTCATCGGGGCGGGGGCCTGGGGGACGGCGCTGGCGATGGCGGCGGCGCGGGCCGGGCGGGAGGTGACGCTCTGGGCCCGGGAGGCGGAGGTGGTGGCCGGCATCGCGGCCAACCGGGAAAACAGCCTGTTCCTGCCCGGCATTCCGCTGGACCCGGCGATCCGGGCGACAGGGGATCTGGCGGCGGCGGCCGATGCCGATGCCCTGCTGCTGGTCACGCCGGCCCAGCATCTGCGCGCCGGGGCCCGGGCCCTGGCGCCCCATCTGCGGGCCGGGGTACCCCTGGTCGTGTGCGCCAAGGGGATCGAGCTGGATACCGGCTGCCTGATGACCGATGCCCTGGCGGCGGAGCTGCCGGGAGCGCCCCTGGCCGTGCTGTCCGGCCCCACCTTCGCGGCGGAGGTGGCCCGCGGTCTGCCGACGGCGGTGACCCTGGCCTGCGCCGATGCCGCCCTGGGCCAGGCGCTGGTGGAGGCGATGGGCGGGCGCACCTTCCGCCCCTATTGGTCGGACGATGTGGTGGGCGCGCAGGTCGGCGGGGCGGTCAAGAACGTGCTGGCCATCGCCTGCGGCATCGTGGAGGGGCGGAAGCTGGGCGACAATGCCCGGGCCGCCCTGATCACCCGCGGCCTGGCGGAGATCGCGCGGCTGGGCCTGCGCCTGGGCGCCCGGGCGGAGACGCTGATGGGCCTGTCCGGCCTGGGCGACCTGACGCTCACCTGCTCCTCCCTCCAGTCGCGCAACATGTCGCTCGGCGTGGCGCTGGGCCAGGGCCGCACCCTGGCCGAGGTGCTGGGGGAGCGGCGCAGCGTGGCGGAGGGGGTCTATACCGCCCGCGCGGTAGTTGACCTGGCGTCATCCAAGGGCGTGGACATGCCGCTCTGCGCCGGGGTGGATGCGATCCTGAACCACGGCGCCGACCTGGACCAGGTGATCGGCAGCCTGATGGCCCGCCCCTTCCGGGCCGAAGGGGTTTAGGTGTCGCGGTTCCTGCAGGGCAGGGGTTAATCCGGCCGGATGGGGCGATCTTCCAACGCGCCTGGGACCACCGCCAATGCGATGTCGGGCCGGGAACCATGGGGCCGTATCGTCGTTGTCGCCGCACGGGTGCGCTCCGGACAAGTCATGTCCGCGCAGAGCCGCCCGGCACGTCGATGAAGGGATTCCCATGCGCAAGACCACCACCGCCCCCCTCGCAGCCCGCCTAGCCGTCGGCGTCAGCGCCATTGCCCTGGTGCTTGGCCCTGCCACGGTCATGGCCCAGACCACCGGCCAGACCGGCGCATCCACACCCGCCGGCCAGGCGGCCGGAACCGGTGCCGGGACCGGTGGTGCCGCCGGAGCCGGGGCCGCGGGTGCCGCCGCCGGCAGCATGCTGTTGCCGGCCCTGGGTGCGGCGGCCGCCGTCGCTGCCGTGGCCGCCGTCGCCCTGTCGGGAGGGGATGACGATGACGAGGCCGACGCCGACACGCCCCCGGGCACCACCCCGACGGCCACGGCCACGACCACGGCGACCTCCACCCGCTGACACCACCCGCTGACACCACCCGCTGACACCACCCGCTGACACGCGCTCCATTCCCCTTCTGCGTCCGCTCGGCTAGGGTGGGGATGCGATCCCCACCCTGGAAGCTCTCGGTGGGGATGCGATCCCCACCCTTGAAGCCTTGAGCGCGGACATACACATGGCTTTCATCCTGGAATGCCTAGACCGGCCGGACAGCCTGCCTCTGCGCCTGGCCAACCGACCGGCCCATCTGGCCTATATCGAGGCCCATCTGGACCGGGTGATCGTCGCCGGGCCGATCCTGGCCGATGACGGTGCGACACCCGTCGGCAGCCTGCTGATCCTGGCTGATGCGAACCGGGAGAGTGTGGAGGCCTTCGCCGCCGCCGATCCCTATGCCCAGGCCGGGCTGTTCGCCAGTGTCACCATCCGTCCCTGGCGAAAGGTCTTCCCCGCCGGCTGATCCGCGCCTATCTAGCTACCTCCGATGTGTGCAACCGGATGGGGCAGGGCGCGTCATGGCCTATTGGCTGGTGAAATCCGAGCCGTTCAAATATTCCTGGGACCAGTTCATGGCCGACGGCCGCACCCACTGGGACGGGGTGCGGAACCATCAGGCGTCGAACAACCTCAAGGCCATGCGGATCGGCGACCGCGCCTTCTTCTACCACTCCAATGAGGGGCTGGAGATTGTCGGCGTGGCGGAGGTGGTGCGGGAATACTACCCCGACCCCAGCGATGAGAGCGGCCGATTCGGCATGGTGGATTTCCGCCCCGTCACCCCGGTGAAGACCCCGGTCACCCTGAAGCAGATGAAGGCCGACCCGATCCTGGGAGAGATGCAACTGATCCGCCAGTCGCGCCTGTCTGTCTGCCCGGTCGGTGATGAGCAATGGGCCCATGCCTGCCGGCTGGCCGGGATCACGGCGTGAGGGCGGGGTGATGGATGATCCGGGCCCGCCGCACCCCCTCTGCCGTCTGGAGGATATCCCCGACGGGCAGGCGAAGGGCTTCACCCTTGGCAGCGGGCGGGATCAGCGGCGGCTGCTGGTGGCGCGGCGGGGGGACCAGGTCTTCGGCTACCAGAACGAATGCCCGCATGCCCGTACACCCCTCGACTGGACGCCCGACCGGTTCATGAGCCTGGATGGCCTGTTCCTGCAATGCGCCACCCATGGCGCCCTGTTCCGGGTCAAGGACGGGTTCTGTGTCCAGGGCCCCTGTGCCGGCCGCAGCCTGGTGCCGGTGGCGGTGCGCCTCACTGACGGGGCGGTGTTCCTGGCGGAGGGGTGAGCGGGCGGGGTGCGTCGTGTCGCCCCTCGGGCTTCGCCCTCGCAGCGACCTACGGCATTGCGTGGCGGTCCGTAGGTCGCAAGGAGCGAAGCGGATTGCGACATCGCGGGAGCGCGGGGCGTGTCGCATTGCGGCCTTCGCCCCCGCCGCGACTGACGGCCGTCACCCGCGCGGGTGGTCGGCGGCGGGCATGGTGGCGCGGAAATCGTCGGTGGCGCGGAGCATGCGGCGGGCGATGACGGCGGCCTCCCGGGCCGCATCCGCCCAGCCCTTGGGCAGGCTTCCGGCTTCACTGCTGCGTGGAAGGGCGCGCAGCAGGGCTTCGATCGACATCTGATTCGTGCGACTGCCGATCTGGCTCAATCGCCCAATGGGATCAGCCGTTTTTTCCGGACTTGTGCCGTCGCCGCCCATTTTGCCCTGCCGTTCTTCCAATCCCGCCGTGGATCCGGTTCATGCCCCCACCATCCGGGCGAGGCGCATCGGTACCCAGCGATGTACCACATCCGCAGGGGCCGCGCATCCGCTGCGTGAACGCGGTCACATAAGGGGCGCCCGGCGGGCCGGGGAGGGGGCGGATATCCTTTCTGCGTAGGGGGATTTTCGGCCCGGGCCGGTTATGATTGAGATGGATCATGGCAGGCTTGCGCATGATCCTTCATATGCGGAAACTCGCATCTGTGGATTTCTTTCGCAGCCGCGGAACACCGGCAGGGCCGGTTCCGTCCGGGGTCATGCGACAGGCGCGGTCCATCGCTGTCGCGGCGGCGGGGGACCGGCAAGGGTCACCCGGCCGGCCCACCCGGTCCGGCCGGTATCGATAAACAACCCGAACCGCGGGGGAAACGCAGTCCATGAGCAACACGTCCACCTTCCCGCCTCCGGACTCGGTCGCACAGGCCGCCTGGGTCGACGCCACCGCGTACCAGCAGATGTACGACCGGTCGCTGGCCGATCCCGACGGCTTCTGGGGGGAGCACGGCAAGCGCCTCCATTGGTTCAAGCCCTATACGATGGTGAAGAACACCAGTTTCGAGGGCGATGTCCGCATCCGCTGGTATGAGGACGGAACGACCAACATCGCCTATAACTGCATCGACCGCCATCTGGCCACCCGGGCCGACCAGACCGCCATCATCTGGGAGGGCGACAGCCCGGAGGAGAGCCGCCACATCTCCTATGCCGAGCTGCACCAGAATGTCTGCCGCCTCGCCAATGTGCTGAAGGCGCGCGGGGTGAAGAAGGGCGACCGGGTCACGATCTACCTGCCCATGATCCCGGAGGCCGCCTATGCCATGCTGGCCTGCGCCCGCATCGGGGCGATGCATTCCGTGGTCTTCGGCGGGTTCAGCCCCGACAGCCTGAAGGACCGCATCATCGACTGCGACAGCCAGGTGCTGATCACGTCGGATGAGGGCCTGCGCGGCGGGCGCAAGGTGGCGCTGAAGAAGAACGCGGATGAGGCGCTGAAGCACTGCCCCGGCGTCCACACCGTCGTCACCGTGCGCCGCACCGGCGGGGCGGTGAACTGGGTGGACGGCCGCGACATCTGGTATGACGAGGAATGCGCCAAGGTCTCCAGCGACTGCCCGGCGGAGGAGATGGCGGCGGAAGATCCGCTGTTCATCCTCTATACCTCCGGCAGCACGGGGAAGCCCAAGGGCGTGCTGCACACGACGGGCGGCTATCTGGTCTATGCGTCCATGACGCACCAGTACGTGTTCGACTACCATGACGGGGATGTCTACTGGTGCACGGCCGATGTGGGCTGGGTCACCGGGCACAGCTACATCGTCTATGGCCCGCTGGCGAACGGCGCCACCACCTTGATGTTCGAAGGGGTGCCGAACTACCCCGATGTCAGCCGCTTCTGGCAGGTGGTGGACAAGCACAAGGTCACCATCTTCTACACCGCCCCCACGGCCATCCGCTCCCTGATGCGGGAGGGGGAGGGACCGGTGAAGGCCACCAGCCGCGCAAGCCTGCGCCTGCTGGGCAGCGTGGGGGAACCGATCAATCCGGAGGCCTGGCTCTGGTACCACAACGTCGTGGGTGACGGGCGCTGCCCCATTGTCGACACCTGGTGGCAGACGGAAACGGGCGGCATCCTGATCACGCCCCTGCCGGGCGCGACCACGACCAAGCCCGGATCGGCGACCCTGCCCTTCTTCGGCGTCAAGCCGGTGGTGGTGGACAATGAAGGCCACCACCTGGAAGGGGAGACGGAGGGCAATCTCTGTATCGCCGACAGTTGGCCCGGGCAGATGCGCACGGTCTTTGGCGACCATGAACGCTTCATCCAGACCTATTTCAGCACCTTCAAGGGCAAGTACTTCACCGGTGATGGCTGCCGCCGGGACAAGGACGGGTATTACTGGATCACCGGCCGGGTGGATGACGTGATCAACGTCTCCGGCCACCGCATGGGCACGGCGGAGATCGAATCCGCGCTGGTCGCCCACGAGAAGGTGGCGGAGGCGGCCGTGGTCGGCTACCCGCACGACCTGAAGGGCCAGGGCATCTATGCCTATGTCACCCTGGTGGCGGGCGAGGAACCGACGGAGGCCCTGCGCAAGGATCTGGTCACCTGGGTCCGCAAGGAGATCGGCCCCATCGCCAGCCCCGACCTGATCCAGTTCGCCCCCGGACTGCCCAAGACCCGGTCCGGCAAGATCATGCGCCGCATCCTGCGCAAGATCGCCGCCAACGAGCATGACGCCCTGGGCGACACCTCCACCCTCGCCGATCCGGGTGTTGTGCACGAACTGGTGGACAACCGGATGAACCGCGGCTGAGGGCCGCGGTTCAGTAATGCCGTCGGGACACCACCTCTCCCTTGGCGGGAGAGGTGGTGGCACATTGCGCATACAATGGGAGGGTGAGGGGTGCGTTCGGGGCTGGTGGGTTGGGGGTGTCCAGTGGCCGATGCTGCCGGACCCCTCACCCTCCCATCCTGCGCTGTCGCTCCGGACGGGCCCCCCCTCTCCCTCACGGGGAGATTGTTCAACCCCCTGCCACCTGCGAAGACGTTATTTCCCCCCTCACGCCGGGACGGCGGCCGGGGTGCGGGGGAGGGGGGAGCAGGGGGGGGACAGGTCGCTGCGCACGATGTTGCGACCGGCGCGCTTGGCGGCATAGAGCAGCAGGTCCGCGCGGGCCAGCAGGCTGTCCAGGCTTTCCTCAGCTCGGGCGGTGACGGTGCCGATGCTGACCGTCACGCACAGCAGGGTACCGTCCGCAGTGGGGGTCGGGCGGGCTTCCACGTTGCGGCGCAGACGTTCGGCGAAGCTGGCCGCCCCCTCCGCCCCGGTGCCGGGCAGAAGCACCGTGAACTCCTCCCCCCCGATGCGGCCGAACAGATCGGTGTTGCGCAGGGTATCCCGGCAACAGTGGGAGAACTGGCGCAGTGCGGCGTCGCCCGTCGCGTGGCCATAGGTGTCGTTGACCGACTTGAACCGGTCCAGGTCCAGCATCAGCAGGGAAACGGGATGGCCCAGCCGTTCCGCCAGGCGCAGGGCGGCCGTCGCCTGCTCCCGGAAGGTGCGGCCGTTCAGGGCGCCGGTCAGGTCATCCTCCATCGCCAGGCGCGCCATGGCCCTGTCCGCATCGGCCTTGGCCAGCAGCAGGAACCCGTAGCTGCACACCAGCGACGCGACGAAGGCGATGGAAACGGTCAGCACCTGGACCACATCCGGGTCCATAAGCTCCGACTTGTGGACCAGCGCATAGACGGCGCGGACCAGGAAGATGGCCGACATGGCAAGGTAGGTGACCGACAGCATCCGGCTGAGCGCCCGGTCATCGAACTGGCGCCGCCACAGCCAAAGGCCGATGAGGCCATAGCAGATGCCGGCCGTCAGGCCGAAGACGACGACCCGGGTACCCGTGACCGCATCGGTGATGAAACAAGCGATCCAGGGCACCATCAGCACGGCCAGCAGGGTCGCCACCCGGCGCCCGGTCATGTGGATGCCGGCGAACAGCCCCAGGGCCGCAACCTCCACACCCGTCCCCATGATCAGAAGGCCGTTGCCGACCCAGATGGACAGCATGTCGGGGATATGCTCCCGCGCCGCCAGCATCATGAACCCGCAGCCCAGCAGCGTGCGCGATGACAGGAACATCCGCATGGCCGGCGGCAGGGGCGATGTCCGGTGCAGAATCTCCAGCAGCAGCGCCTGGGTCAAATAGGCACCGCCGACGGCGAACAGCATGGTCCGGATATCAAGCATCGGGGTGGCCCGCTTCCCCCAGGAACCGGACGGCAGGGCCGCCCGAATCGTTAACAATGGATTAACTTACTATAGCGTGTGCGGGGTGCGGGCGAAAGGGACAAGCTAATATACGGAAGGTTACGCCGTCCATTGCCGGGGATGGCTGTGACCGGATGTGGGCCGTCGGCGGTTTCATCTGCCATCTCGACCTTGCCGCAATCAGCCGCTAGGGTACGGTCAGCCAGATCCGCCCCAACCAGAACTGCCCAAGGGACCCGTCCGCAATGAAGTCGCACCGTGCCCGCTTTACCGCCCTTGCCCTCGCGTCGGCGCTGATCGCCTTTCCCGCCATGGCCCAGCAGCGCCCGGCGGCCCCCGCCGCCCCGCCTGCCCCGGCGGCCCCCGCCGCTTCCGATGCGGACACATTGATGGTGTCCCACACCCTGTCCAACCTGACGACCAAGGCGATGGAGGTTGTGATCCGCACCGACGGGCAGGAGCTGTTCCGCGGTCGTGTGGACGGCCGCGCCCCCACCGCCACGGAAGCGGACCCGGTGCCGGAACTGAAGCCGGTCGTCGGCTTCGAGGTGCCGGAGCAGAAGACCCTGTTCTGGGAAGTGGTCTATACCGCGCTGCCGGAGGATGACCGTGCCAGCCGCCAGCAGCAGGCAGCCAAGGCGGAAGCGCCGAAGTTCTGCCGCCAGGCCTGGACCGCCCAGGTGGCCCCGGGGGCGGAAAAGCCGACCTTCCTGATCCCTGCCCAGTTGGTGAACAGCTTCGGCACCTGCAATTTCGCTATCGAAACGACCGATGAGGCGGTGTTCGACATCGCCCTGAAGATGGATGTGCCGCCGCAGTGACCGGCCTTTCCCGGCGTCCCCGGCATGTGTCGGGGCCTAGGGTCTGTGATTGCCGCGAAGGGGCCGGTTCCTGGCGGGACCGGCCCCTTTCATGTTTGGGGCGCGAATCCCGGGGGGCCTGGGCTGGGAGCCCTTGTCACTACGGGGGGGCCGTGGCTGGGGACGGGCCGGTAGGATCACCACGGCGCCGTGGTGAAAAAAAAGGTCAAGCCGGGGCAGGGGACTCGGCATCGGCACCGCCCCGGTCCAGGGGCCCCTTGGTGATCCTGGTGACCTGGGTGTTTCGACAATCCAGGCCCTGTCCTCAGGCCCCCCTTCCCACGCGCCACCCTGTTTTACCCGCCGCCGCCTGCCACGGGTGCCGCCGGCGGGGACGGTATGCTGTCGGGGAGGCGGTCGAAGCCGCCGGGAAACAGCTGTTTGGCCACATCCCCCACCAGGAAGCGGAAGCCGGCCATGTCCGGCCGTACCTCCCCCGTCAGGCGATCCTCCGCGGTGGACAGCGTGTCCGTGCCGCGGCAGAAGGCGGCGGAAACGGTGGTACTGGCGGTCAGGTCGGCAAAGGCCGGGGGCGGGGCCTCGGGAAGGGGCGGTCCCTCCTCCCGCCTGCACAGGGTGGTCAGGTCGGTCGTACCCGCCGACCGCGCCGCCCCGCCCTGGTCCCCGGTCTCCGGCGAGTGGAAGACCAGCAGCATCCGGTAAGCCTCTCCCGTGCGGAAGGCATCACTGCGGGTGAAGTTCCGCCCCGGGTCCAGCAGGGCGGGGGGCAGGGCGGCCAGCACCGCGTCACCGAAGGCCGCGCGATCCATGCCTGCAGGCATGCCCTGGATCTCCACCCGGAAGCCGGGGCCTGCGGGTTCCGGTCGCTCGCCCGTCGGCGTTTGACCCGTCGTTTCAGCCGCCGGCGCTTGGGCAAGGGGCATGCCGGGAAGGCACAAGCTGCCGCACAGCAGCAGGACGCGGGCAGGCATGGGGAAATCTCCGCACGGCATGTCTGGGGACCCGTCGGGGGCGGTGCTATCGCGCGGAAACGCCCCGGCGGGGCGGAGGTTCCGGGGGCAAGCCCGGCCCCCAGGTATCAGTGCCGCGGTGTCAGCGCTGGGTGCCAGCGGGGTCCTGCCGTTCGCCCACCTGGGCTGTCGGGCACCAGGGCTGGCGGGCGCCGCCCATATACCGCCGGGCGTGACCCTCCCGGATCAGGGCATCGGCGATGTCGGTACCATCGGCCAACACCACCTTGGCCCGCACCCGCCCGCCGAACTTGTCATGGGTGATGTCCCGTAGCAGCACGGTGGAACGCGCATCGCGCACCAGGCTTTCCAACCGCCCCCGCGCCTGGCGGGCCATGTCCTTTTCCGCCTGGCAGCGGCTGCGCGATTCGGGGGTGTCGATCCCGTCCAGGCGGACCCGGGTCGTCACCTCCTGGTCCAGCCAGATCCGCACCTTCACATCCAGGGTGTCGCCGTCCACCACCTTCAGCACCTCCGCCCGCACCGGGCCGGGCAGGCTGTCCACCGCCCCCGCGGGGGTCGCCGACAGCAGGATCGACAGGACAAGGAGGACAGGGCGGAGCACGGACGCGGTCCCGGTTGAGTGCAAGAAGCTGTAGAATACCCCCTTGTGCCAGGAAACGGAAGCTGTTCCTAAGACAGATATCCTAGTACAAGAGTAGTCATGCTCAATGCATGGGTATTCGGGCCGCATCCTAGGGATGAAAGCGGGCGCGCGCACCGATATCAGGTTTCAGAAGTCGGTGCAGCGTCCACCGATTTCCCAGTCGCCGAAGCGGGTGGGTTCCGGCCCCCGGGGCCCCCCGATCTCCCCCGGCTTCTGGAGCGCGGAGGATTTGGGATCGCCGTTCAGCACAGGGCCGCCTGGGCCGGCACCGATGGCGGTGGCCGGGGTAGAGGTGGCGCAGGGAATCGTGGGCGGGGCGGGGGTATCGTCCATCATGCCTACTGATATGGCGCGCCCCGGCCCCGCTGCCAACCCTTGAACGGCCGCATCGCCCTTGCCCATATGCTGTCCCGTCACCTGTGCGGTGACGTTGCGGAGAGGTCAGCATGTCCGGCTATATCCGTACCACCCTGCTGCTGGCGGCGTTGACGGGGCTGTTCCTGGCGGTGGGCTATCTGATTGGCGGCCAGGGGGGGATGATGATCGCCCTGCTGGTCGCGGTTGCCACCAATGCCTTCGCCTACTGGAATTCGGACAAGATGGTGCTGCGCCTCTATGGCGCGCGGCAGGTGGATGCCAGCACAGCCCCCGACCTGTACCGCATGGTGGAGCATCTGGCCCGGCGCGCCGGCCTGCCCATGCCCAAGGTCTTCATCATCCAGAACGACCAGCCCAACGCCTTCGCCACCGGGCGCAACCCTGCCAATGCCGCCGTCGCCGCCACCACCGGCCTGCTGGCGCGGCTGAGCCCGGAGGAGGTGGCGGGCGTGATGGCCCATGAACTGGCGCATATCAAGAACCACGACACCCTGATCATGACCGTGACGGCGACGCTCGCCGGGGCGCTGTCCATGCTGGCGCAGTTCGGCCTGTTCTTCGGCGGGGGTAACAACCGCGACAATCCGCTGGGGCCGATCGGCGCCATCCTGATGGTGATCCTGGCGCCGCTGGCCGCCATGCTGGTGCAGATGGCCATCAGCCGGTCGCGGGAGTATGAGGCCGACCGCATCGGGGCGGAGATCGCGGGCAATCCGCTGTGGCTGGCCGACGCCCTGGCCGGCATCCAGATTGCGGCGGGGCGCAGCCTGAACATCCCGGCCGAACGCAATCCCGCCACCGCCCATATGTTCATCATCAATCCCCTGAACGGCCGGAACATGGACAGCCTGTTCTCCACCCACCCTCGGACGGAGGAACGCATCCGCCGCCTGCGGGAGATGGGGGGGGCAGTGGCCGCAGGCATGTCCCCGGGCCGGCCATCCGCCGCCCCCCCGCGCCGGGCCGGCGGTACGGTTCCCAGCGCCGGTGGCCGCCCGACGTCCAGCGGGCCCTGGGGCTGAGTGCAGGGGGATGCCCACCCCCTTCGCACCTGCGGCATTGACCGGTTCCGGAACCTGTGCGTCCCTGGGAAACCGTCACAGCCGGGGAAAATCTTGCCCATGTCCGTCCGTCCCGAGGTGGTGGCCGCTTTCGAGGCCCAGATACGCTGGTGCATGAAGCTGGGTTCCCCCTTCACCGCGGCCGTGCTGGGGGCTGCGCTGGACGACCTGCGGGCGGGCGGCCCTGTTGCCCGACTGCTGGGCGGGTGGCTGGGTGATCCGGCGGCCGATGCCCTGCCCCTGCGTCTGGCCGGCGGGCTGCATGCCCTGGTCCTGTCCGGGCGGGATGGGGCGCTGGCGGCCCTGTATCCGCCCCATGGGCAGGGTGGGGGCCAGGGTGGGCGGCAGGGTGGGGGGCCTGGTGAGGGGGCGGGTAGGGCGCTGGCTACTGTGCTGCCCGATGCCGTCGCCCGGCATGACGGGTTCCTGCGCGACTGGCTGACCTCCCCGCCGCAGACGAATGAGGTGGGGCGGGCGGGCGTGCTGCTGGGCGGGTTCCTGGAGATCGCGCAGGATTTCCGCCTGCCCCTGCACCTGCTGGAGATCGGGGCCAGCGCCGGGCTGAACATGGTCTGGGACCGGTTCCGCTATGACATCGCCGGGGCCGGTTGGGGCGATGGGGACAGCCCTGTGGTGCTGGCGCCGCACTGGACCGGACCACGCCCGCCCCTGGAAGCACCCCTGACCATCGCCGGGTGTGCCGGCTGCGACCGCCGCCCGGTGGACATCACCCAGGAAACGGAGCGGCTTCGCCTCCGCGCCTTCGTCTGGGCCGATCAGCCGGCGCGGATGCGGGCGCTGGAGGGGGCGATGGACCTGGCCCTGCGCCTCGGCACCCGGGTGGAGGCGGCGGACGCCGCCGACTGGGTGGAGCGGCATCTGGCCGCCGCCCAGCCGGAGGTGGTGACGGTGCTGTACCACACCATCGTCTGGCAATACCTGCCCACCGGCACGCAGGCCCGGATCCGCATGGCCCTGGACGGGTATGGCGTCCTGGCACCGCTGGCCTGGCTGCGCCTGGAGCTGGGCCCGACCGACCGCTGCGAGCTGACCCTGACCACCTGGAGCCGCGGCCTGCGCACCGAGCGCGTACTGGCCGAAGCCCATCCCCACGGCGCCTGGGTGCGGTGGGGTTAGGGATGGGGGGTGGGTGTGGGGGGGCGGATTACGCTTCGCTGATCCGACCCACGGTCTCACCGTCCCCCGTCACGACGCCTTGGCCAGCTTCCAGCTTGGCCGCACCCAATGGCAGGTATAGCCGCCGGGGTTCTTCTCCAGGTAATCCTGGTGGAACGGCTCCGCCTGCCAGAAGGGGCCGGCAGGGACGATGTCGGTCACCACCCGGCCGGGCCAGACACCGCTGGCATTCACCGCTGCCGTGACCTCGCGGGCCACCCGCTCCTGTTCCGGTGTGGTGAAGAAGATGGCGCTGCGGTACTGGGTGCCGATGTCGTTGCCCTGGCGGTTGGCCGTCGTCGGGTCGTGCATCTGGAAGAAGAATTCCAGGATCGCGCCGAAGCTGGTGCGGCCGGGGTCGAAGGTGACCTCGATCGCCTCCGCATGGCCGGTGCGGCCGGTCTTCACATCCTGGTAGGTGGCGTTGGGCGTGGTGCCGCCCGTATAGCCGACCCGGGTGGACACGACGCCGGGCTGACGGCGGAACAGATCCTCCATCCCCCAGAAGCAGCCGCCGGCCAGGATCGCGATTTCAGTGGTCATGGATCATCCTCCGTCCATCGTCAGTCCAATGTCAGTCCGTCGTCACGTCCTGAACAGATAGGCCGCGAACCCTGGCCTGTCCAACGGGCATGTGACAAGGGCCCCGTGGCGGGCGTAAATCCCGCCCATGCATGACGAGACGACCCTTGCCGCCCGGGCCGCCGCCCTCGACCTGATCGAGGCGGTGCTAACCCGCCACATCCCCTTCGACGATGCGCTGGACGCCCACAAGGGCATAAAGGCGCTGGAACCGCGGGACCGCGCCTTCGTGCGCGCCCTGGCCGCCACGGTGTTCCGCCGCCTGGGCCAGATCGATGCCCTGATCCAGGCCAGCCTGGACAAGCCCGGGGACCAGCTGAAGGCACCGGTCCAGGATCTGCTGCGCCTGGGTGTGGCCCAGCTGTTGTTCCTGGACACGGCCCCCCATGCGGCGGTGGATACGACCGTGGAACTGGCCGTCTCCCGGCGCCAGACGCCGTACAAGGGCCTGATCAACGCCATCCTGCGCCGCCTGTCCCGCGAAGGGCGGGAGATGGTGGCGGCCCAGGATGCAGGGCGCCTGAACACGCCCGACTGGTTGTGGCTGGCCTGGCGCAAGGCTTTTGGCACCGGGGCCACCCGCGCCATCGTCGAAGCGCATCTCAGTGAGGCGCCGCTGGACATCACGGTGAAGGGCGACCCCTCCGCCTGGGCGGAAAGGTTGGAGGCGGAACTGCTCCCCACAGGCACGCTGCGTCGCAAGGCGGGCGGCAATGTGACGGAGCTGCCGGGATTCGCGGATGGCGAATGGTGGGTGCAGGATGCCGCCGCCGCAATGCCGGCCCGGTTGTTCGGCGATCTGGCGGGGAAGGTCGTCTATGACCTGTGTGCTGCCCCGGGGGGCAAGACCGCGCAACTGGCCGCCGCCGGGGCGCGTGTCACGGCCGTGGACCGGTCGGACCGGCGGCTGGAACGGCTGCGGGACAATCTGGCCCGGCTGGGCCTGACGGCGGAAACCGTCGTCGGCGATGCCGGTACCTGGGCGCCGACCGCCCCGGCGGACGCGGTATTGCTGGACGCCCCTTGTTCCGCCACCGGAACGATCCGCCGCCACCCGGACGTGGCCCGCCTGAAGGGGCCGGAGGATGTGGAGAAGCTGGCCCGGGTCCAGGCCAGGCTGCTGAACCGGGCGGTGGACATGGTGCGGCCCGGCGGGCTGATCGTCTACGGCACCTGCTCCCTCCAGCCGGAGGAGGGGGAGGCGCAGGTGGATGCCCTGCTCTCCCGCCGCAGGGATCTGGAGCGTGTGCCGGTCGATCCGGCGGAGGTGGGGGGCCTGTCCGCCCTGGTCACTCCCACGGGCGACCTGCGCGCCACCCCCGGCGTGCTGATCGACCGGGGCGGGATGGACGGCTTCTTCATCACCCGCCTGCGGCGGATCTGACGGGACGGAACCGCAGTACGCCCGCTCCCTCACGGGGAGAGGGGTTGAACAGTCACCCCCCCGCTTGACGCACGTCAATGTCGCCGGGACGCGCCGGGCCTAGCGTCGGTTCTGGTGGTGAACCGTGCAGCCAGGGGGGAAATGGCGCCATGTTGTTCCGGAAGATCGTCTGCGTCCTCGGCGGGGGGGACGGTGACTCGGGCGCGCTAGCCACGGCCTTCGCCCTGGCCCGCCCCGCGGAGGGGCATGTCCAAGCCCTGTCCATCCGCACCGACCCGCGCGACGCCGTGCCCATGCTGGGAGAAGGCCTGTCCGGCACCCTGGTGCAGGAGATCATGGCCAATGCGGAGGATGACAACCGCACCCGCGCCCGCACCTGTCGTACCCTGTTCGAGGCGGAGCGGACCCGGGCCGGGGCCGTGTTGGCCGACCAGCCGCCGGGGCCGGGCGGGCTGACCACCGCCTGGGTGGACGTTACCGGCCGACCGGAGGAGGTGGTGGCCCGTGCCGCCCGGCTGGCCGACCTGACGGTCTTCCCCGCCCTGTCGGGGGCGGAGCGGGACATGGCGGCGGAGTTGGAGGTGGAAGCAGCCCTGCTTGCCAGCGGCCGGCCCCTGCTGCTGGCGCCGCCGGTCGCCCCCGCCGCCATCGGCCGGTCCATCGCCATCGCCTGGAACGGCGGGGCGGAGGCGGCGCGGGCCGTGGATGCGGCCATGGGCCTGATCACCAAGGCCGAAACGGTCACCATCCTGGTGGCCGCGACGACGAAGACGGAACCGGGCGTGGCCGACGGTCTGGTGGAATACCTGGCCTGGCACGGGGTGCGCGCGGGCGTCCGCCCGGTGCGCGGCGGGGCCGACGGAGTCGGTGCCGCGTTGCTGGAAACGGCCGGCGATCTGGATGCCGACCTGCTGGTGATGGGCGGCTACGGCACCTCCCGCCTGAAGGAGATGATCCTGGGCGGTGTCACCCGGCATGTCCTGTCCCATGCCGACCGGCCGGTGCTGATGGCGCATTGATGTTTCGTGTTCCCTCAGGCGCCGGGCGGCCGCTCCGCGGCCTTGGCTCACGCGGGCATGTGCCCGCGGGCTGGCGGTCGCCAGCCTCCAGCGGCATGAGTCGTTGTCTCATGCCGCTGGTGTTTCGTGTTCCCTCAGGCGCCGGGTGGCCGACCGGCGGCGGGCTGACGGGGATCAGGGGGCGCTTTCCTCCAGCGCTGCCCGGTGCAGGTCGGCGCTGTCAGGCGTGCGGCAGCAGAATATGATCTCATCGAAGGTGTCGGGCATGGCGGCCACCATCTCCCGTACCGTGGTGACGGCGATGCGCGCCGCCGCCGCCCGCGGGAAGCGGTAGGCGCCGGTGGAGATGGCGGGGAAGGCGATGGTGCGGGCACCGATGTCGCGCGCGACCTCCAGCGCCCGGCGATAGGTCTTCGTCAGCACCCTGTCCTCTCCCAGCGCGCCGGTGATGTAAACCGGCCCCACCGCATGGATGACGAAGCGGGCCGACAGGGCGAAGCCCGGCGTGGCAGCGGCATCCCCGCGCCCGACCGGCTCCAGCCGGTTCGCCGCCTCGAACAGCCCCGGCCCCGCCGCGTCATGCAGGGCGCGGGACACGCCGGTGCCCCCACCCAGGCCGGGTGCCGCCGCATTCACCACCGCATCCACCGCCAGGGTGGCGATATCACCCACCACCACCGTCAGCCGCGTTCCGTCCGTCATCACCCATTCCCCTTCCATCGACCGTCCCCTGACCTACGACAGGGGACGGC
This sequence comes from Pseudomonadota bacterium, assembly GCA_046045995.1. Lineage (GTDB taxonomy): Bacteria > Pseudomonadota > Alphaproteobacteria > Azospirillales > Azospirillaceae > Indioceanicola. Next base: position 26,107 of record JBJOKR010000008.1, on the reverse strand, counting down.
CGGGTGGGAAGGGGGAAGTCGGCTGCCGATGCGATGGCCGTCCGCTCACCCCTCCAGGCTGCGGGCGACGATCTCATAGACGTCGGGGGACAGGCCGTCGGTCGCCTTGATCCGCTCCAGTGCTGTGCGGGCATGGGCCTGGCGGCCGGCATCGTACTGGCGCCAGCGGGCGAAGGGCTTGGCCATGCGGCTGGCGACCTGTGGGTTCAGGCGGTCCAGCTCGATCACCCGGTCGGCCAGGAAGGCATAGCCCGACCCGTCGGCCGCGTGGAAGCAGACGGGATTGCCGGCGAAGCCGCCGATCAGGGAATAGACCTTGTTCGGATTGCGGATGCTGAAGCCGGGATGGTTCAGCAGGGCCGCCACCCGGACGACCGTTTCAGGCCGGCTGACCATGGCCTGGACCATGAACCACTTGTCCATGACCAGTGCTTCGCCGGCCCAGCGTGTGGCGAAATCCGCCAGCACCGCCGCCTTTTCCGCCATGTCGCTGTCGGCGATGGTGGACAGGGCGGCCAGGACATCGGTCATGGCGCCGCCCGCCCGGTACTGGGCCAGGGCCATCGCCTCCACCTCCCCGTCCGGGGCGGCCATCAGATAGGCCAGGGCCGCGTTCTTCAGCGCCCGCCGGCCGATCGCCGCCGGGGTCACCTGGAACGGACCGTCATCGCGGTTGGCGGCATAGGCGGCCAGCAGGGGTGCCCGCAGGGCGCTGCCGATGCGGCGGCGGACCAGGGAGCGGGCGGCGTGGATACCGTCCACATCCACCACCCGCATCTGCTGGCCCAGATAGCTTTCCGACGGCAGGGCGAGCGCCAGGGCGGCGAAGAACGGATCCTCCCCCGCCCGGTCCAGCGTGGCGGCAACCGCATCGATGAAGGCATCGGGCACTACCATGTCCCGCCCGGCGGCCCGATCCTCCACCAGCGCCAGGATCAGCCGGGTGGCCAGGGTCTGCCCCGCCTCCCACCGGTTGAAGGCATCGCTGTCCCGGGCCATCAGGAAGGTCAGGTCCCCGTCCGAATAGCCGAAGCGCAGCTTCACCGGGGCGGAGAAGCCGCGGAACAGGCTGGGCACCGGCTTCGCCGGCACATCGGTGAAGGTGAAGCTCTGCCGTGCCCCGGTCAGGGCCAGCACCCGTGTGGTCGCCCCCGGCGCCGTCTCCCCCGCCAGGGTCAGGGGCAGGTCGCGCCCGTCCTGCCCGATCAGGCCCAGGGCCATCGGGATCAGCATGGGCTGCTTCACCGGCTGGCCCGGGGTGGGCGGCACCGTCTGGGTCAGGGTCAGGGTATAGGTGCGGGCGGCGGCATCGTAATGCCCGTCCCCATCCACCACCGGCGTGCCCGCCTGGGAATACCACAGGCGGAACTGGGTCCAGTCCACCCTTCCATCGGCGGCCGCGTCCGGGTTGGCATCGCGCATGGCGGCCAGGAAATCATCGGTGGTGACCGCCTGCCCGTCATGCCGGGCGAAATACAGGTCGATGCCCTTCCGGTACCCGGCTGCCCCCAGCAGCGTATGGTACAGGCGCACGACCTCCGCCCCCTTTTCATACACGGTGGGAGTATAGAAGTTGTTGATCTCGATATAGCTTTCCGGCCGGACCGGATGGGCGGTGGGGCCCGCATCCTCCGCGAACTGCACCTGCCGCAGGCGGCTGACCTCCTGGATGCGCTGGACCGGGGCGCTGTTCATGTCCGCGCTGAACTGGTGGTCGCGGAAGACGGTCAGCCCTTCCTTCAAGGACAGCTGGAACCAGTCGCGGCAGGTGACGCGGTTGCCCGTCCAGTTATGGAAGTATTCATGGGCCACCACCGATTCGATGCCCAGGAAATCCGCATCGGTGGCCGTGTCCGGCCGGGCGAGGATGTACTTGGTGTTGAAGATGTTCAGGCCCTTGTTCTCCATCGCGCCCATGTTGAAATCCGACACGGCGACGATGTTGAATTCATCCAGGTCATATTCCAGGCCATAGACATCCTCATCCCAGGCCATGGATTTCTTCAGGCTTTCCATGGCATGGGCGCATTTATCCTCGTTCCCCGGCTCCACATGGATGCGCAGCTGCACATCCCGGCCGCTGCGGGTGCGGAAGCGATCCTCCACATGGACCAGGTTGCCCGCGACCAGCGCGAACAGATAGGCCGGCTTCGGCCACGGGTCCTGCCACAGGGCCCAGTGGCGCCCTTCCGCCGCCTCCCCCCCATCAATCCGGTTGCCGTTGGACAGCAGCACCGGGCAGGTGGCCTTGTCGGCCTCCAGCCGCACGGTGTAGCGGGCCATCACGTCCGGTCGGTCGGGGAAGTAGGTGATCTTGCGGAACCCCTCCGCCTCGCACTGGGTGGTGTAGTTGCCGGACGACTTGTACAGCCCCTCCAGCGCCGTGTTCCGCTCTGGCAGGATGCGGGTCACGATCTCCACCACCGCCGCATCGGGCAGGTGGGGGATGGTCAGGCTGTCGGCGGTAAGGGCGTAGTCGTCGGGGGACAGGACCCGGTTGTCCACGGCGACGCTGACCAGCTCCATCTCCTGCCCGTCGAGCACCAGGGGGGCGGCGTTCTCTGGCGTGCCTGCCGCGGTGTTGCGGCGGATGCCCAGGCGCGAAGTCACGCGGGTGCCGCCGTCGCGCAGATCGAAATCCAGGTCGATCGTTTCGATGATCCAGGCCGGCGGCGCGTAATCCTTGAGCTGGATGGCCTTCGGCGAGCCCTTGTCCATGGTCGGGGTTCCGTGTGTATCGAATGAAACGGTCGGGCGGAGCATAGGCCACTCCCCCCCGGCCTGTCACGCCATGGTGTCCGGTCGGCCGGCGGTCACCAACGGGGTAGCCTTCGTGACAGTTCGGGTAAATCCCGTGTGTACCCGCAAGAAAGTGCATGAAGCATCACCGATTTCTCTCTTATGATGCGGGCGACCGGGGTTGGGGGGGTAATCGGGCCGATGTATCTGGAGATCGCGGAATCCGACGTCATCATCCTGTCCATCGCAGCGGCCTGCCTGGTCGCGGCCGTGCTGCTGGAGATGCTGCGCGTCATCCTGCCCGACCTGTACCAATGGGTCGCGGACCACGCCAAGGTCCAGGCGGAGATCAAGACGACGAAGCGTGCGCTGGCCGCCACCCTTGACAAGAACCGGGAGATGACGGCCGTGCGTGACCGCCGCAGCGCGGAGCGGTTCCGGCTGAAATCCCAGCTCAGCCGGACGGAGATGACCCTGGCCGGGCTGGAGCGCGACCGGGTGGAGGTCTGGCATGAGCTGGGCGATCCCGGCGTGGGGGAGAACCTGTATGTCGCCCGGGTCGGGCATCGCATGCTGGCCGACCGCTCGCAGAAGGATTTCGACAGCGCCCCCAGCATCTGGCGCTACGGCAACGCGGCCCGGATCTGGGCCGGGAATGATCGGTCGGCGCGCGCCCGGCTTCAGGCGGCCTTCCCCGCCGCCGATGGCTATTCCACCGGGGAGCCGACCCTGGTCATGTCGGCGCGCGCCACCCCGGACGGGGGCGGGGCGCCCCGGGGTGATTCGCGGGGCGAAAGGATCGGGCGATGATCCTGACCTGGATGAACTTCTTCAGCTTCTGTGCCCTGGCGCTGACAGGGGCTGTGCTTGTCGTCTCCGCCCGGCGGGTCCACAAGGTGATCAAGGCGACCGAACGGAAGATCGCCGTCACGGTGGATGAGAAGAATGCCCTTGCCGCCGACCTGCGCATGGCCCGCCGGGATGAAACCCTGCTGAAGCAGGCCATCACGGAGGCGGAGGAGGCGATCACCAGCATGACCAAGCTGAACGATTCGGCGGAGGCGCGGATCGAGGCGCTGAAACTGTCGGACAAGGTGGTGATGGTCATGGTCGACCAGGATTGGCGCCGCTTCGACCGGCTGTGGCAGGTGCCGATCATGAACCCGTCCATGCCCAGTGCTGTCCACAGCCTGCCGGGCGGGCAGCCGGGGGCGGACGGCCGGATGGTGCACGGATTTGCCCGCAGCGGGCATGAGTTCCGGCTGCGGGTGGAGGAGCGGTACCCGCCGCGGGCGGGCTTCATCGTCGGTGAGGCGGAGATGGTGGACCTGGAGAAGTCTGTCGTCCGGGTGGAGGCGGGAGAGCGGGCATGATGGTGGTGGAACGGACCTTGCCGGTTCTGTTGAACGGCCCGGGCTTGGAGGGGGATGACCTGTCCCGGATCTCCGCCCTGACCGGCCTTGCGCCTTTGGCGGGGGAAGGGGCCGATCCTGAATGCCCGGTCGTGGACCTGATCCGGGAGGGGGAGGTGGAGGCGCTGGGCGATGCCCTGCGCGGCACCGCCGTCGCCGTTGTGGAACACCTGGCCGGCGCGGTCTTCCCCGATGCCGCCCTGGGGCGGGCGCTGGCGGGCAACAGCCTTTACATCTCCCTTTCCACCCGCACGGCCTGGTCCCTGGACACGGCGGCGGCGGTGGCGGATGGGCTGATCGCCCGGGCGATGATGCCCGATTACCTGCGCCACGATGTGGAGTTGAGCCTGCATGAGGCGGTGATCAACGCCGTCCTGCACGGCAACCTGGGCCTGGGCAGCACCCTGGTGGACGATCCGGCCGCCTTCGACACGTTCTGTCGCCGCCTGACCCAGACCCTGGAACTGCCGGAGCGGGCCTGCAAGCGGGTGGAGGTGGAGGCTTGGCGGACGGACACCCAGCTCTGGGTCCGCATCGCCGATCAGGGGGACGGCTATGATCCCGCCACGGTGGTCCCCGCCACCCTTCAGTCCAAGTCGGGCCGCGGGCTGGTCATCATGCGCCAGCTCTCCGCGGGCATGGAGGTGACGGATGGCGGGCGCACCGTGATCCTGGGCTTCGCGGTCTGACAGGGACCGGCTCCGGGCTGGGCAACTGAAGACCCCTCTCCCCGTGAGACGGTATCGTCCCCCCAACCGGCACCACAGGAATCGGGTGGGCCGGGGGGTGGGGCGGCCGTTACTGTCCGGGACACAACCAAGCCCGGAGAGCGCGATGTTCCAGATCCAAGGATTGCCAGAGACCCCCTTCGCCCCCTTGTTCCGCCTGCCGGAGGGGGAACTGGCCGCCCGCGGGGTCCACCGCGTGGTGGTGACGGAAGCGAATGCCGCCCCTTGCCGGATCGGCCTGGCGGATGTGGAGCCGGGGCAGACCGTTCTGCTGCTGAACCATGTCCATCAGCCGGCCGACACGCCGTACCATTCCCGCCACGCCATCTATGTGCGCGAAGGGGCGGTGGCGGCGGAGGTTCCGCCCGGCACGGTGCCGGAGATGATCCGCCGCCGCCTTCTCTCCGTCCGCGCCTTCGGGCCGGACCACATGATCGTGGATGCGGAGGTGGTGGAGGGTGCAGTGGTCGCGCCCCTGCTGGCCGATTGGATCGCACGGTCGGATGTCGCCTATATCCACCTGCACTTCGCCCGCCGCGGCTGCTTCGCCGCCACCGTCCTGCGGGCCTGAGGCCGGGCCGGTCAGGCTTGGCCGTCCGCGCCCATTTCTTCTGCCCGATGGCAGGCGACAAGGCGGTCGTCCACCGGGCGCAGGGAGGGCACGTCCACCGCACAGCGGGGCAGGGCGAGCGCGCAGCGGCGGTGGAAGGTGCAGCCGGGGGGCGGGGCCAATGGGCTCGGCAACTCGCCCCCCAGCGGGGAGCCAAAGGGGGAGGTACCGGGACCGGGTGCGGCTTCCCGGCCGACCTGGGGCATGCTGGACAGCAGGGCGCGGGTATAGGGGTGGCGGGGGGCGGTGAAGATCCGCTCCTTCGTCCCATGCTCCACCGGTCGGCCCAGATACATGACCATCACCTCATCCGCGATATGGCGGACGACGGACAGGTCATGGCTGATGAAGACATAGGCGAGGCCGAATTCCTCCTGCAGGTCCATCAGCAGGTTCAGCACCTGGGCCTGGATGGAGATATCGAGGGCGGAGACGGGTTCATCCGCCACCACCACCCGCGGGTTCAGCATCAGCGCCCGGGCGATGGCGATGCGCTGGCGCTGGCCGCCGCTGAACATATGGGGATAGCGTTCCGCCTGTTCGGGGCGCAGGCCCACCCTGGCCATCATGGCGGCCACCCGCTCCCGCCGCTCCGCCTTGGTCAGGGTGGTGTTCAGCAGCAGCGGCTCCTCCAGGATGGTGCCGATGCGCTGGCGCGGATTCAGGGAGCCGTAGGGGTTCTGGAACACCATCTGCACCGTGCGGCGCAGGTCCTTCGCCGTGGCCGCATCGGCGTGCAGCACATCCTGCCCGTCGAAGAACAGGCTGCCCGCCGTCGGCGCCTCGATCCGGGTCAGCACCCGCGCCAGGGTGGACTTGCCGCACCCGCTCTCCCCCACCACGGCCAGGGTGCGCCCCGCCCGCACGGCGAAACTGGCCCCGTCCAGGGCCTTCACCACGGCGGGCCGGGCGAACAGGCCCCGCTTCACCGTGTAATGCCGCGCCAGGTCCCGGGCCTCCAGCACGATGGGGGCGTCTGCGGGGGCATCGGCGGGACCGGTGCGGAGAGGGGCGGGGGAGACGGCGGAACCCATGGTGCTGTCAGTCCTTCGCGGGCTGGTGGGCCGGTGCGGGCATCACGGATCGATCCGGCATCCTCTCCGGAAGCTGCGGCGGTGATCATGTCAGCTCGCGATAAGGTCGTCGGGCCGTGGCTCATTACCGGTTCCGGCCCGTGCCAGAATCTCCTTGGCACGGCCCGGGATCGCGCGTGCCGCGCGGACAGCGAAGACCCGTTCCGCCTCCGCCTGGGCGGAAACCCGTCCGGCGACAGCCAGTGCGATGTATTGATTGAGACTGATTCCCGCCTTCGCGGCTTGCTCGGCCGCTGCGGCCTTCAGATCCTCAGGAAGTCTCAAGGGAAAAACTGTCATGGTCCGATCCTCCGCAGCAACTCCGCCGGCCGCACAGCCGGTATCCCAAATCGGGCAGCACCCGTCCTTATGTCACGCAGATTGAATGTCGTAATGAAATTCACGCCACCGTTGACAGCCGTTTCAATCACCAGATCATCATCGGGATCTTCCGCGATCGGACGCCAGCGATAATCAAAAGCGACGGGGACGCACAGCGCAGATACTTCGTCCAAAAGCTCCTCCACATCCTTTGTGGAAACCTTTGCTCTTGCCAGAACGTGGGGCCGTGTCAGGACGGACTCGTATTCGAACAGCAACGAAGGTGAGCAAGCCATGCGGATCCGGCTGTCGATCACAGCCAGTAGGACCGCTCTGGAGGCACCGGATGGGCTTTCCAGGGCAGCGACCATCACATCCGTATCGATGACGACCGTCATCATGCTGATATCACATATAGCATCATGTGTCGGTCGTCTCCAGACCGCGGGCGATCTCCCCCGCCCGCAGGCAGCGGACGGCGCCGGTTCCGTCCGTTTCCAGCGGGGGGCGGGTGGTGCGGCAGGCTTCCACGGCGTGGGCGCAGCGGGGTTGGAACAGGCAGCCGGCGGGGCGGTCGAACACGCCCGGCACCACGCCGGGGATGGTGGGCAGGCGGCGGCGGCCGGCGGCCCGTTCGGGCAGGGCGTCCAGCAGGGCGCGCGTATAGGGGTGCCGGGGGGCGGCGAACAGGGTGTCGGCCGCCGCGGTCTCCACCACCTGGCCCGCATACATGACGGTGACCCGGTCCGCCATTTCCGCCACCACGCCCATGTCATGGGTGATCAGGACCAGCCCCATGCCCCGGTCGCGCTGAAGGTCGCGCAGCAGGTCCAGGATCTGCTTCTGGATGGTCACGTCCAGCGCCGTCGTCGGCTCATCCGCGATCAGCAGGCGGGGATTGCAGGCGATGGCGATGGCGATCATCACCCGCTGGCTCATCCCGCCGGACAACTGGTGGGGATAGGCGGAAAGCCGTGTCTCCGCCGCCGGGATGCCCACCCGTTCCAGCAGGTCGATGGTGCGGTGGCGCAGCGCCTTGCCGGACAGGCCCTCATGCGCCTTCAGGCTTTCCGCGATCTGGTAGCCGACGGTGAAGCAGGGGTTCAGGCTGGTCATGGGGTCCTGGAACACCATGGCCAGGTCCTTGCCGTTCAGGTCGCGCCGCCGCCGGGGCGTCAGGTCGCGCAGGTCGGTCCCGGCGAAGGCCATGCGGGCGGCGGTCACCGTCGCATTGTCCGCCAGCAGGTCCATCACCGCCAGGGAGGTGACGGATTTGCCCGATCCGCTCTCCCCCACGATGCCCACCACCTCCCCCTCCTCCACGGACAGGTCGATGCCGTCCACGGCGCGGAAGGGGCCGGTGCGGGTGGCGAAGGTGACGGTCAGGTCGCGGATGTCCAGCAGGGCCATGGGCATCCTCACCGCTTCAGCTTGGGGTCCAGGGCGTCGCGCAAGCCATCGCCCAGAAGGTTGAAGGCCAGCACCGTCGTCAGGATGGCCAGGCCGGGGAAGGTCACCACCCACCAGGCCCGTTGCAGGAATTGCAGCGAACTGGACAGCATGGTGCCCCATTCCGGCGTGGGCGGCTGGGCCCCCAGACCCAGGAAGCCCAGGGCCGCCGCATCCAGGATGGCGGTGCTGAAGCCCAGGGTCGCCTGCACGATCAGCGGGGCGGCACAGTTGGGCAGGATGGTCACCAGCATCAGCCGCAGGTTACCCGCCCCGGCCATGCGGCTGGCGATCACGTATTCCCGGTTCTTCTCCGCCAGCACGGCGGCCCGGGTCAGGCGGGCGTAATGGGGCACGATGGTGACCGACACGGCGATGGCCGCGTTGATCAGCCCCGGCCCCAGGATCGCCGCCACGACGATGGCCAGCAGCAGCGATGGCAGGGCCAGCAGGATGTCCATGAACCGGGCCACGGCCATGTCCAGTGCCCCGCCGTAATACCCGGCGACTAGGCCCAGGGCCACCCCCACCACCAGGGACAGGGTGACCACCAGCAGCCCGATGAACAGGGACAGCCGCGCCCCGTGGACCAGGCGGGACAGGATGTCCCGGCCGATATCGTCGGTGCCGAGCGGGAAGGCCCAGCTCCCCCCCGCCACCCAGGCGGGGGGGACCAGGATATGGTCGCGGAACTGCTGCACCGGGCTGTGCGGGGCCACCAGATCGGCGAAGACCGCGACGAACGCGATCAGCAGCACGACCACCAACCCGACGACGGCCCCGCGGTTGCGGCTGAAATCCAGCCACAGGCTTTTCAACGGCCCCGGCGGGGTGGCGGTGTCCAGGGTGGTCATGGCATGGGCCTCCCCCTACCCCTCACCCTCCCGAGCCTGACGGCTCGGGCCCCTCCCTCTCCCTCAAGGGGAGAGGGGCATTGAGCTGCTGTCCGCAGGAAAGTGCCGCCGGTCGCGCACCAACCCCCTCTCCCCTTGAGGGAGAGGGAGGGGCCCGCCGCGAAGCGGTGGGAGGGTGAGGGGTAACCACCCTTGAGCGAGGAAATCGTCATCCCCTACCTCCCATGGCGGATGCGGGGGTTGAGCGCGCCGTAGAGGATGTCCACGGCGAAGTTCACCAGCATCACCAGCAGCGCGATCAGCAGGATACCGCCCTGAAGGGCGGGGTAGTCGCGGCGGTTGATGCTTTCCACCAGCCATTTGCCGATGCCGGGCCAGCTGAAGATCGTTTCGGTCAGGATGGCCCCGCCCAGCAGCGTGCCCACCTGCAACCCGATCACCGTCACCACGGGGATGAGGGCGTTGCGCAGGGCGTGCAGCCCGACGATGCGCAGGCGGTTCAGCCCTTTGGCCCGGGCGGTGCGGATGTAATCCTCCCCCAGCACCTCCAGCATGCTGGACCGGGTCATGCGGGCGATCACGGCCAGCGGGATGGTGCCCAGCACCACCGTCGGCAGGATCAGGTGGCGCAGCGCATCCAGGAACGCCCCCTCCTCCTCCCCCAGCAGGGTGTCGATCAGCATGAAGCCGGTCACAGGCTCGATCCAGTAGACGGCGGAGATGCGCCCCGATACGGGCGTCAGGTCCAGGGTCACGCTGAACAGCAGGATCAGCAGCAGCCCCCACCAGAAGATCGGCATGGAATAGCCGGTCAGGCTGCCCGCCATGACCGTGTGGTCGAACACGGTCCCCCGCTTCACCGCCGCCAGCATCCCCGCCGGAAGACCGATCACCACCGCGAACAGGATGGCGCAGAAGGCCAGTTCCAGGGTGGCGGGGAACAGGGTCAGGAATTCCTCCAGCACGCCGTTCTGGGTGACGACGGAGGTGCCGAGATCACCCCGCAGCACATCCCCCAGATAAGACAGGTACTGCTCCCACAGCGGCCGGTCGAGGCCGAGCTGGGCGCGCAGCTCCGCCAGCCGTTCCTCCTCGATCCCCCGCTCCCCCACCCGCACCTCGATCGGGTCCCCCGGCACCAGCCGGATCAGGAAGAAGGACAGCATGGTGACACCGAGGAAGGTCGGTATCAGCACGGCCAGCCGGGTCAGGATGAATTTCAGCATGGGGGTATGGTCCCCCCGGCCGGTGCCCCCGGACCCCTCACCCTCCCACCCGTCGCCTGCGGCTCCGGGCGGGCCCGGCCCAAGCCGCAAGGCTTGGGAGGGTGAGGGGTGAGCCGGGCACCAGCAACCTCCACCCCCCTCATTCCGCCAGCCCCACGCCGTCGAACTGGTGCCGGCCCAGCGGGCTGACGCGGTAGCCCACGACTTCGTTGCGGATCGGCATGTGGACGACGGAATGGGCGATGGTGACCCACGGCACCTCCTGCTTGAAGACATGGATCGCCTCCCGGTACAGGGCGGCGCGCTTGTCCCGGTCGGTGATCCGGCGGGCGGCCTGGAGGCGGGATTCGAATTCCGGGTGGCACCATTTGGCAAGGTTGCTTCCCCCCGGCCGGGCCCCGTCGCAGCCCAGCAGCGTCAGGAAATTGTCCGGATCGCCATTGTCGCCGGTCCAGCCGAACTGGACCATGGAATGCTCCCCCGCCTGTGCCCGCTTCCGATACTCCCCCCATTCATAGCTGACGATGCGGGCGCGGATGCCCACGGCGGCCAGATCGGCCTGCATCATCTCCGCGATGCGGCGGGCATCCGGGTTGTAGGGGCGCTGCACCGGCATGGCCCACAGATCGGTCTCGAACCCGTCCGGGAAGCCCGCCTCCGCCAGCAGGGCCTTGGCCGCGGCGGGATCGTGGGGGGAATTCTTCAGGTCGGGTACGGAACCCCAGAGGATGGGCGGGATCGGGTTGGTGGCAAGGCTGCCCGTTCCCTGATAGACCGCGTCCAGGATGGCCTGACGGTCGATGGCCATGGCGACGGCCCGGCGCACCCGCACATCGTCGAAGGGCGGCTTGCCGGTGTTCAGGGCCAGATAGCCGATGTTCAGCCCCTCCTGCGACAGCACCGTCAGTTCCGGATCGGATTTCAGGGCGGGCAGGTCGGCCGGGTTGGGGAAGGGGGCGACATGGCATTCACCCTGGCGCAGCTTCGCCATGCGCACGGCCGCGTCCGGGGTGATGGCGAAGACCAGGGCGCGCAGTGCCGGCGCCCCGCCCCAATGGGCATCGAAGGCCTGATAGCGGATCTGCGCGTCCTTCTGGTAGCGGACCATGCGGAAGGGTCCGGTGCCGATCGGGTCCTGGTCCATCCGCTCCGGCCGGCCGGTGCGCAGCAGGTGGTCGGCATACTCCGCCGACAGGATGCTGGCGAAATCCATCGCCATATTGGCCAGGAAGGCCGCATCCGGCCGGGTCAGGCGGAAGACGACCGTGCGGTCGTCCACCGCCTCCACCCCCGCCAGAAGGGTGCCGAAGCCCATGTCGTTGAAGTAGTCGTAGCCGCCGCCGGACTGGGTGTGGAAGGGATGGTCCGCCTTCCACTGCCGCTCCAGGCTGAAGACCACGTCGGCGGCCGTCAGGGGGCGGGTGGGGGTGAAGCCCCAGTTGCTGTGCCAGGCCACCCCCGCCCGCAGATGGAAGGTCCAGGCCAGCCCATCCTCTGACACCTCCCACCGTTCGGCCAGGCCGGGGACGATGTCGATGGTGCCGGGAGCGAATTCCACCAGACGGTTGTAGATCGGCAGGTTGGCATCGAAGCTGGTGCCGGTGGTGTTGATCTGGGGATTGAAATTCTCCGGGCTGCCCTCCGCGCAATAGACCAGGGTCTTCGCCTGGGCGGGCGGGGCCGACAGGATACCGGTCAGCACTGCCGGCAAGACCGTCGCCGCCAGAACGGCCTGCAGGAACAAGCTGTGCATGACCCTCCCCGGTGGTCGGTTCCCCTGGGGGGAGTAGAGCGTGCGGCCCCGCCCGCGTCAATTCGGAACCGGTGTGCGCCCCGGAACCGGTGCGTGCCCTGGCCGGTTGATCCGATCCGCGACGGTACGGTCGCGAACAGGGAGATGCCCATGAAGATCCGTGACATCATGACCCGCGACGTGGAACTGGTCAGCCCCGACACCCCCTTGCAGGAGGCGGCCCGGCTGATGCGCGATGCCGATACCGGCTTCCTGCCGGTGGGGGCGGACGATCGCCTTGTCGGCACGGTCACCGACCGGGACATCACCGTCCGCTGCGTTGCCGAAGGGGCGGACCCGGCCCGGGCGACGGTGCGCGACGCCATGACCGATGAACTGGTCTATGTCTTCGACGATCAGGACGGGGCGGAAGCGGCGCAGATCATGGCCGACCGCCACATCCGCCGCCTGCCCGTGATCAACCGGGACAAGCGGCTGGTGGGTGTGCTGTCCCTGGGCGACGTGGCCGCCCGCAGCGATGACGACGATGTCGCCGCCCTGACCCAGGAGGAAATCGCCAAGGCGCCGCCGAACAACTGACATTCATAGCTGTCAGACGGTGGCGGCGGACCGGTCGTTGAAGCGGACGGGGAAGCGGCGGCCCGGGCGCAGGGGGCGGAGCTGGCGGGTCAGGCTGCCGGGGATGGGCAGCCGGCTCAACCGCCAGTCCCGCAGCCCGGCGACCAACACGGCCGGATGCAGGTCCCAGGCGCAGGGGCTGGACCGCGGATGCCCGTCGCTCAGCCAGGGCTGCACACCGGGGGCGCGCATGGCCGCCAGCATGGCGGCGGGCACCCCTTCCTCCGCCGCGATGGCGATGCAGTCGGCGACCTGGTCCTGGTCCTGGATCAGCAGGATGAACCCCGCCCCATCCGCATCCAGGCAGAGCAGGCCCGGCGGATCGGTAAGGGTGTAATGCTCGATGATCCGATGCTCATCCATCACCGCGCGGACATGGCGGGCCAGGGCCGGGTCGGCGAACATCCGCCGGTCGGGGTCCAGGAGCTGGCGGATCGTCTGGGTCCGATACTGGAAATAGCGGGTCTGGGCGGCGACCAGGGCGGAGCGCAAGGCGCTGTGGATGTCCTGGTCGCTTTTGAACAGGAAATGCTGGATCAGCCCCTCATTGAAGGCGGCGACGGCGGTGTTCGCATCGGCCTTGCCGGTCAGCAGGATCTTCTGCACCGGCACGTCCCGCAGCGCCCGGCAGAAGGACAGGCCGTCCATCACCGGCATGTCGTAATCCACCAGGACGGTCGACACCTCCTCCGCCCGGCGGCTGTCGCCGGCAATGTCCACCATGTGCGAACTGCGCAGGCGGAGCGCGCTGTCATCCAGGGCAGCACTGATCTCATTCAGTTCTTCCGGCGGGATGGGGACGACAAGGGTATCGGCCACCCGGGTCCGCGCCAGATTTGCCCGGATCTCCGCCAGGGCGACGCGCGGATCGGTGAAGGACTGGCAGGGCTGGTACCGGGCCATCTGGAAGGACAGGCCTTCCAGGAAAGTCGGGTCGTCATCGACCGCGACGACGGTCGTGGGATGGGAAAAAGGGTTCAGGACATCGACCATGCCATCCACGACCAAGCCTGGATATCCGCCATGAGGTCCACTGGACCAGGGCCGAACCCGGGGGCAGGCCACCCCATCCGGTCAGGGCAGGATTATCACGACGCGGGAGCCCTCGCCAAGCCGGGACGACAGGGAGACGGATCCCCCCATATCCTCCACCACCCGTTTCACGAAGGCCAGGCCCAGGCCCACACCCGTGTCCCCGTCCGACTGGCTGGCGAAGGGCTGGAAGGCCAGGCGCACCATTTCCGGCGGCATGCCGCAGCCGGTATCCGCCACCGTCACCCGCCCGCCGGTGAACCCGCCCTCCACCGTCACGGTGATACCGGCCCCGCTGCGGCCGGCGATAGCCTTCAGGCTGTTCTTCAGCAGGTTGTAGATCACATGGGTCATCAGGATGTCCGACCCGGTGAAGGTGAAATCCGATTGGACCGCCAGGGTCACATGCTCGCGCTCCCGCCCCCGGAAGGGATAGCGCGCCAGCGCCCCCGCGACCACCGTCGACATGGACAGGCGCTTGAACGCCCCCTTGGCCGTGTAGGGGGAAACGACATTGGTCAGGATCGTATCCAATGTCATGTTGGCATAGCGGGTGTTCAGGTCGATCCGGTCCAGGGCCCGGCCGATCATGTCCAGCGTCTCCGGCGCGCCGACACCCAGACCCTCCGCCTGGGTGCGATCCGCCTGGGTGCGATCCCCAGCGGAATCTCGTGCCGCCGCCCGGTCCTGCTCCGCCGCCTCCAGGCAGTCGCGCAGGGTTTCCACCTCCATCCGGATGCCCAGCAGGGGGGTGCGCATCTCATGCGCGATGGAACCGCCCAGGGCGGCGGCAGCACGGAACCGGTTCTGGCGGGTGTTCAGCACTTCATTGTAGTTCAGCCCGATCCCGCCGATGAAGGCGAAGGTCAGGACCGGGGCCGCGGCCACCAGCGCCTCCCACGGCATCACCCCGCCCGTCAGCAGGAAGGCCGCCACCGCCAGTCCCGCCCCCAGCAGGAAACAGACCAGCAGGTTCCACGGGCCCATCAGCAGGGACAGGAACAGGATGCCGCACACCTCCGTCCCCAGCCAGACGGCGTTCACCCCGTTCTTCAGCATCATGAAGGTGAAGAAGAAGGGAATGCAGTAGACCAGGGCGACATAGCTGACCACCCCGACCAGCCGCCCCAGGATCGGGCGCCAGACCGCGTTCAGGTACATCAGCAGGCAGAACGCCGTCCCGATCAGCCGCAGTCCCAGGTTTTCATAGGGTTGGACGATCAGCAACGCCCAGATCCCATGGAAGGCGGGGAAGCTGACGACCCCCAACAGGGTCAACCCCTGGAGACGCAGGCGGGTATGGGGGAAGCGGGCATCGAAATCCCGGGCCAGATGCCGACGGAACCCCCGCCATGCCCCAACCGCCCCCGACATCGCCCCTCCCGCGTCACCGGCCCCGGTGCCTGGCCGTTCACTCCCGGTTTACCCCAGATCACCGGGATTGTCACAGTCTGGATGGCTGCGCCCAGGCCGCGATCCAGGCCGCGGGTCCTGTGGCGGCGTGACGGATTGACACCGCCGGGTGGGACCGCCATGGTCCGGGCGCGTTCGGATTTCCTGCTTGACGGACCCACGACCATGACCCACGCCGACCTGTCCCGCACCATCGACCAGGCCTGGGAGGAGCGCACGATGCTGTCCCCCGCCACCACCGGCCCTGTGCGCCAGGCGGTGGAGAAAGCCCTGGCCCTGCTGGACGGGGGGGAGCTGCGGGTGGCCGAACCGGGCGACGGCGGCTGGGTCACGCACCAGTGGCTGAAGAAGGCGGTGCTGCTGTCCTTCCGCCTGAACGACAACCAGGTGGTGGACGGCGGGCCCGGCGGGGCGACCTGGTGGGACAAGGTCCCCTCCAAGTTCGCCGGCTGGGATGAGGCGCGCTGGCGCGCCGCCGGCTTCCGCGCCGTGCCCAACTGCGTGGTCCGCCACAGCGCCTATATCGCCCCCGGCGTCGTGCTGATGCCCAGCTTCGTCAATGTTGGCGCCCGGGTGGATGGCGGCACCATGGTGGATACCTGGGCCACCGTCGGCTCCTGCGCCCAGATCGGCCGCAATGTCCACCTGTCCGGCGGGGCCGGGATCGGCGGCGTGCTGGAACCGCTTCAGGCCAACCCCACCATCATCGAGGATGACTGCTTCATCGGCGCCCGGTCGGAAGTGGTCGAAGGCGTGGTGGTGGAGCGCGGGGCGGTGCTGTCCATGGGTGTCTTCATCGGCGCCAGCACCAAGATCGTCGACCGTGTGACGGGGGAGGTCTTCGTCGGCCGGGTCCCGGCCTACAGCGTCGTCGTCCCCGGCAGCCTGCCCGGCAAGCCCCTGCCCGACGGCACCCCCGGCCCCAGCCTGTCCTGCGCCGTCATCATCAAGCAGGTGGATGAGAAGACGCGCAGCAAGACCAGCATCAACGAGCTGCTGCGGGATTGATGCATTGAAAGGCTATGAAGCGCATTGACTGACATTGCTTGACGGCCTGGCGCTGCTTTGCTACAAAGGGGTATTTGTAACCCTTTGGAGATTGGCTATGGCTACGTTGCGCGTCACTGAAATCGTCGGCTCGCCCGAAGAGTGCGCCGAGCTGCACGCAAAGATTTTTAGCCCGTCCAGGGGAGCTGCTGGCAGCTCGGTTGATTCTGGCGAAGGAGTTCCTGCAAGTCCCCAGGTAACTGTCGAGGAGGCAGGGTATTTCTTCACGCGCCGCCCCTTATCTCGGAATCAAAAGGCGATTTTCGTAGCCATTGCCAATGCTGGTGGCGCTGGAATTAAGCATAGAGATTTGCTCGTACAGACGAAGCTTGATGCTTCTTCTGAAGCTGGGGTCATGGGGGCTTTGGGGCGCAGGGCTGCCAACTCGTTCAATCATAAAGCCGTGAACCTCTATGGGGGCATTCTGCGTTGGGAAGAGCGAGACGGAGAGGGTACCTATTGGATGCAGCCTAATGCTCTGGAGGCACTGCGTAATCTCAAGATCGTCTGAAGCAACAGCCCCGTAGGTCGCGAGAAGCCGAAGGCGGATTGCGACATCGTGCTGCGATCCTGGGCGGGCCTGTCGCAATCCGCTCCGCTCCTTGCGACCTACGGCAATCCGCTCCGCCCGCTTGCGACCTACGGAATGAACCGATGACGACCGATCCCCTGTCCCTGGCCCAGGCCCTGATCCGCTGCCCCAGTGTCACGCCCGCCGATGCCGGTGCCTTGGATGTGGTGCAGCGGGCGTTGGAGGGGTTGGGGTTCACCTGCACCCGGCTGCCCTTCCAAGAGTCGGGCACGGACCGGGTGGACAATCTCTATGCCCGGCTGGGCGATGCGGGGCCGAACCTGTGCTTCGCCGGGCATACGGATGTGGTGCCGGTCGGGGATGCAGCCGCCTGGACCGTGGATCCGTTCGGGGGGGAGGTGATCAACGGCCGCCTGTACGGGCGCGGGGCCAGCGACATGAAGGGGGCGGTCGCTGCCTGGATCGCCGCGGTCGCCCGGCATCTGGATACCCATGGCCGCCCGGCCGGGTCCCTGTCCCTGCTGATCACCGGGGATGAGGAGGGGCCGAGCGTCAACGGCACGAAGAAGGTGCTGGACTGGATGGCCGCCAACGGGGAGCGGATCGACGCCTGCATCGTGGGGGAGCCGACGAACCCCAAGGCCATGGGCGACATGATGAAGATCGGCCGGCGCGGCAGCCTGACCGCCACGCTGACCGCCTATGGTGCCCAGGGCCACGTGGCCTATCCCCATCTGGCCGACAACCCCTTGCCCCGCCTGGCGGAGGCGCTGCACCTCCTGGCCTCCAGCCCGCTGGACGAGGGGACGCCCCATTTCCAGCCCAGCACCCTGGCCCTGACCACCATCGATGTGGGCAATCCGGCGGGCAATGTCATCCCGGCCAAGGGCACGGCCCGGTTCAACATCCGCTTCAACGACCTGCACACCCCCGCCAGCCTGGAAGCCCATATCCGCGATGTGCTGCAGGAGGTGGGGGGGCACTGGGACCTGTCCATCCAGGTCAGCGGTGTCGCCTTCCTGACCCCGCCGGGCCCCCTGTCGGACATGGTGGGGCAGGCGGTGGCGGCGGTGACGGGCCGGGTGCCCGATCTTTCCACCTCCGGCGGGACGTCCGACGCCCGCTTCATCAAGGACCATTGCCCGGTGGTGGAGTTCGGCCTGGTCGGTGCGACCATGCACAAGGTGGACGAGAACGTGACCGTCGCCGATCTTGAGACGTTGACGGAGATCTATACCCGCGTGCTGGCCGATTGGGCCGCCGCGGGTGATCGCTAGGGAAGGGGCGGGGCGGATGAGCTTCCTGCGGGATGCGGTCTACGGGCTCTACGGGGCGGGGCGGCTGCTGCGGTTCGATGCGGCCGGGGCGTCCGTGTTCGAGAATTCGGGCGAAGCGGCAACCCGCAGCCTGCGCGCCTTCTACCTGATCATCCCGCTCTATGCCGGTTTCCTGATCCTGCTGAATGCCGGCGGGGCGCCCGATCTGGGGGCGCTGCTGCATGTGGTGACCGTCAAGGTGACGGCCCAGGTGGTGATCATCCTGGCCTATCTGCTGATCGTGCACCAGGTGCTGGCCCTGATGCGCCTGGGCGACCGGTTCCAGGCCTATGTCGGCGCCTATAACTGGGCGACGGTGGTGCAGATCGTCATCGCCGCCATCGGCACCGGCCTGGCGCTGACCCCGCTGCTGGGGGATGGCGGGGCGACGGTGGTGCAGACGGTGCTGGCGCTGCTGCTGTTGGCCTATTCCGGCTACATCGCGCGCACGGTGCTGGGCCTGGACTGGATCTTCGCGGTAGGGTTGGTGGTGCTGGACATGTTCGTGACCGGCATGGTCGGCGTCATTTCCGATATGATGCTGCGCAGTGTGGGCGTGCCGGGCTGATCCCGGGTCCCCGTCCTGGATGCGTATCGGACCCCTATCGTCCGGATAGGTGCCGCCGGGGTTGTGTGCCGGGGTTGTGTATTGCCCTGTCCCCGCCCATCGTGTACTTGTTTACAAGATTGAAACATTTGCCCAGGCCTGAAGCGGCAGGGGCGGTGCCAACGCGGACGCTGCGGGCCAACGCGGCGCGGACGGGGAGCAGGACGGGGATGGAGGCGGAGCAGGTCGCCGCGGCGTTCGTGGCCCATGCGACGGTGCTGCTGACGGTCAATCTGACCCAGGAGACGGATCCGGTGCTGGCCGGGTTCCTTCCTGACCGCGTGCCCGAGGCGGATGATCTTCTGGATGACACAGTCCTGGTGACGGAGGTGATCCGGGCTCCGCGGGGCGAAGCGCGGCTGGAACGGGCCGTGCAGTGGTTCGATACCGTCTGGGCGGATCATCCCGACCGTACCCGGCTGGAGCCGCTGGTCCGGGCGGAACTGGACCGCCAACGCCATCTGCCCGCCATCCTGGACCTGGACGACGCCATCGGGCGGGCCGCCCTGCTGCTGGATACCCTGGTCGGCCAGACCGCCTGCTTCCGCGACACCGCCGCCCTGCGCGGGGTGCTGACCGCCGTGCGCCGTTGGCAGGCCGATCCCACCCAGGCCCATCTCTGCGCCCTGGACCGGCTTTGCACCGGGATACGGGAACCGGCGGAACTGCCCAGCACCGAACTGGTGATGCAGATCGGTTTCTTCGCCCGGGAAGGCAGCCTGACCGTGTCGGATTACCTGTCGCAGCATTTCGACCCGGCCGTCCTCCTGAACTGGGAACTGGGGGAACTGACGGACATGCTCCGCACCCGCTACCCCCTGCTCCGCCGCCGGGACGTCGCCGATCTGGTCGCCGACCTGGCCCCCATGCCGATCGCCAACTGCGCCTGACCTGCGGGGGCGGAACCTATCGTCTCGGTTGACGAAGCGGCGCTAAAATCCCCTCTCCCCTTGAGGGAGAGGGGGTTCTACCGCGCCACGCTCAGGCGGCGGCCAGGTCGATGGGGACGGATTTGGTCACTTCCAGGACCAGGCTGTGCCCGACGGCGACGATCGCCTTCTCCGCCGTGCGGGGAAGGGGGACGCGCATCTTGCGGCAATAAATGATCAACATCGCCGCCACCTCGCTCTCCCCCATCTCGATCTCGCGGTAGGTGCTGGCACCGGTGGCCTGGACGGTCACGCCCAGCACCACCGGTGACGCAGCACGGATAAAGATGTTCCCCAGCAGCCCGGGTGGCTGTTTCTGGGGAAACAGGGTCCGGTACAGCTTGACCGCTTCCCGAATGGCTTCGGGCGAGAACTGGATGCGCCGGGTGTCGGTGATCATGGGATTGCGCGATGTCAATGCCGGATGAACCAAGCCCTTGTAGCACAGCAGGACGGTGTGTCCGCAAGACGCCCGGATGGCGCAGGCAACAGCCAAAGCGGTCCCCTGATCCCATCGATCGGGGGGCTTGGCCGTTGCACCCCCGCCGGACCGGGTACACCCTGGCAGGACCGGCCCATCGGAAACGGTGACCGGCAACGATAACGAATGATCGCGGAGGAGGCGCAAAAGAGGATGGAGGCGACGATGGGGGAAGATCGGGGTGCCACCGGGCCGGTGACGGGCCCGGCGGCGGGACCCTATGACACGCTGTACCGCCGGTCCCTGGCCGACCCGGCCGGGTTCTGGGCCGATGCGGCGGCGGCTATCGACTGGACCCGGCCCTGGGACCGGGTGCTGGATGACAGCCGCGCACCCTTGTACCGCTGGTTCGCTGGCGGGGAGCTGAACACCTGCTGGAACGCCGTGGACCGCCATGTGGCGGCCGGGCGGGGGGCGCAGCCGGCCCTGATCCATGACAGCCCGGTCACCGGCACCAAGCGTACCCTGACCTATGCTGACCTGCTGGACCAGACCGCCCGCTTTGCCGGGGTCCTTCGGGACCAGGGGGTGGGGAAGGGCGATCGGGTCATCCTGTACATGCCCATGGTGCCGGAAGCGGTGGTGGCCATGCTGGCCTGCGCCCGCATCGGGGCGGTGCATTCGGTTGTCTTCGGCGGTTTCGCCCCGCATGAGCTGGCGACCCGCATCGATGACGCCAAGCCCAAGGTGATGGTCAGCGCCTCCTGCGGGATCGAGCCCGGGCGCATCGTCGCCTACAAGCCCATGTTGGACGCCGCCATCGACCAGGCGGAGCACAAGCCCGACCGCTGCATCATCCTTCAACGCCCCCAGGCGAAAGCCGGCCTTATCCCCGGCCGGGACCTGGACTGGGCGGAAGCTGTGGCCGGGGCCGCGGCGGTGGATTGTGTGCCGGTGGCGGCGACGGACCCCCTCTATATCCTCTACACCTCCGGCACCACGGGGCAGCCCAAGGGGGTGGTGCGGGACAATGGCGGGCATGCGGTGGCGCTGGCCTGGACCATGGCCCATTTCTATGGCGTGAAGCCGGGGGAGGTGTTCTGGGCCGCCAGCGACGTGGGCTGGGTGGTGGGCCACAGCTACATCGTCTACGGCCCGCTGCTGCACGGCTGCACCACCCTGGTCTATGAGGGCAAGCCCGTGGGCACGCCCGATGCCGGCGCCTTCTGGCGGGTGATCCAGGAACACAAGGTCACCACCCTGTTCACAGCCCCCACCGCGTTTCGCGCCATCAAGCGGGACGATCCCAAGGGACTGCTGCTGAAGGATTACGACCTGACAGGGTTCCGCGCCCTGTTCCTGGCGGGGGAACGGTCGGACCCCGACACCCTGCACTGGGCGGAGGCGCATCTGAAGGTTCCCGTCATCGATCACTGGTGGCAGACGGAAACCGGCTGGCCCATCGCCGGCAATCCCCTGGGGCTGGAACTGTTCCCGGTGAAGTACGGCAGCACCTGCAAACCGCTGCCCGGCTGGGACGTGCGGGTGCTGGCCACCGACGGGCATGAGGTGAAGCGGGGCGATATCGGCGCCATCGTTGCCCGCCTGCCCCTGCCGCCCGGCACCCTGCCCACCCTGTGGAACGCGGAAGACCGGTTCCGCAAAAGCTATCTGTCGGAATTCCCCGGCTACTACCAGACCGCGGATGCCGGTTTCATCGACGACGACGGCTATATCCACGTCATGGCCCGCACCGACGACATCATCAATGTCGCCGGCCACCGCCTGTCCACCGGCGCGATGGAGGAGGTGCTGGCCGGTCATCCGGACGTGGCGGAATGTGCCGTCATCGGTGTGGCGGACGACCTGAAGGGCCAGGTTCCGCTGGGCTTCCTTGTCCTCAAGGCCGGGGTGGACAAGCCCCATGACCAGGTGGTGGCGGAGGTGGTGAAGCGGGTGCGGGATGAAATCGGGCCCGTCGCCGCCTTCAAACAGGCCATCGTCGTCGACCGCCTGCCCAAGACCCGGTCGGGCAAGATCCTGCGCGGCACCATGCAGAAGATCGCCGACAGCGAAGCCTGGAAAATGCCCGCCACCATCGACGACCCCGCCATCCTGGCCGAGATCGGTGACGCTTTGCGCGGCATCGGTTATGCGACGCAGGGCGGGTGAGGGGGCATTTGAATGGGGGCGGGGTTGTTCCTTGAACCGATCCAGGATAGGTTAAGTCCATGGTGACTGTCCATCGGGCCTTCGGCTATCGGTTCGTCGTCTTCCCCAACGATCATGCGCCGCCGCATGTGCATGCCCTTGGGCAGGGTGGGGAGGCGAAGGTGGTGCTGGGGGATCCGGACAAGCCGGTGGTCGAGTGGACGGTCGGCATTCCCCGGGGTGATCTGCGCCGTATCCTGGATGAGGTGCGGCGCCGGCATCCAACCCTTCTCGCTGCCTGGGAGCGTGTTCATGGCCGATGACATCGACAGCATGCTGGACGCGGCGGAGCTGCGGGGGCGCCGGTCCCTGGCGGCGGAACCGCGAGCGGCCTCCGCCCGCTACGATGCTGCCACGGGCCGGGTGGTGGTGGATCTCACCAACGGCTGCGCCTTCCTGTTCCCGGCCCGCGCGGCGGAGGGGCTGGAAACGGCGTCGGAGGATGATCTGGCGGTGGTGGAGGTGGGGGGGGCCGGCTATGGTCTGCACTGGCCCCGGCTGGATGTGGATCTGTCCGTCCCGGGCCTGCTGGCGGGCCTGTTCGGGACCAGGGCCTTCATGGACCGGCAGCGGGCGGCCCGGGCCGGGAGCACGCGGTCACCGGCCAAGGCTGCCGCCGCCCGGCGCAACGGAGCGAAAGGCGGGCGTCCGAAGGGAAGCGCCACCCCCCGGCTTGCGCCCGGCGGGGCATCGGATTAGCGTCGGGTAATCGCCCCTTGCCCCCTGCGAACCGTTGCGTGCGCCCATGTTCACCAGCTTCTTCTACGAACTGCGCAAGGCCGCGGTGCCCGTCTCCCTGAAGGAGTATCTGGCGCTGATGGAGGCGATGCAGGCTGGCATCGCCGGCTACCAGGTGGAGGATTTCTATCACCTGGCCCGCACCATCCTGGTGAAGGATGAGCGCAACCTGGACCGGTTCGACCGGGTCTTCGCCACCGTCTTCAAGGGGCTGGAGGGCGGGGCCGTGGCGGGGGAGGATCTGAAGCGCGACCTGCCGGAGGAATGGCTGCGCAAGCTGGCCGAGAAATACCTGACGGAGGAGGAGAAGGCGCAGATCCAGGCCCTGGGCGGCTGGGACACGCTGATGGAAGCCCTGGCCCGGCGGCTGGCCGAACAGGAGGGCCGCCACCAGGGCGGCAGCAAATGGATCGGCACGGCCGGCACCAGCCCCTTCGGCGCCTATGGCTACAATCCGGAAGGCGTGCGCATCGGCCAGCACGAAAGCCGCCACCGCCGGGCGGTAAAGGTTTGGGACAAGCGGGAGTTCCGGAACCTGGACGACAGCGTGGAACTGGGCACCCGCAACATCAAGGTGGCGCTCCGCCGGTTGCGGAAATTCGCCCGCAGCGGGGCGGCCGATGTGCTGGACCTGCCGGACACCATCCGCTCCACCGCCGCCAATGCCGGCTACCTGGACCTGAAAATGGTGCCGGAACGGCACAATGCGGTGAAGGTGCTGCTGTTCCTCGACATCGGCGGGTCGATGGACGACCATATCCGCATCTGCGAGGAACTGTTCAGTGCCGCCCGGGGTGAGTTCAAGCACCTGGAATACTTCTACTTCCACAACTGCGTCTATGAAAGTGTCTGGCGCGACAACCGCCGCCGCGACACCGAACGCATCCCCACCTGGGACGTGATCCACACCTACGGCCCCGATTACAAGCTGGTCTTCGTCGGCGATGCGGCCATGAGCCCCTATGAGATCGTGCAGCCCGGGGGCAGCGTGGAGCACTGGAACCAGGAGGCGGGGCAGGTCTGGATGCAGCGCCTGCTGGCCCAGTACCGCCGTGCCATCTGGCTGAATCCGACCCAGTCCCGCTACTGGGACTTCACCCATTCCATCGGCATGATCCGGCAACTGATGGAAGACCGCATGTACCCGCTGACGCTCGAAGGGCTGGACGCGGGTATGCGGGAATTGGGGCGGTGAGGGGATTTAGAATCGTAGGTCGGATCAACGGCGGAGCCGCGTAATCCGGCGGTGGGTTGGGCGAAGGGTGAATGTCGGATTACGCTTCGCTAATCCGACCTACGGGGTTGGTGTCCCGGTTTCGTAGGTCGGATTAGCGGCGGAGCCGCGTAATCCGACGCCCCGGCCGCTCCCCTATTCACCGTGATCGGTATCGTCACCGAAGCCGGGAATCACATAGCCGCCGGCGCCGTCGGGCCGGGCGTAATCGCCGCGGCGGATGAAGCTGTGGATGCTGGACCATGGCCAGTCGACGGCATCCCGGACATACCCATGTTTGACAGGGTTCATGTGGATGTAATCGATATGCCGCTGGCGGTCGGCATCATCGCGGATCATGTGTTCCCAATGGCGGTGCTGCCAGATGCCCCGGTATCCCCGCGCTGTCGCCGGTGTGGGCCCGGCAGGTGCGAGCCCGGAGCGGATGGAGAAGGCCCGCTTGATCAGGCGCCAGCGCATCGGGTGGTCGCCATCCTCCTCCGGCAGGCGCCAGATGGCGTGCAGATGGTCGGGTAGCACCACCGCCGCCGTGATGGTGAACGGATGCGCCCGGCGCACGGAGCGAATGGCCGCGCGCAACAGGGCTATCCTCTCCGGATCGGCGAAGACCGGCCGCCGCCCGGCCGTCACGACGGTGAAGAAATACTCCTGCCCGGGGTGGGTGAGGCGGCGGTATCGCATGCTTGGGTATGCGTCGTCGCGCCGGGGTTGTAAACAGGACGTAGGTCGGATTAGCGGCAGAGCCGCATAATCCGACGGTGGTTTAGGAGAGGGATTGTCGGATTACGCTTCGCTAATCCGACCTACGGACCGCCCCCCATACCCCTGCCGCATTTGCACCGATCCGGCTTCGGCGGTAGTGTCCCGGCTGCCAACCAAACCCCGCTGAATGGGGATGGCAGAGAAAGGACTGACCCTAATGACCACCGAGACACCCGTTCCGGTGACCATCGCCCGTGGCGACGGCATCGGGCCCGAGATCATGGATGCGACGCTGGAGATCCTGCAGGCCAGCGGCGCCAATCTCGCCTTCGAGGAGATCCAGATCGGCGAGAGCGTGTACAAGCGCGGCATCATGAACGGCATGGAGCCGAGCGCCTGGGACAGCTTGCGCCGCACCAAGGTCTTCCTGAAGGCCCCGATCACCACGCCCCAGGGCGGCGGCTACAAGTCGCTGAACGTCACCATCCGCGGGGCGCTGGGCCTGTTCGCCAATATCCGCCCCTGCGTCAGTTACCACCCCTTCGTCAGCACCAAGCACCCGCAGATGGACGTGGTGATCGTGCGGGAGAACGAGGAGGACCTGTATGCCGGGATCGAATACCGGCAGACCCAGGACGTGACCCAGGCGGTGAAACTGATCTCCCGCCCGGGGTCGGAAAAGATCATCCGTTACGCCTTCGAATATGCCCGCGCCAACCACCGGCACAAGGTCACGGCCTTTGTGAAGGACAACATCATGAAGATCAGCGATGGCCTGTTCCATCGCGTCTTCGATGAGATCGCGGCGGAATATCCGGAGATCGAGCATGAGACGATGATCGTCGATATCGGTGCCGCCCGTCTGGCCGATACGCCGGAACAGTTCGACGTCATCGTGACGCTCAACCTCTACGGCGACATCATCTCCGACATCGCGGCGCAGATCACCGGCTCCGTCGGGCTGGCCGGCTCGTCCAACATCGGCGACCAGTGCGCCATGTTCGAGGCGATCCACGGCTCCGCCCCCACCATCGCCGGCAAGGGCATCGCCAACCCGTCGGGCCTGATCCTGGCGTCCGTCATGATGCTGGTCCATATCGGCCAGGCCGGGGCGGCGGAGAAGATCCATAACGCCTGGCTGA
>JBJOKR010000007.1:0-57844 GCA_046045995.1 Pseudomonadota bacterium | reverse complement strand
ATGACGAATCGGCGGAACCGGTCGCGCAGGCCCGTGTCCAGCTTGCCGAAGGGTTCATCCAGCAGCAGGGCCTTCGGCTCCGCCAGCAGGGCGCGCAGCAGGGCCACCCGCGCCCGCTGCCCGCCGGACAGCGTGGCCGGATCGCGGGGCGCGAATCCCGCCATCTCCGCCTCCGCCAAGGCCTGATCCACAAGGGCCCGGCGGGCCGCCCCCCGGGCCCGGGCGGCGGGGATGGCGAAGGCCAGATTCTCTCCCACCGTCAGATGGGGGAACAGCAGATCGTCCTGGAACAGGATGCCGATGCCCCGCCGCTGGGGCGGCAGGTCCCCCACCTCCCGCCCGTCCAGCAGGATGCGGCCCGCGGCGGTGAAGGCGGGGGGCAGGGTGCCGGACAGATGGGCCAGCAGGCTGCTTTTGCCGCTGCCGCTGGGGCCCATCAGGGTCACCACACTCCCCCCCTGCACCGCCACGTCCAGCGGCCCCGCCAGCACCCGCCCGCCCAGGGACAGGGTGACCCCGCGCAGTTCCAGCCCGCCCGCTCCCGGCTGCATTCCCTTTGTGTCTCCCATCTAAGTGCGTCCCTGCCCGCGGAACCGGGGCCGGCCCAGCAGCACCGCGGCCGACAGGGCCAGCAGCGGCAGCAGCGCCTGGACCAGGGCCGCCGCCCCCAGAAGGCGCCGGTCCCCGCCCGCGGACAGGCTTACCACCTCCGTCGCGATGGTGGGCACCCGGCCTGCGCCTGCCTGCACCGTGGGCAGGTACAGGGCGACCGACA
Source organism: Pseudomonadota bacterium (assembly GCA_046045995.1). GTDB lineage: Bacteria > Pseudomonadota > Alphaproteobacteria > Azospirillales > Azospirillaceae > Indioceanicola. The sequence goes on along the minus strand of JBJOKR010000007.1, from coordinate 57,069 downwards.
CGGCGAAGCCCACGGCCAGCGCCGTCAGCACCGGCCGCTTCAGCAGCGGCAGCTTCACCGCCAGCAGCACCGCCAGGGGCGACCGGCCCAGGCACAGGGCCACCCTTGAATAGCGCGGGTCCAGCGACCGCCAGGGATCGGCCAGGGTCAGGAAGGTATAGGGCAGCACGAACAGGAGATGCATCCAGACCACCGCCGCCGCCGTGCCCGACAGGCCGATCCCGGCCAGCCAGACCTGCACCCCGAACAGGAAGGTCACCTGCGGCACCAGCAGCGGCAGGTACAGGATCCACAGGGCCCGCCGACCGGCGGAAACCCCGGCCCGATCCTCATGCTCCAGGCAGCCGACCACCAGCACCAGGGCCAGCAGGGCGGACAGGGCTGCGATGCCCGCCGTCATGGCCAGGGGCCCGGCCAGCAGGGGCGCGGCCTGCATCCAGGCGCGGAGACCGGGATCCGGCAGCAGGTCGGGGAAGCGCCAGCGCTCCGCGATGCTCCACAGCCCCAGGACAAGGATGGCGGCGATGGTCAGGGTGACGGCGCAGGCGGCCAGGATCGCCGCCCCGGTCACCAGCCCGGCCCCCCGGCGCCGCTGCCCCGATGCGGCCAGGCGGCGCAGCAGCATCCGCCCCGCCCCCTCTCCCGCCCGCCACAGCAGGATGGCCCCGGCGACGATGCCTGCCTGAAGCAGGGCCCCGGCCGCGGCCGGGAAGCGCCGGGCCAAGTCCGGGTCCTGGGTCCAGCCCAGCACCTGCACCGCCAGGGGGGGCGGGGTGGCCGGGCCCAGGACCAGGGCCATGTCGATGACGGAACAGGAAAAGGCCAGCACCGCATAGACGGGCAACCGTATCTGCCCATAGATCCGCGGCAGCACCAGCAGGACCCAGGCGCTGCGCCGGTCATAACCAAGCGTGGCGGCGATGCGCATCGTGGCATCGGCCGGGACCTGGGCCAGGGCCGCCTGGATCACCAGCAGCAGGAAGAACGTCTCCTTCACCGCCAGGGCGGCCAGCAGGGCGATGCCACCCGGATCCCCCACGGTCAGCAGGTCGGGCGGCCGGTCCCACCCCGTGGCCCAGGGGGACAGGGCCCGCGCGATCAGCCCGCTGGGTGCCGCCAGGAACAGGAACCCGACGGCGAAGGCGGCATGGGGTACGGCCAGCAGCGGCGCCAGCAGCAGGCGCAGCCGCCCGGCCCAGGCCGTACCCTGGATCACGGCAATGATCCCCACCGCCGCGATGAAGGCCAGTACCGTCGCCCCCAGTCCGGTGGTCAGCGACAGCCGCACGCCCGTCGCCAATCCCGGCATGGCCAGCAGATCCCGCCAGGGCTGAAGCCCCAGCCCCATCCCGCCCAGGGAGGGCAGCCAGCCGAAGGCCGGGCCCAGCGCCCCCGCCAGCCCGGCCAGCACCGGCCCGGCCAGCAGCGCCACGGTCAGCACGGGCATGACGATCCAGGGCGTGAGCCGCCCCGCCTCCCCGCGCATCATCCCGCCCCGCATTCCCATCTCCCGCCGGACCCGGCCGGCCCCGACGGGATCGAAGCACAGAACCCGTGACCTGCAAAGCCATGCGGCAGCCGGGCAGGGGCGGCCGTGCCATCCCCGGGCCTAATGCCCGCCGGTCGCGGCCGCGGACCCGGCTGGGGCCTGGAAGTCCAGGGCGATTTCCTTGGCCTTCACCTCCCCCTCCGGCTGGATGGAGGTGAAGGTGGCGGCCTGATTCGGGAACAGGCGGCGGGCTGACGGGGTGACGGTCCAGCTTGGGCCTCGGCGCCCCTCCGGGTCGATGACGGTCACGACCAGGTCCGGCACGTCGCGCACGCGGGTGGAGGTGTTGCGGATTTCCCCCGACACGAACAGCATCGGGTTGCCTTCCACCTCCCGGTACTCGGCCGTGTAAACCGGCTCCAGTCCCGCCCCCAGCGGTTCCACCGGCATGCCGACCAGCTCATAGAAGCCATTGGCCGCGGGCCAGATCGCGACCAGGGCATCGCGCCCCTGGATCAGCCCGATCCCCACCCCCGCCACCGCGGCTGCCAGCCCGACCCAGGGGGCGGCGGCCTTCAGCCGGGCCTTGGTCTTGGGCGGTTCGGGCTTGGCGGGCACGGTCGGGCCGCTGCTGCGCCGCCTGGGCCAGACCGGTTCCTCTTCCTCCTCCGCCACCGGGGCGGACATGCCACCGCCCCCGGCATCATCGGCAAGAAGGTCGGCGAAGCGGCTGGACCGGCCCATGCCGAACTCCTCCTCCACTGGTGGGAAGGTGAATTCCGGGGGTGGGGGCGGGGGCTGGGGCGGAGGGGTCATCCGCGAGGGATGGGCCGGATGGTCGGGCGGAGGTGGCGGCTGGAACCAGACATGCCGGCAATAGCCGCATTTCACCTTGCGCCCAGCCCCCAGTGCTGCCGCGTCGAGCATGAAGCGCTTGGAGCACGACGGACAGGTGAGGATCATGATGGGAAAGCCGACCGGATCGGAGGGGGCATGCCCCCTTATAGTCAGTCCCCCCCCGCTCCGGCAACACCCGCCACGGTGACATCGCCCACGGTGGTACGGGGCGGGACCCCGCCGGGCGGAAGCGGGGCCGCACCGGTCGGCGGTCGCCGGTACTGGACGGGAACCCGCCCGGCATGCCATTTCTAAGATCCACCGGGTGGGTGCTTGGCACCCCCGGTGCCGCACCCGGAACGATGCGAGACCCGCAACGATGCGAGCCTGCCCGCCCCGATGAGCCGCCGCGGCCGTTACGACATTCCCCTGAAGCGCGATGCCACCGGCCGGTTCCTGCCCTGGATCATCGCCCTGATGGTCTATCTGGCGACCCTGGCGCTGGCCGTCAGCATGGTCCTGTCCGATCTGGCCGCCCGCTGGGATGCCGGCCTGTCGGACAGCCTGACCGTCCAGGTCAGCCCCCTGCCGGCGAACAGCCCCCTGCAGGAACAGGCCCGGGTGGCCCAGGTGGCGCGCCTTTTGGAGACACTGCCGGGGGTGGCGGCCGTCCGCCCCCTGGAACGGGCGGAGTCCATGGCCCTGCTGGAGCCCTGGCTGGGCGACGGGGCCCTGCTGGCGGAACTGCCGGTTCCAGCCTTGGTGGAGGCGGACCTGGCCGCCGGAGCCGATATCGCCGCCATCCGTCGACAGGTCCAGGCCACCTTCCCTGCCGTGACGGTGGAGGATCCGGGCACTTGGCTGGCCGATCTGCGCCGCCTGGCCGGCACTGTCCAGGCAGTGGCGGTGGCCGTGGTCGCCTTGATCGGCGGGGTGGCGGTGGCCGCCGTCATCTTCGCCGCCAGTGCCGGTTTCGCCGTCCACCGGTCGGAGGTGGAGCTGCTGCATGTCCTGGGTGCGTCCGATGGGTATGTCGCGGCCCAGTTCCAGCGCCACATGCTGCGGCTGGCGGCCCTGGGCGGCGGGACGGGGGCCTTGCTGGCGCTGGCCACCCTGGCGGCCCTGGACCGGGCGGCGGCGGGGATGCAGGCGGCCCTGCTGCCCGATCTGGCCCTGACCCTGCCACAATGGTCCAGCCTTCTGGCAGTGCCCGCGGCGGCCGTGATCCTGGCGGCGCTGACTGCCCGGGCCACGGTGATGCGCGCCTTGGCCCGCCTGCCATGACGGGGTTGCCATGACGGGGCTGCCATGACGGGCGCGCGGACACGGCCGGCCCGGCCCTTCCGGGGCCTGCGGGCGACCATCGGCCTTCTGTTCCTGCTGCTGCTGGTCTGGCTGGCCGGGCTTGTCGCCTTCGCCGCCGGGCTGGAGCGCCAACCGCCGGCCGATACCCGCATGCGGACCGATGCCATCGTCGTCCTGACCGGGGGAAGCGAAAGGCTGGCCGCCGGATTCGCCCTTTTGGCCGATGACCGGGGGGGCAAGCTGTTCATCTCCGGCGTCTATCGCGGGGTGGATGTGCGCGACCTGATGCGGATGAGCCGACAGGTGCCCGACGATCTGGAATGCTGCATCGTCCTGGGCCACACCGCCACCGATACGGAAGGCAACGCGGTGGAGACCGCCCGCTGGATGCGGGAGGAAGGGTTCACCAGCCTGCGTCTGGTCACGGCCAATTACCACATGCCCCGCAGCCTGGTGGAATTCCGCCGCGCCCTGCCGGGGGTGGAGATCGTACCCCATCCGGTTGCCCCGCCCAATGTGCGCCTGGACCGCTGGTACTTGTGGCCCGGCACGGCGGAACTGATCGTCGGCGAGTATACGAAGTTCCTGATGGCGTCGGCCCGTGCCGTCCTTCTGGGCCCCCGCGGCGACGGCGACGGCGACGGCGGCGGCGGGCACGACCTGTCGCCGGAACCCGGGCCGGACGGGCCCGGGCCGGAAACGCCGGAGCCCGCCATGCCGGAGCCGGAAGCCCCGCTTCCCGACACCCCGGCCGCCCAGGCCGACTCCGCCCGGCCCTGAGCGGGGTCAGCCCGTCTGCCGTCGGTCGCCGGAGACGCCGTGTGATGTGTCGCCACCGTCCGGCGCACTGTCCGGGGCCGGGGTGCTGACCGGCCCATCGACCGGTTCCACATTTTCCGCCCCGGCCCGCGTACCGCCGCGCCGGTCGGCCCCGCCCGCCTCATCGTCGGGCTTATGGTGGTTGCCGGTATGCTGCTGGTCGCGGATGGCCTGTTCCTCCACCCCGCCCTTCTCCAGCCCCGGCGGCGGCTGCTGGGTCGGGTCCTTGGCATCGTCTTTGGCATCGGGGGTACCGTTGCGGTCGGCCGTCATGGGCGGATGCTCCTGCCTGCGGGAAGATCGGCAGGACAACCACCGGCGGAGGAGAGGGTTCCCCCCCTGTCTGGACAGGCGGCCCGCCCCCCGGTATTCAGGACATCCTGTGATGTTCCCGGTAGAGGGCCGGTTTCCATGCTGATCCTGCGTTCCGTGCTGTTCAATCTCGCCTTCTATGTCTGGACCACGATCTGCTGCTTCGGGCTTCTGTGGATGCTGTTCATTCCGCGCCGCCGCATGGTGGAGGTGGTGAAGGCCTATATGCGCACCCTCTACTGGCTGGAGCGGCGGATCATCGGCCTGGATTACCGGGTGACGGGGCTGGAGAACCTGCCGAAGCAGGGGGCCTATCTGGTCGGGGCGAAGCACCAGTCCCTGTGGGAAACCATGAAGATCCACCTGATCCTGGGGGATCCGGCCATCATCCTGAAATGGGAACTGCTGTTCATCCCGATCTGGGGCTGGTACGCCGCCAAGGCCCGCATGATCGCCGTCCGCCGGGGTAAGCGGGGCAGCGCCGTCACCTCCATGCTGGACGGGGCCCGCCGGGTCCGGGACGAAGGCCGCCCCATCGTCATCTTCCCCCAAGGCACCCGTACCGCCCCGGGCGAATACCGCGCCTACAAGATCGGCATCGGCCTGTTGTATGAGGATCTGGACCTGCCCCTGGTGCCAGTGGCGCTGAATTCCGGCATGTTCTGGGGCCGCCGCACCTTCATCCGCCGCCCCGGCACCATCACGGTGGAAATCCTGCCCCCCATCCCCCCCGGGCTGGGCAAGGACGCCGCCCTGTCCCTGCTGGAGGCGCAGGTGGAAACGGCGAGCGACCGCCTGGTCACCGCCGTGGGCGGCCCCCCCACCCCCCGTCCCGTGCCGGACGCGATCCCGGCTTGACGGGTTGGCGCTCCCGTCCTGGGAAAGGGCCCGCCGCCGAAGCCTTGGCTTGATCGCCCCGGCGCCAGTGCCTACTGTCAAGGGAGGTGCCGGCGCCTAGGGCGCCGCAGCGTGGTGGAGGCGGTCGCATGGACGGGCTTTCCCCCCTTTCCCGCCGGATCTGGGAAATGAAGTACCGCTTCGCCGGTCCCGGGATTGGGCCGGACGGGCAGCCGGCGGATGCGGATGTGGCCGCCACCTGGGCCCGTGTCGCCACCGCCCTGGCCGCGGTGGAGCGGGAGCCGGGGCCATGGCGCGACCGGTTCCTGACGGCGCTGGAGGGGTTCCGCTTCCTACCCGCCGGGCGCATCCTGGCCGGGGCGGGCACGGGCCGGACGGTGACCCTGTTCAACTGCTTCGTCATGGGAACCGTGCCGGACGACATGGGCGGCATCTTCGCCCATCTGCGCGAAGCGGCGCTGACCCTGCAGCAGGGGGGCGGCATCGGATACGATTTCTCCACCTTGCGGCCCAAGGGGGCGGGTGTCGCCGGGGTGGGGGCCGATGCCTCCGGCCCTGTCAGCTTCATGGATGTGTGGGACGCCATGTGCCGCACGATCATGAGCGCCGGTGCCCGCCGCGGCGCCATGATGGCCACCCTGCGCTGCGACCACCCGGATATCGAGATCTTCATCGATGCCAAGCGCGAACCCGGGCGCCTGCGCATGTTCAACCTGTCCGTCCTGGTGACCGATGCCTTGATGGCCGCCGTCCGGGAGGACCGGCCCTGGCCCCTGACCTTCGGCGGCCGCATCTTCCGCAGTGTCCGCGCCCGCGACCTGTGGGACCGGATCATGCGGGCGACATACGACTACGCCGAACCCGGCGTGATCTTCATCGACCGCATAAATGCGGAAAACAATCTGGCGTATTGTGAGAATATTTCGGCAACCAATCCTTGTGGCGAGCAGCCCTTGCCCCCCTATGGTGCCTGTCTGTTGGGGTCGGTCAATCTGGCGACGCTGGTGCGGGATCCGTTCACCCCCGCGGCCACCCTGGACCAGGGGGAGCTGGAGCGGGTGGTGCGGCTGGCCGTGCGGATGATGGACAATGTGGTGGATGCCAGCCGCTTCCCGCTGGAGGCCCAGGCGGCGGAGGCGAAGGCCAAGCGGCGGATCGGCCTGGGTGTCACCGGGCTGGCCGATGCCCTGATCCTCTGCGGGGTCCGTTACGGTAGCGAAACGGCCGTCCGTTTTACGGAGGGTTGGCTGCGCACCCTGCGGGATGCGGCCTATGACACCAGCGCCGAATTGGCGGCGGAGAAGGGGGCATTTCCGCTGTTCGACCGGGATGCCTATCTGGACCGGCCCATGGTGCGGCGCCTGCCGCCCGCGATCCGGGAGAAGATCGCGGCCCACGGCATCCGCAACGCCCTTCTGACCAGCATCGCCCCGACCGGCACGATCAGCCTGGTGGCGGACAACGTGTCCAGCGGGATCGAGCCGGTCTTCGCCTATGAATACGATCGCACGGTGCTGATGCCCGATGGCAGCCGCCGGACGGAGACGGTGCAGGACTTCGCCTACCGCCTGTACCGGCGCCTCTTCGGGGATCACGCCCCCCTGACCGATGCCTTCGTCGATGCCCAGGGGCTGGACCCGTCGGCCCATGTGGTGATGCAGGCGGCGGCCCAGAAATACATCGACAGTTCCATCTCCAAGACCATCAACTGCCCGGAGGATCTGCCCTTCGCGGTGTTCAAGGACGTGTATCTCCAGGCCTATGAGCTGGGGTGCAAGGGCTGCACCACCTACCGGCCGAACCCGGTCACCGGGTCCGTCCTGACCGTGCGGAAGGAGGGGGCGGCGGCGGAAACGGCGACTGTTCCGGTTCCGGAACAAGCTCCACCCGTCACCGATCCCGTCGCCGCGGGCGCCCATCCGCTCGACCGGCCCGATGCCCTGCCCGGCCAGACCTACAAGGTGAAATGGCCGGACAGCGACCATGCCATGTACATCACGGTGAACGACATCCTGGAGCCGGGGCCGGGGGCCGGGGCTGGACCGCGGCGGCGGCGGCCGTTCGAAGTGTTCATCAATTCCAAGAACATGGAGCATTACGCCTGGACCGTGGCCCTGACCCGGATGATCAGCGCCGTGTTCCGCCGCGGCGGCGATGTGGGCTTCGTGGTGGAGGAGCTGAAGGCCGTGTTCGACCCCCGCGGCGGCCATTGGGTGGGCGGACGCTATGTCCCCTCCCTCCTGGCCGCCATTGGCGCGGTGATCGAACGGCACATGGTCGATATCGGTTTCCTGCCCGGCGACGGGGCGGGGGCGGATGTGCGGGACTTCCCGACGGGCCAGGTTCCAGCGGCGGTGGTCACCCCTGCGGCTGCCAACCGCGCATCTGCGACTGCTCCGGCTCCCACTCCCCCAGCCCAGTGCCCCCGCTGCGGCGAACCCACCCTGATCCGGCAGGAAGGCTGCGATCTGTGCACCAGTTGCGGCTACAGCCGCTGCGGCTGAGGGGGCGGGCCAGTCACCCAGCATCCACCAGGGCGGCGACGCGGGTCAGGCCGTCATCCTGGATGCCAAGTTCCGCCAGATGGGCGATAAGGCCGTGCAGGTAATCCACCGCCCGGCCGCTCTGCCCCACACCCTGGCGGATCAGTCGGGCCAGATCGTCGGGCGGCAGGCGGCCGCAATACTGCCGGTGCGTGCGGTCCACGGTGAAGGCCACAGCCTCCACCGGCCCGTCGGCCGTAACCACCCGCACCCGCCGCGGGTGGTAGACCCGGTTCAGCATCTCCCGGTCCCAGAGGTAATCCAGCACCGCCTCAGCCTCCCCCGCGGCGATGCGGTAGGCGACACCACGGCAGGCCCCGCCCCGGTCCAGGCCCAGCACCGCACCCGGCACCTCCGGCGTGCCGCGGTGGCGCCAGGAATAGACGCAGAATCCCCGGTGCCAGCCCCGCAGCAGCCCCCGCACCCGCGCGGTGAAGGGGAAACCGGGGTTCCACATCAGGGAGCCATAGGCGAACACCCAGAGATCCGCCCCCGACGGATGCGGGATCTCCCCCGCCGGGCGGGGCGGAATCGCCCGGCCCGCCATGGGCGGGGCCTGGGGGATCGGCGGCAGCGGGGCGGAAGCGGTGACGGGGGCGGTCGGCAGGGTCATGCCCCCAGCCTACACAAGCCCGGGTCCCACCACCAATGCCCCTGTAAGGCCGTCCGCCGTTCCCTCGGCAAAGGGAACCCGGCGGTCGACAATGCCGACCGCCGGTGACTGCCTTACTCCGCGCTCAGCACCTGGGGCGGGTAGACGGGGATGGGCAGGCGGTGGAGCATTTCCTTGGGCACCACCTGCCAGAACTTGGTCCCCACCAGGTCCCAGTCGTTCAGCAACTGGGCTGCCCAGCGGCTGCCCGTCTCGGTCACATGCTCCTGGATCAGGGATTTCAGCACAGCCTCGTAATGGGGGACGGCGATGCGCTGCCAGATCACGCTGTCCGGGTTCACCACCTTGGGGAAACCGTTGGCGGGATCGTAGACGAAGGCCATGCCGCCGGTCATGCCCGCTGCGAAGTTATCCCCCACCGGGCCCAGGATGACGGCGGTGCCGCCGGTCATGTATTCACAGCCGTTGGAGCCGCAGCCCTCCACCACCACGGTGGCGCCGGAATTGCGCACCGCGAAGCGCTCCCCCGCCTGGCCGGCCGCGAACAGCCGCCCGGCGGTGGCGCCGTACAGCACCGTATTGCCGATGATGGTGTTCTCATTGGACTTCAGCGGGCTGGCGGTCAGGGGGCGGACGACGATGGTGCCGCCGGACAGGCCCTTGCCGACATAATCGTTGGCGTCGCCGAACACCTCGATCTTCAGGCCCTGGACCGCGAAGGCGCCCAGGCTCTGCCCGGCCGACCCGCGCAGACGCACCGTGGCATGGCCGGGCTGAAGGCCGGTCATCCCGAACTTGCGCGTGATCATGGCCGACAATCGGGTGCCGATAGCCCGGTGCGTGTTCTGGACATTGTACTGGAGCTGGGTCTTCTCCCCATCCTCGAACAGGCTGCGGGCGTCCTTGATCATCTGGGCGTCCAGGGTGTCCGGCACCTCGTTCCGGCCGACCAGGGTGCAGAAGCGGGCGTATTCGCCCGGATCCGCCTGGGCCAGCAGGGGGTTCATGTCCAGATCGTCCAGGTGGGCGGCACCGCGGCTGACCTGGTGCAGCAGGTCGGTGCGGCCGATCACCTGCGTGAGACTGCGGAAGCCAAGGGAGGCCAGGATCTCCCTCACCTCCTCCGCCACGAAACTGAACAGGTTCACCACCTTTTCCGGCGTGCCGGTGAACTTCTGGCGCAGATCCTCATCCTGGACGCAGACGCCGACGGGGCAGGTGTTGGAATGGCACTGGCGGACCATGATGCAGCCCATGGCGACCAGGGCCGCCGTGCCGATGCCGAATTCCTCCGCCCCCAGCATGGCGGCCATGACGATGTCCCGGCCGGAGCGCAAGCCACCATCGGTGCGCAGAACCACCCGGTGGCGCAGGCGGTTCAGCACCAGAACCTGCTGCACCTCCGACAGGCCCATCTCCCAGGGCACGCCCGCATACTTGATGGAGGTCTGGGGCGAGGCGCCGGTGCCACCCGAATGGCCGGAGACCAGGATGATGTCCGCGCCCGCCTTGGCCACGCCAGCGGCGACGGTGCCGATGCCCGACCGGCTGACCAGCTTCACGCAGACCTTGGCATCCGGGTTGATCTGCTTCAGGTCGTAGATCAGCTGGGCCAGATCCTCGATCGAATAGATGTCATGGTGGGGCGGGGGGCTGATCAGGGTCACGCCGGGCGTGGCATGGCGCAGCTTGGCGATCAGTTCCGTCACCTTGAAGCCGGGCAGCTGCCCGCCTTCCCCGGGCTTGGCACCCTGGGCCACCTTGATCTCGATCTCCCGGCACTGGTTCAGGTATTCCGCCGTCACGCCGAAGCGGCCGGATGCCACCTGCTTGATGGCGCTGTTCCAGTTGTCGCCGTTGCGGTCGGGCTTGAACCGCTCCGGCACCTCCCCGCCTTCGCCGCTGTCGGACTTGGCGCCGATGCGGTTCATGGCGACGTTCAGGGTGCCGTGCGCCTCTGGGCTCAGCGCACCCAGGCTCATGCCCGGGGTGACGAAGCGCTTGCGGATCTGGGTGATGCTCTCCACCTCGTCCAGCGGCATCTTCGGCTGCTGGTCCCGGCGGAAATCCAGCAGGTCGCGCAGCTGGATCGGCGGCCGGGCGTGATAGGCCTCCGAATACTTGCGGTAGGTGGAATAGCTGTCGGTCGCCACGGCCGTCTGGAGCAGGTGGATCAGCCCGCCCTCCCAGGCGTGGCGGTCGCCGCCCTTGCGGTACTTGTAGAAGCCGCCGACGGGCAGGGCGATCACCTCCTCATCCCAGGCGAAGGCGTGCTGTTCGATCACCTTCTTCTGGATGCCGGACAGGCCCAGGCCGGAAATGCGGCTGACCATTCCGGGGAAATGCTCCGCCACCAGCGACCGGGACAGGCCCACCGCCTCGAAGTTCAGGCCGCCGCGGTAGGAGCTGATGATCGAGATGCCCATCTTGGACATGATCTTCAGCAAGCCCTCATTGATGGCGTTCTTGAACCGGGCCAGGCATTCCTCCAGCGACAGGCTGCCGAACAGGCCGCGGCGGTGGCGGTCGGCGATGGCCTCCTGCGCCAGATAGGCGTTCACCGTGGTGGCACCGACACCGATCAGCACGGCGAAGTAATGCACGTCCAGGCACTCGCCGGAGCGGACGTTCAGGCTGGTGAAGGTGCGCAGCTGCTGGCGGATCAGGTGGGTGTGGACGGCCCCGGTCACCAGGATCATCGGCATGGCCGACCGGGTGGGGGACTGCTTCTCATCGGTCAGGATCACATGGGTGGCCCCGCCGCGCACGGCATCCTCCGCCTCCTGCCGGACCCGGCGGATGGCGTCGCGCAGCGCGTTCTCTCCACCAGAGGGATCGAAGGTGCAGTCGATCTCCGCCGCGGTGTCGCCGCCGACCGTGCCCGCCATGTAGCGGCGCATGGCCCGGAACTCCGCCGTGGTCAGGACGGGGCTTTCCAGCTGCAGAAGGCGGGTCTGGCTCGAATCCTCATCCAGGATGTTGCCCAGGTTGCCCAGCCGGGTCTTCAGGCTCATCACCCGGCGTTCGCGCAAGCTGTCGATCGGCGGGTTGGTGACCTGGCTGAAATTCTGGCGGAAGTAATGGTGCAGGCCGCGGTACTTGTCCGACAGCACGGCGATGGGGCTGTCATCGCCCATGCTGCCCACCGCCTCCTTCGCGTCCTCCACCATCGGGTGCAGGATCTGCTCCAGATCCTCCATGGTGATGCCGAAGGCGATCTGGCGACGGCGCAGTTCGTCGCGCGGCAGCTCCGCCGGTTCGGCGGGGGCGGCCTTCACCAGGTCGTCCAGGACGGTGATATGCTTGATCCAGCTGCCATAGGGGCGCTGGGCGGCAAGGTTGTCCTTGATCTCCCGGTCGTGGTAGAGGCGGCCCTCCTTAAGGTCCACGGCGATCATCTGGCCGGGGCCCAGGCGGCCCTTCTCCTTCACGGACGGCTCATCCACCTTCACCATGCCCGTTTCCGACCCGCCGATCAGCAGGCCGTCACCGGTGATGACATAGCGCATGGGGCGCAGGCCGTTGCGGTCCAGCCCGCCGACCACCCAGCGGCCGTCATAGATGGCCAGGGCCGCCGGACCGTCCCACGGCTCCATCACCGCATTGGCATAGCTGTACAGGTCGCGGTGGGCCTGGGGCATGGTCGCCTTGTCGGCCCAGGCCTCCGGCACCAGCATGGTCTTCACCATCGGCGCGGAGCGCCCGGCCCGCACCATCACCTCGAACACGGCATCCAGGGCGGCGCTGTCCGACGATCCCACCTGGATGATCGGCTTCACATCCTCCACATGGGACCCGAAGATCTCATGATCCATCCGGGTCTCATGGGCCTTCATCCAGTTCTGGTTGCCGCGGAGCGTGTTGATCTCCCCGTTATGGGCCAGCATGCGGAAGGGCTGCGCCAGCCACCAGGTGGGGAAGGTGTTGGTGGAATAGCGCTGGTGGTAGATGGCGAAATTGCTCTCGAACCGCTCATCCAGCAGGTCGGGGTAGAAGCTGGTCAGCTGTTCGGCCAGGAACATGCCCTTGTAGATGATGGACCGCACCGACAGGGAGCAGATGTAGAAGCCGCCGATCTGTTCCGCCGCCACCGCCTTCTCGATCCGGCGGCGGATGACGTACAGGTCGAGCTCCAGCTTGTCCTCCTCCGCCGAACCGGGGGCGATGCCGGCGGCGGTGCCGATCATGATCTGCTCGATCTCCGGCCGGGTGGCGTTCGCCTTCTCCCCGATGACGCCGATATTGATCGGCACCTGGCGCCAGCCATAGATCGTGTAGCCCCACTTCAGGATCTCCCCCTCCACGATGGAGCGGCAGCGCTCCTGCGCCTCCAGATCCGTGCGCGGCAGGAAGACCTGGCCCACGGCGATGGGGCCGGGGATGTCCAGGTGGCCGGTGCGGGCCACATGCTCCCGGAAGAAGGTCTGCGGCACCTGCACATGGATGCCCGCCCCGTCGCCGGTCTTGCCGTCGGCATCCACCGCCCCGCGGTGCCACAGGGCCTTCAACGCCTCGATCGCCTTCACCACCACGGCCCGCTGGGGCTTGCCGTCCAGGGCCGCGACGAAGCCGACGCCGCAGGCGTCATGCTCCATCGTGTCCACTTGGGCCGCGTCCAGCAGGGCCTTGTTGCGGGTGTACTCGGCGACAAAGCGCGCACCGGCGCCCGTGTCGATGCCGGTGCCGGCAGCGGTGGTGCCAGCAGCGGTGGTATCGGCGGCCTGAAGCCCGGACAGGGAAGCGGCGGAATGGATCGTGTCGGTCATGGCGTCTGTCCCTTGGCGGTCAGGCAAGTGTGGCGGGATCGAAGGGAACTTCGATGCCCGGGCGGTCGGTGATCAGGATGTGGCCGGGCTGGGCGGCGAACCGCTCCAGCCAGCGGGTGACGGCGGGGAAGCGGGACAGGTCGAACCCCCCTTCCTCCGCCACATGGGTGTAGGCGTAGAGGGCGATATCGGCGATGGTGCAGCGGTCACCCACCAGCCAGTCGCGCAAGCCCAGATGCATTTCCATCTGGCGCAGGGCCAGGTATCCCTGCTCCCGCTTCAGGACCAGGGCATGCACCCGTTCCGGCGTCATCTCGAACTTGTGGGTGATCCAGAAGCGGGCGGTGGCGACGTTCGGTTCGTGGCTGTACTGCTCCCAGAACAGCCATTGCAGCACGGCCGCCTTGTCCCGTCGGTTGTCCGGCCAGAAGGACGTGCCGTCGGCCAGCCAGCGCAGGATGGCGTTGCTTTCGGCCAGATAATCATTCTCCGCCAGCCGCAGCACAGGAATGCGGCCATTGGGATTGATGACCAGGAATTCGGGCAGCCGGCTCTCGCCCGTGTCGATATCCACCTCCACCCGCTCATAGGGCAGGCCCAGCTGCGCCAGCAGCCAGCGGCACTTGTACCCGTTGCCGGAGGAGAGGTTGTCGTAGAGGCGGAGCATGGGGACCTCGTCGTAGGTCGGATAAGGCGCGCAAGCGCCGCAATCCGACGGTTCATCGCAGGGTGTCGGATCACGCGGTACTAATCCGACCTACAGAACGCGGCATCACTCCGCCGCGGCGTTGGGATAGTCCTGCTTCAGGTCTTCCGGGTGGGTGCGGTACCAGAGGCTGTCGGCGCTGAAATCGATCTCCTCCGGCCAGCCGAGGTAATAGCCATCGTCGGCCACGTACATCTTCGTGGTGAAGAAGGCGACATCGCGCATCGGGATGCAGACCCCGCCCTTCGCCAGGTTCGGCTTGAAATCCACCGTCGTCTCGACGCCATGCAGCCACTGGATTGTGACCGTGAAGTCATCATTCGCTGTGGCTGATTTTATGTAGTACATGGCCTAATCCTTGATCTTCTCGATCGGAAGCTGACCGCGAACCCGATCCCAGTTCCTATAAAGGGCGGGGAGATGCCGTCGTGCCCAATCCCGGACAAGGCGGATCTCCCGGGGAGTCAGATTGCCCTTCATGTCGATGATCGACAGGTCGGACAGAAGGAATTTGGCATTCACGCCCTTGCCGAGCAGATGGAAATGCGGCTCACCGTGATCGTCCACGAAGAAGACGACAGCATAGCCCAAAATCCACGCGACCGTCGGCATCCCTCACTCCGCCGCCACGGCCACCGGCTTCTCGGATTCGGCCACCTTGGCTTGGATGAATTTGTGGATGCCCTCGGCGGCGTCGCGGCCGTCCTTGATGCCCCAGACGACCAAGCTGGCCCCGCGCACGATGTCGCCAGCGGCGAAGACGCCGTCCAGGTTGGTCATCATGGTGCGGAAACTGACCTGGACCGTGCCCCATCGGCTGACCTTCAGGGTCGGGTCGCCGAATAGGGTGGGGATGTCCTCCGGATCGAAGCCCAGGGCCTTGATCACCAGATCGGCATCCAGCGTGAAGGCGCTGCCGTCGATCGCCATCGGTGTCTGGCGGCCGGTGGCGTCGGCGACACCCATATGCATCTTGTGGGCGCGGACATGGGTGACATGGGCATCACCCAGGAAGGCGTCGGGGGCCGCCTGCCAGACGAATTCCACGCCCTCCTCCTCCGCATGGGCCACCTCCCGCTGGGAGCCGGGCATGTTCGCCCGGTTGCGGCGGTACAGGCACTTGACCGACTTCGCCCCTTGGCGGATGGCGGTGCGCACACAATCCATGGCCGTGTCGCCGCCGCCGATGACGACGACGTTCTTGCCCGCGGCGTTCAGGCGCCCGGTCTCGAAATCCACCACCGTGTCGCCCAGGCCGACCCGGTTGCTGGCGGTCAGGTAGTCCAGCGCCGGCACGATCCCGTCCAGCCCCGCCCCGGGCCCGCCCAGGTCGCGGGCCTTGTAGACGCCGGTGGCGATCAGCACCGCGTCATGGCGCAGGCGCAGTTCGGTCAGGCCGGCGTTCCGCCCCACCTCGAAGCCCAGGTGGAATGTGATGCCGCTCTTCTCCATGTTCTCCCAGCGGCGGACCACCACTTCCTTCTCCAGCTTGAAGCCGGGGATGCCGTAGATCATCAGCCCGCCCGCCCGGTCGTACCGGTCATAGACATGGACCTGGTAGCCGCGCTTGCGCAGCTGTTCCGCAGCGGCCAGCCCGGCCGGGCCGGCGCCGATGATGCCGACCGATTCCGCCCGCTCCCGGATCGGCTGGATCGGCTTGACCCAGCCCATGTCCCAGGCGGTGTCGGTGATGTATTTCTCCACCGCGCCGATGGTGACGGTGCCGTGGGTGGACTGCTCGATGGTGCAGTTGCCTTCGCACAGGCGGTCCTGGGGGCAGATGCGGCCGCAGATCTCCGGGAAGTTGTTGGTGGCCTGGGAGACCTCGTACGCCTCCTCCAGCCGGCCTTCCGCCACCAGCTTCAGCCAGTCGGGGATGTTGTTGGAAACGGGGCAGTGGACCTGGCAGAAAGGCACGCCGCACTGGCTGCACCGGCCCGCCTGTTCCGTCGCCCCGTCGGGCGTGAAGCGGGCATAGATCTCATCGAAGTCCTGGGCGCGCAGATCGGCGGTGCGCTTCTCCGGCATCTTCTGGCCGGTATGGACGAACTGCAGCATCTTGGACTGTGCCATCGCCTGAACCCCTTCACCCCTGAACCATCAGACCAGGCCGGTTCACCGGCCGCATCGTCTTGCCGCCCGGGCATCGGTAAGCGGATAATCCGCTGTCCCGGATCAGGGCGGCAGGTTCATATAAATGCAAGGGCGGCAGCCATCCAGCACTTTTTTGCCGGAAGGTCAGTAATACTTACCTATTACGTTCCATGCATATGCTGCATGGCCGAAGGGTAGCGGGTGATATGGCGTGCCGGGTTGCCGGGATGGGACCGGAACGGGACTATGTGCCGGTCCATGCCTCCGGCCAACCGCCAGGGATGCTCAGGCACTGGCGGCGGACAAGCTGGGGGCGGAGCGGCGGCGCAGGGCCGCCCAGACCAGGTCCGAACTGCCCCGCAGGCCCTGGAGCCGGTGCAGCACCCCGGCGAATCCCAGGGCGGTGTCCAGCCTGCCCGCCGCCATCGCCTCCCGCGCCCGCCACAGCAGGGGTCGGGCGATCAGGCGCACCATCTCCGCCCCCACCGGACCGATGGCGGCGATGCGGGCCAGGGTGGCGGGGACGCGGCCATCGGCCAGGATCTCCGCACAGCCGTACTTGGCCAGCAGCACCCGGCTGCAGACGGCACGCTCCACCGGGTGCAGGGCCTGGTCCGGGGCCAGCAATGCCGCCTCCGCCAGATCGGCCAGGGCGGGTCCCCACAGGCGCCGGCGGGCCAGGATGCAACCCCGCTGCAACCGCGCCGCCCGCTCCACCGCGCCGTCGTTCGCTGTTTCAGGCATCCCCTTGGGCACGAAGGCGGACAGGGGCAGGCCGGTCACCAGATCGCGCAGGATCGCCCCGTCATTCTCCATCCAGGTTTCCACCTGGCGGCAGGCGCTGAACCGCCGCGCCTCCGACCCGCGGTCGCCCCCATGTTCGCGCTGTAGGAAGACGGGTTCATCCACGAAGGCACCGCCGACCCGCAGGGCAAGCCGCAGAGCCATCTCGTAATCCTGGGACCGGATCAGGTCGGTACGGAACGGACCGACCGCGGCGAGGGCATCGCGCCGCACCAGGGTGGCGTTCTGGAACAGGAAGAAATCCTCCATCAGCGTCAGGGCCAGGTGGTTGGCCGACAGGTCGGGCCAGTACCCGGCCGCGAACTCCACCCGCCTGCCGGTCGCCGGATCGTCGCGGAAGCGGCGGTAGCGGCCGAAGCAGAACCCGGCCCCATGGGCCAGAAGCCCCTGCACCAGCACCTCCGCCGCCCGGGGCAGGGCCAGGTCGTCGTCATCGCAGATCCAGACCGATCCGCCGCGGCAATGGACCAAGCCCTGGTTCAGGGCGGCGGATTTGCCCTGGTTGCGCTGGTACAGATAGCGCAGGCGCGGGGCGTCCTGGGGCAGGGCGGCGGCGAGGGCGGCCACCCGTTCCTCCGTCCCGTCGGTGGACCCGTCGTCGACGACGATGATCTCATGCACCGGGCGGGTCTGGGCCAGCAGGGCATCCAGGCATTCGCCCAGGAAATCCACCCGGTTGTAGGTCGGCACCAGGGCCGTGATCCGGCCGGGGTCCGCATCCGCTGCCACGCCGATCCAGTCTGGGGTGGCGGGCCCCGGGGGCAGGGGGGGGGCTTGCCGATGCCTGGCGGGGCGCGCCATGGGGGCTATCCTTCTGTATCGATCCGCGGCAGGGGCAGGCTCTTGCCATCCGCTCCGCAATCGGGGGGGCCGCAATCGGGGGGCCGATATCGGTTGGCCGCCATCCGCGTCCCCTCAACACCACCGGCCGGGCGGTGTTCACCCGCAGGGCCCTTGGGGCCAAACTTGTCATCCCCGCCGCCCGCTTCCGGTCACAGCACCTTGCCCGGTCCCTTGCCTGGGACCGGGCGCCCCAGCAGGGGCACCAGCATCGCCCGCGCCCATCGGCGCAGGTCGGTCGGCAGCAGCCTGCCATAAGGGGCGGCGGCGGTGGGGCGGCGCTTCACCGCCCGCAGCCACAGCCGCAGGACCGCCCCCCGGTCGCCATGGGGGGACTTGTGGTGCCGCTCGGCACTGTCCAGCAGGAACAGGTGGTCCACGCCCGCCCGCTCCATATCCGGGGCGTAGCGGCGGAACAGGATCTCCCGCGCCGCCATGTTGGCGGCGAAGCGCCGGGACCGCCGCTCCCCCGCCGCCATCGCCGATGTCGCCGTCCCTTCCGGGTCCGGATCGTGGTAGCGGGTCAGTACGGCAGGCACGGCGGCGACGGGGAAGAACCGGGCCAGGCGCAGCCAGTAATCATAATCCTCGATCGCCGGCAGGGCGGGATCGAACAGGCCGACCGTCTCCACCACCTCCCGCCGGATCAGGGCGCTGCTGGGGGCCCCGTGCAGGATGTTGCGGACCAGCAGATCGGCGGACAGCCATCCCTCCCGCTCCGGCAGCCAGATCCACGGGCCATCATGCCCGTCCCTTGGCCCGCCCACCGTCTCCACCCCCGTCACAACCATGCCGGGGGGGGGCATGCCGGGGGGGGGCATGCCGGGTGGGGGCATGCCGGAGGGGGGCATACCGGGGGGGCCCATCCCGGGGGGACAAGGGCTGCCCTCGGCCGCGGTGAAGACGGCCAGTTGGCGGGCCAGCTTGCCCGGCAGCCATTCGTCATCGCTGTCCAGCAAGGCGATGAACCGCCCCCGCGCCTCAAGCAGGCCGCGGTTGCGGGCGGCGGCCACCCCGCCATTCACCGGCTGGCGCAGATGGCGGACCCGCCTGTCACCGCAGCCGGCCACGACCGCGCCGATATCCTCGGTGGAGGCATCATCCACAACCAGAACCTCCATCCCCGCCACGTCCTGCGCCAGCACACTTTCCAGCGCCCGCTGCAGCAGGCCCGCACGGTTGAAGGTGGGGATGATCACACTGACCAGGGGGGTGTCGGGGGTGGGGGCCGGATCAGGGGACAGGTCGGCAGGAAATGGCACCGCCGCCGGGACCGGCGCGATCGGGGGGATCGGGCGCGGACGGGGCCCTGATGCATGGGACAACACGACACCCGCCCGCCCGGTGATCTCGCCCGGCCCGGCATCCGCCGCAAGGCGGGCCAGGGCGTAAGACAGGGGCTTGTGGTAGCGGGACAGTTTGCCCTCCGCCGCCAGGATCACCGCCAGCCGTTCCAGCACGCCCAGGCGGGACAGCAGCCCGTCCCGTTCCCGCTGGCGCCCGCTCAAGGACGGGGTGCCGGGCGGCAGGCGGCGGTAGTACGCCATCCCCGCCCCCGTCCGCACCAGCGGCACCCCGCGGGCCAGGGCGCGCATCATGATGTCCCCGTCATCGTTCACGCCCACCGACGGGTCCCACCCGCCGGACACGCGCAGGGCCGGGCGCGACCACAGCACGGCACAGGGCGGGTGGTACCAGCCGGACAGCCAAGCGGTCAGATCATCCGCCTCCCGCGGCCGGGGTGCGCAGCTGGCCGGGGCCGTGATCCATACGCCGTCCCCCGCCTGCTGATACCGGTTCCAGGGACAGGCGGCGATCCCGTCGGGGCAGGTGGCGAGCGCATCCGCCAGTGCCGCCAGGGCGGTCGGGCCCAGCAGGTCATCGGCATCCAGGAACAGGACCGCATCGGCACCCCCCCCGGCGCTCCCCTCGGCGCCCCCCTGGGCATCCAGGGCCGCCAGACCCGCGGCGCGGGCGGCGGCGGCGCCGGGGTGGGGGCAGGTCAGCAGGGACAGGGTGGGGGCGGTGCGGGCGATGGCGGCGACACGGGCGGGGCCGTCATCGGTGGATCCGTTGTCCACCACCAGGATCCGGTCGGGGGGCCTTGTCTGTTCCAGCACCGACCGCAGCGTCGCCCCGATCCAGGGGGCGGCGTTGCGGCAGGGGATGATGACGGCGATGCGCATCCGCCCGGCCCCCGCCTACCCGGCCACCATCTGGCGGAATTCGTCGTGGCTGTCCTCCAGATCCTGGAAGCTGCCGGCCCCGTCGATCCGGCCCTTTTTGATGAAATACAGGATGTCGCAGTTGCGCACCGTGCTCAGGCGGTGGGCGATCATGATGATGGTGCGCTCACCCTTGGCGGCTTCCACCGCGGCGATGATCGCCTTCTCCGTCCGTGTATCCAGGGCGGATGTGGCCTCATCCAGGATCAGCACGGACGGGTCGTGGTACAGGGCGCGGGCGATGCCGATGCGCTGGCGCTCCCCGCCCGACACCCGCACCCCCTGTTCCCCGATCACCGCGTCCAGCCCGTCCGGCTGGGCGGCGATGAAGGTTTCCAGCTGGGCGGTGCGGATGGCCCGGGCCAGGGCGGCTTCATCGATCTCCGCATCCGGGATGCCCAGCGCGATGTTGCGGCGGATCGTGTCGTCCAGCAGGGCGATGGTCTGGGGCACATAGCCGATGGACCGCTGCCAGGCGGTCAGATGCCCCGCGGCGTGGATATCCTGCCCGTCCACCACCACCTGCCCCCGGTCGGGCGTCAGCAGGCCCAGCACGATATCCACCAGGGTGGACTTGCCTGCCCCGGTGCTGCCCACCAGCCCGATGGCGGCCCCGGCCGGGACGGTCAGGCTGACGCCCTGCAGGGCCGGACCCTTGGCCGCGTCATGGCTGTACCAGACATCGCGCAGCTCCAGCCCCCGGCGCAGGGGCAGCGGGGCGGGGGGCGGGCCCGCGGGCCAGTCCACCGTGTCCGGCTCCAGCGCCGTCAGGTCGGCATGGACCGGATCGACGGAAACGATGGAATAGCGCAGGCCGGTCAGATGGGTCATCGCCGCCCCCACCGTCTGGCGCAACCGCACCAGGCCGACGACGAACAGGGACAGGGTGACCAGGATGCTGTCCGTCGGCCGGTCCAGCATGACCAGGGCGACCGCGATGATCAGAAGCCCGGTGATGGCCGTCAGCTCCGTCACCGGGCCGACGGATTTGGACACCACGTTCTTGAAGCGGAAGACGAGGGCGATGGACCGCACCGCGTCGGACACCTTGTCGGCGAAGAACTTCTCCCGGTTCAGGACCCGCGCCTCCTTGATGGCGCCGAAGCCCTGGTACAGGGACTGGACGAAGGATTTACGCTGCTCCTGCTCCTCCAGCCCGTACTGCTTCAGCCGGGCGGATAGGGTCAGCACCCCCGTCGTGCCCATGATGCCGAAGACGGCCACCCAGATCAGGGTGATCCACGGCTCCGCCACGAACAGGAACCCCATCACCGCCACCAGGATGGTGACATGGGTGGCCAGTTCCAGGATCGCCCCGATCACCGAATTGGCGATGACGCCCGATTCCCGGTCGATGTTGCGCAGCAATTCGGATGTGTTGCGCCCCAGATGGAAGGTATAGGGCGCGCGCATATAGGCCCGGGTCAGGCGGCGGGCGAAATCCACATGCCGGTTGCTGGTGTAGCGCAGCTGTGCCTGAAAGTTGCCGATCAGGAACAACGTCTTCACGGTGAAGACGGCGACCAGCGCCACCGCCCCCCAGATCACCAGATCGGTGGTGCCGACGATGCCCAGATCGCGCAACGCCCCGTCCAGCCAGGGGATGCGGGCCAGCGTCTCCGGATAGACGACGGCGCTGACGAAGGCGGGAACGGCGGCCACGCTCACCACCTCCAGCAGGGCGCCGCACAGCATCAGCCCTGCCAGCAGGGCGCCGTTGCGGCGGCTGCGCGGGTCCAGCAGGGCGTACAGCTTCTTCAGCGATGTCCACATGGGCTCAGTCCTGTCCCTGGATCGATGGGGTCCGGCCCCCGGTCCGGCCCCCTGTCCGGTCGAAAGGGGTCGGGCCGGATGGGTTGGGCCGGAAGGGGGCGGGCCGTTACGGGCGGCGGTCAGGCCGCTGTCAGAAGCCTGGCGGCAGAAGGCTGCGGTACAGCCGGGCATAGGCCGCCTCCGCCGCCGCGGCGGAGAAGTCCAGGGCCCGGCGCCGGGCCGCCGCGGCCAGCCGGGCCCGCAGCACCGGATCGTCCAGCAGGGTTGCCAGCGCCCGGGCAAGCGCGCCCGCATCCTCTGCCGGGACCAGCACGCCGGTCCCGGGTCGTAGCACCTCCGCCACGCCGCCGACCCGGGTGGCGACAGGGGGAAGGCCGCAGGCCATCGCCTCCAGCAGGGCCAGCGGCAGGCCTTCACTGCGGGACGGCAGGGCGTGGATGGCCGCCCCGCGCAGCCGGTCCCGCACCGCCAGCGGTGGCAGGGCGCCGGTGAAGCTGACAATCCCCGCCAGCCCCGCCGCCTCGACCTGCCGTCGCAGCACCGCCGCCTGCGATCCATCCCCGATCAGGCAGAGCCGGGCCCGGGGGTGGGTGCGGTGCAGCAATGCCATCGCCCCCACCAGAACGTCGAAACCCTTCACCGGTTCCAGCCGCCCAACGGCGACGATCGTGGGGTATCCCGGCGCATCGGGGGTAGGGTCTGGCCCCGCCTCCCCCCCGTCGGCGGGGCCGGCTGGTGTCCAGAACCCGGTATCAACGCCGTTGGGGATCAGGTGCACCCGCCCCGCCGCCACACCCGGTACCGCCAGCACCCGGTCGCGCAAGGTGCGGGACACGACGGTCACCGCATCGGCCCCGCGAAGAAGCCCGGGCAGGTGGGCAGCCCAGGCCGGGTCCGGATCCATCACGTCGCTTCCATGGGCCGACAGGACCAGCCGGTACCCGAACAAGGGCCGCAGCAACAGGAAATACAGCGCCTGCTCGGAGATGAAATGGACGTTCACGATCTCCGGCCGGCGGCGGGCCAGACCGACAGTCAGGCGCAGCAGGGATGGCAGGTGCCAGGGACGCCGGGCCACCCCGGCCCCATCCGGTCCTGGGCGGATATGCAGCGGGCAGATCCAGTCACCCCCCGCCGGCGGCGGGGACGCGCCCGGATTGTCGGCAGCGGGTGCTGCCCAGGCATCCATCACCCCGTGGCCCTGACGGCGCAGGGCGTCCAACAGCCGGGCCACCACCACCTGGGCCCCGCCGGACTGGCGCCGGTCGATCACGGAATAAAGAAGCATGCGCGCCATCGCCGGGCTGTTCCTGCCGGTTTCGGAATGCCCGGGTGAACGGGACCGGAGGGCGGGTGTTCCGGGGTGCCGGATGACGTTTGTGCGACCGCAGCCGCAGTGCGGGGGATCCGTGGGTTCGTTGCGGATCCGCAACAGTCAGCCGCATTGCAGTGCTGCTTCGGGCACGTCCGCCGGGCCGGGACTGTTGGTGCCCCATTCATAGCGGTTCAGGGCTTCTCCTGATCCCGCCAAAGGAGCTCACGATGCCCCCCTCTTCGCCCCCCTCTTCGCCCCCCTCTTCGAGCCACCCCTCTTCGATGGCGCCATGGTCGATGCCCACAGTCTCCTCTGCGCCATGGGGTGACATCCGCCCGGTCCCCCGCTTGGCCCGCACGGTCCTGGCCGGGACGGCCGGTGTGCTGCTGGCCGCGCTTGCCGTCCTGCCCGCTGCCGCCCAATCGGGCGGTGGGACCGGCGGGTCGGGGCGCGGGGGTGATTCCGGCCTCTATCTGCGCGGCGGCCTCGGCTATTCCGCCAGCTTGGAGGATGAGATCGACTATTCCCCCCTGTGGCACCTGGGGGTGGGTTACCGCTTCACCCCGAACCTGCGCCTGGACGTGACCGCGGACTGGCGGGATCGCTATATCGTGGAGGGCGGGCGCGGCCAGTTCATCCGTGACCAGATCGTGGACAGCCAGGTGGACAACCAGGCCTTCATGGCGAACATCTATTATGACTTCGCGCGCATGGAGATGATGGGCCTTCCCGGCGGCATCCGCCCCTATGTGGGTGGCGGGCTTGGCTTCTCCACCATCTCCGTGGATGACAGCGCCGTGCTGGTGGACATCAACGATGACGACATCGGCGACGATATCCGCGACTTCTTCGGTGACGAATCCGACCAGTTCGCGTGGCAGTTGATGGCCGGTGTCGCCTATGACATCACCGACCAGGCCTTTTTCGATGTCGGCTACCGCTATGCCGACCTGGGGGATGTGGAACTCGCCTCCACCCTCGGCACCATCGAAAGCGAATTGCGGGTGCATGAGATCCTGGTCAGCCTCGGCTACCGGTTCTGATCCGGGTCCTGGGCGGTCGGTTTCCACGATCGCCCCTATCCACACCAGCCGTCTTTCATCCTGTCATGCCGACCGCTGCCCGGCCGCCTTTGTTTCCCACGGATGCAAGGGCGGTCGCTCCGCGCCATTGGCGCACGCGGGCACACCGCCGCACCGCCGCCAAGGGGGGCAGGGGAAAGGGGGGCAGGGGAGGGGAACCGGTTCCCTCAGATCGCCTTGCTGTGGCGGCCGCCTTCCGGGTCCAGGTATGCGTCGAACAGGGCGGCGACGCTGCGGACCAGGGGTTTGGCGTCGTCGGGCACGGTCAGGCGTGTTCCCTTCACGGTCACCAGCCCGTCCGCCTCCAGCCGGGTCAGGCTGTCGGCATCGGGCAGGACCGTATCCGGGGTCCGATGGTGGCGCATGGCCAGATCGGCGATATCCACCGTGAAATTGCACATCAGTTGTTCGATCAGGTCGGCGCGAAGCCGATCCTCCGCCGACAAGGGGAAGCCGCGCCCTACCGCCAGCCCGCCTGCCGCCACCGCCTTCTGATATGCCGGAACCGGCAGCAGGTTGGCGACGAAGCCCTGGGGCAGCCGGCCGATGGCACTGGCCCCCAGCCCGACCAGGGCATCGGCATCATCGGTGGTATAGCCCTGGAAATTGCGGCGTAGGCGGCCCGCGGCGGCGGCGGCGGCGATGGGATCGTCGGGCCGGGCGAAGTGGTCCAGCCCGATGCGGACATAGCCGGCGGCGATCAGCGTCTCCTCGATCGCCAGGTTCTGGGCGATCCGTTCCTCCGCATCGGGCAGGCTGCCTTCCGCGATGCGACCCTGATGGGCCTTGAAGCCGGGCATATGGGCATAGCCGAAGACCGACAGCCGGTCGGGTTCCAGGCTGAGCGCGTCCCGCACCGTCTCCACACAGCTTGCCACCGTCTGATGCGGCAGGCCGTAGAGCAGGTCCAGGTTGATGGCGCCGATGCCCGCCCGGCGCAGGTTGCGCACGGCGGCCTGTGTCGTCTCCAGCGACTGCACCCGGTTGATCGCCTTCTGCACCACCGGGTCGAAGCTCTGCACGCCCAGGGACGCGCGGTTGATCCCGGCGGCGGCGAGCGCCGTCGGCATGCATTCCTTCAAGGTGCGGGGATCGATCTCCACCGCGCATTCGGCCTTCGGGTCGAAGCGGTAGGCCCGGCGCAGGGCCGTCATCAAGGCCACGAATTCCTTGGCCGGGGCCAGGGTCGGCGTGCCGCCGCCGAAATGCAGATGGGTGACCCGCGGCCCCTCCGGCATCAGGGCAGCCACCGTCTCCGCCTCCTTCGCCAGATGCGACAGGTAGGAGGTGACGGGACCGTCATGGGGCACCACCGTCGTGTGGCAGCCGCAGTACCAGCACATGGACCGGCAGAAGGGCACATGCAGGTACAGCGACAGGGTCGCGTCATCCGGCAAATCCCCCAGCCAGGCCGCATAGGTCGCGTTCGTCACCGTCGGGGTGAAATGGGGGGACGGCGGATAGCTGGTATAGCGGGGGACACGCTGGGCACGGTACTTGGCAACGAGATCCGGGCGCATTCTTCGGGGCCTCTGACAGGGAAATCCCTAACTTCCTTGGCCGAAGCATGGGGCCGCATGACGGTTCGGACCTTGATCCATCTCAACCCGCCCCCCCATCCGGTGAATCTCTCCTTCCGTCCGCCCCCGCCATCGGCTTAGGCTTGCCCCACAAGAATGAAGACGGGGAGGGTGTCCGATGCGGCGTTGGGTGACGGGCGGTGTCCTGGCCGGGATGCTGATGACAGCGGCGGTGGGGCTTGCCGCGGCGCAAACGGCTGCCGTGGCGGGGCCGGTGCCGCCGGTGTTCGGGGACATGGACGTGTTCGAGGTGGAATACGCCGCCGACCCCCAGATCAGCCCCGACGGCAAGCGCATCGTCTATGCCCGCATGTCCATGGACATCATGACGGACAAGGCCGTGCCCGGGCTTTGGCTGGTGGATGCGGACGGGGCGAACCACCGCCCCCTGCTGGACGGGCCGGTCGCGGCCAGCCAGCCCCGCTGGTCCCCCACGGGCGACCGCATCGCCTATGTGGCCGCGGCGGCCGGGCAGTCGCAGATCCATGTGCGCTGGATGGATACGGGTCAGACCGCCCTGGTCACCCGCACCACCGAAAGCCCGGGCGCCCTTGCCTGGTCGCCCGACGGCAAGTGGATCGCCTTCACCATGCTGGTGCCGGAAGGCCCGGCCCCGCTGGCCAAGCCCCCGGCCATGCCGGACGGCGCCGAATGGGCCAAGGGCGTCACGGTGATCGACGACATGATCTACCGCCGCGACGGCCAGGGCTATGTGGAGCAGGGGCATGTCCACCTGTTCGTCGTCCCGGCCGATGGGGGGACACCCCGGCAACTGACCCGCGGGGACTTCAACCACTCCGGCACCCCCGTCTGGACCCCCGACGGCGGTGCCGTGATCATCATTGCCAACCGCAATGCCGACTGGCAGACCGATCCGGTGGACAGCGATCTGTGGGAGGTGGCCCTGGCCGACGGGGCCATGCGCGCCTTGACCAGCCGCGACGGGCCTGATGCCAGCCCCGCCATCTCCCCCGACGGGCGCTGGATCGCCTATACCGGCTTCGACGACCGCAAGATGGGGTACCAGAACGCCGGTCTCTACCTGCTGGACCGCCGCAGCGGCCAGACCAAGCTGCTGACCGGCGACCTGGACCGCCGGGTGGAGGATCCGGCCTGGGCCGGGAACGATTCCCTGCTGATCACCTATGAGGATGAGGGCGATGTGGTCCTGGCCCGGATAGGGCTGGACGGCAAGCGGGTGGAACTGACCCGCAATGTCGGTGGGCTGGTGCTGGACCGCCCCTACAGCTCCGGCCAGTTCACGGTGGCGAAGGACGGGCGCTTCGCTTACACGGTCGCAGGTCCCCACCGGCCTGCCGATATCGCCGTGGGCAGCCAGGGCGGCCTTCTTTCCGGTGTCAGCCTTGCCACCGTCACGCGGTTGAACGACGATCTGCTGTCCCAGCGCCGCCTGGGCCGGGTGGAGGAGATCCGCTACAAGAGCAGCGCCGACGGGCAGGAAATCCAAGGCTGGATCGTCTATCCGCCCGATTTCGATCCGGCCAAGAAGTATCCCCTGATCCTGGAGATCCATGGCGGCCCCTTTGCCGCCTACGGCCCCACCTTCGCCCTTGAGAAGCAGCTCTACGCCGCGGCGGGCTATGTTGTGCTCTACACCAATCCCCGCGGCTCCACCGGCTATGGGGAGACCTTCGCCAACCACATCCACCACAACTATCCGGGCCAGGATTACGACGACCTGATCAGCGGGGTGGATGCCCTGATCGCCAAGGGCATTGTCGATCCGGACAATCTGTTCGTCACCGGCGGATCGGGCGGCGGCACCCTGTCGGCCTGGATCATCGGCAAGACCGACCGGTTCAAGGGGGCCGTGGTGGCGAAGCCGGTGATCAACTGGACCAGCTTCGCCCTGACCGCCGACATCTATAATTTCTTCTGGCAGTACTGGTTCGACGGCTATCCCTGGGATCGGCAGGCGGAATACTGGCGCCGCAGCCCGCTGTCCCTGGTCGGCAACGTCAAGACACCGACCATGGTCCTGACCGGGGAGCAGGACTGGCGCACCCCCATCAGCGAGACGGAGCAGTATTATCAGGCGCTGAAGCTGCGCGGGGTGGATGCGGTGATGGTCCGTGTGCCCGACGCCCCCCACACCATTGTCCGCCGACCCAGCCACCAGATCGCCAAGGTCGCGAACACGCTGGCCTGGTTCGACAAGTACCGGACGGACAAGGAGAAGCCGGTGGACGGGGGGGAGTAATGCCAACGGTCGGAAATCCCGACCGTTGGTACGGCGGCGGTCAGCGGAAGCTGGCGATCGCTTCCAGATCCTTCCTGGTGATCACCGGCACCCGGCAGTCCGCCGCTGGGTAGCCGGCCACCAGGATCATGAAGGCGCGCTCATTCGCCGGGCGCGCCAGCACTTCCCCCAGGAACTTCATCGGGGCTGGGGTATGGGTCAGGGTGGCCAGCCCGGCATTGTGCAGGGCCGCGATCAGCAGACCGGTGGCGATGCCCACACTGTCCGGGGCGTAATAGTGCTTCACCCGCTCTCCCGACGGGCCGATGCCATAGACCTGCTCGAACACGATGATCAGCCAGGGGGCCGTCTCCAGGAACGGCTTCTCCCAATCGGTGCCGATGGGGGACAGGGCGTCCAGCCATTCCCGGGGGGCGCGCCCCTCATAGAAGGTCTTCTCCTCCGCCTCCGCCGCCTGCCGGATCCGGCGCTTCAGGTCGGGGTCCGCCACGGCCACGAAATGCCAGGGCTGCTGATTGGCGCCGGAGGGGGCGGTTCCGGCGGTGCGCAGGGCGGTTTCGATGATGTCCCGCGGCACCGGGCGGTCGGCGAAATCCCGCACGGTGCGCCGCTGCCGCATCAGCGCCAGGAAATCCCCCGCCCGCTCCCGCATCACCGCAACAGGGTGTTCCACGAAATCGAGCGGCCGGCTGGCCGGAGCCTTGGGAATGCCGTGCCCCGCGGAGGCACCGGCAGAGCGGGACCCGGGCGCGAGGCTGTCGGTCGCCAGGCCGTCAGGGGCGCCGGTGGGTGCGGTGGTGGGCGTGGCGGTGGGCGTGGCGGTGGGCGTGGCGGTGGGGGTCATGCAATGTCTCTCCATCCTGTCCGGCCCGTGCTGCCGCCGGTTCCGCCCAGGGTGCCCCCGGCCCCTGCCCGGGGCAAGCCCGTTGGGGCCCGTGCAACGGACAAGCCGCACCGGGGTGCTTGTGCTATCCTGGCCCCATGCCCAGGTCCCCGCCCCGAAACCGCCCGATCGACCGGAAGGATGCCCCCTCCCGCCTGTTCGACGACCCGTCGGAGGCGGGGGAGGCCATGGACCGGCATCTGGCCGGGGGCTTGGCCGACCGCCGCCGCCGCGAGGAACTGCACGGTCGGTTCCGGCAGCGCTTGAGCGATGAGGCCCAGGCCCGGGGCGACGACCCCTACCGGCTTCTGGCGGAGGCGATCCGGCGGATGCTGCGGGACTAGGGGGGCGGATCAGCCCACGGGCAAGGTCAGTGTGCCGGCCCGCCCGCCGGGGCCGTCCCATGGCGGACGATCCGGTTCCGCCCCGTCCGCTTGGCCTGGTACAGGGCCTGGTCCGCCTGCTCGATCACCTGGTCGATGGGGGTGTGCAGGGTGGCCTCCGCCAGGCCGAAGCTGGCGGTGACATGCAGGCTGCCGCCATCCGCCAGGGCAACGGCCGTCCGTTCCAGATCGCCGCGCAGCCGCTCCAGCACGCCATGGGCCTCCCCCGCGGTCACACCGCGCAGAAGGATCAGGATCTCCTCCCCGCCCATGCGGAACGCCTCATCCACGCTGCGGATCGTCCGGTTGATCACCCCGGCGGTGGCGACCAGGACCCGGTCCCCAGCCTCATGCCCGTGGGTATCGTTGACGCTCTTGAACCGGTCCAGGTCACACAGGGCGACGCAGAAAGGCTTGCCCATCCGCTGGAACAGCGACAATTCCCGGGTCAGCTCCTCCATCAGGCCGGTGCGGTTGCGCAGGCCCGTCAAGGGATCGATTCCGCTGCCGGCGATGCTGAACGCCCGCTCGAACCGGCGGCACTGGCCGATGAACTCCTCGAACTTGTCCACCACCACATCATACCCGGCAAGGGTCAGATGCTCCCCCGCCGCCGTGCGGGTCAGCATCAGCCGGGCAATCCGGTGCAGCTGTTCATGCAGAAGCACCAGCCGGTCCACCGCCGGCTGGTCGGTCAGTTCATTGTCGCGGATCTGCCGGACCCAGGTGACAAAGGCGGTGGGGACAGGCACCGCATCCGGCTCCCTCAAGCCCGAGTCCTCCGGATAGAAGGCCGCCCGGTGCCAGCGCAGCAGCCAACGCAGATGCTCATCCACCACCGCCGCCATGCTGGCGCCGGGGGTCGGGGCGGGGCTGTGGGGGGCGGTGGAAGGGGGCATCGGACGGGCTGGTCCCTGACCGTTCAGGCGGAAAGACGCCCCCTATCTAGCGCGAACAGGGGTTAAGGAACAGCCATACGGGGGATGGAGCGGGGGGTGCGCTGGACATCACCCCTGCCACACCCACCGCTTGCGCGTCTCCTCCAGCGTGCCGGTGTGGATCGCCGCACGGATGTCGCGCATCAGGCGGTTCATGGTGTGGATGTTGTGCAGGCTGATCAGGGACAGGGCCAGCAGCTCCCCCGCCTTCAGCAAGTGGTGCAGATAGGCGCGGCTGTAGGTGCGGCAGGTGTGGCAGCCGCACTCCCCGTCGATGGGGCGCGGATCCTCCCGGTACTGGGCGTTGCGCAGGTTCAGCCGCTCCCCCTTCACGCCGGGGTGGATGGCCCAGCCGTGGCGGGCGATGCGGGTGGGGCTGACGCAGTCGAAGGTGTCGATGCCCTGGGCCACCCCTTCGAAGATGTCGGGGATGCCACCGATGCCCAGCAGGTGGACCGGCCGGTCCGGGTGGACGAAGGGCATGGCCATCTTCACCACCTCATACATCTGGGCCTTGTCCGCCCCCAGGGAGCCGCCGACCGCGGTGGCGAAGAAGGGGCGGCTGGCGGTGTATTCCGCACTTTCCCGCCGCAGGTCCGGGTACACTCCGCCCTGGACGATGCCGTACATGGCCTGGGGCAGGCCGTTGGCGCTCATCGCGCGGCCGCGCTCATGCTCCGCCAGGGAGCGGTCGCCCCAGCGGTGGGACATGCGCATGCTGCGCGCGGTGTAATCCCGGTCCACATGGAAGGGCGTGCATTCGTCCAGCTGCACGATCAGGTCGGCCCCCAGCTTGCGCTGGATGTCCACCGACTTCTCCGGGGTCAGGAACAGCATCTCCCCATTGGTGTAGGAGCGGAAGGTCGCCCCCTCCTCCGTGATCTTCAGCAGGGTCTTGGCCCGGGTGGTGGTGCGCCGACCCTTCACCTCATCCGCCACGCTGCCATGGCCCATGGCGAAGATCTGGTAGCCGCCGCTGTCGGTCAACATCGGCCCATCCCAGCCCATGAACTTGTGCAGGCCCCCCATCTTCGCCACCGTCTCCGCCCCCGGCTGGATCATCAGGTGGTAGGTGTTGGACAGGATGATGTCCGTCTGCTCCGCCCGCAGCTGCCCGGGCGTCACCCCCTTCACGCTGGCCTTGGTGCCGCAGAAGATGAAGTTCGGCGTCTCAATCACCCCATGGGGGGTGGACAGGCGGCCGATACGGGCCCGGCTCGCGGGATCACGGGCCAGGATGTCGAAGGAAAAACCGGGGTGGGAGGTCATGGCGGGACGGTACCTGTAAGGGATCGCGCGTATGTAGGGGATTGTGCCGCCCGCGTCACCACCAACCCATGCAGGGCGGCCATTTCCCCGCTCCGCCGCCGGTGCCGGGGTTGCCGGTCCGTAGCCCATGGGATACGATGCACCCATGATCGTTCTGCGGCAGACGGAACAGTTCGCGCGGTGGGTCCAGGGGCTGCGTGATCGCCGGGCCAGGGCGATCATTGCCTCCCGCCTGGAGCGGCTGACCTTCGGCCATGCCGGCGACACCAAGTCCGTCGGGCATGGGATCGAGGAGATGCGGATCCATGTCGGGCCCGGCTACCGCCTCTATTTCACCCGCCGCGGCAACACGATCATCGTGCTGTTGTGCGGCGGGGACAAAAGCAGCCAGGACCGGGATATCGCCCAGGCGCAGCGGATCCTGGACACGTTGGAGGATTGAACCATGGCACGGACGATTCCCTTCGATGCGGCAGAGCTGCTGGACAGCGATGAGAGCATCGCCGTCTATCTGGATGAGGCGCTGGCCACAGGGGATGCCGCCTTCATCGCCCATGCCTTGGGGGTCATCGCGCGGGCACGGGGCATGTCCCAACTGGCGCGTGATGCCGGGCTGTCCCGGGAAAGCCTGTACAAGGCGCTGTCGGAGACAGGCAATCCGGAATTCGCGACGATCCTGAAGGTGGTTCAGGCGCTGGGACTGACCCTGTCCGTGCAGCCGACCGCCGACAAGGCCGCCTGACGGCCCCTGTCCTATTGTGGCCTGACCTCGGGCCCTACAGGACGCGGCCGATATCCGTCCTGCTGAAATCATCGCCTTTGAAGAGGAGGGGCAGGCGGCGGGATGCCGCAAGCGCATAGCTGGCGCAATCCCCCATGTTCAACCCCGCCGGATGCCGCCCCTTGCCGAAGCGGGTGAAGGCGTCGAGGGCGAGGTCGGCAAGATCAGGGGTGAAGGCAACGACTTCGATGTCTTGGGCGGCGATGAGCCGGCGGAGTTCATCGCGGCCGCTGCTGCCTGCCCGGCCTTGGGCGACCATCCCGCGTTCCAAGACACTCACGGCCGACATCAGCCGGCGATCCGCAGTTACCAGAGCTGACAGGATAGCCTCAGCCTCGGCTTCCCCGAACAGAACGGCGATTATGGCCGAGGAATCGACGGCGATCACCTTGGAAGACCGTTCTCATCATATATATCCGCGACAATTTCTTCGGACGGACGCGGATCAATCATGGGAAGGGCGGCGAAGCGGGCGGCGATGGCCTGGGCGGCGGCGATACGCTCCGTCCTGGAAGCAGGCGGCTCCTTGGGGGCTACGCGGTAAAGCCCGTCGCGGGTCAGGTGGACCCCCCGCCTCTCCATCGCCCGGCGGACAGCCGCTGCCACCTGGGGCGGGACATTTCCATCCGCCTCCAGCCGCTCCACATCCATAACCCCGACCTCCGCCGCCCGCGCGAGATCATCCGTGCCCAAGCCCGGCAAAGCGCGGGCGGCACGGAAAAGCGCCGGATCGATCGGGAAGGGCGTCAAACTGTCCATCCCCTGACGATACACCGGGGCCGCCGCCCCCTCAATCCGCCCGGGCGGGGACCTGGGGGCCGAGGGCTCGGCGGGACAGGTACATGAAGGGGGTGTCCAGCACCGCCAGGGCTAGGCGCAGCAGATAGGTGCCCAGGATATAGGTGAAGATCAGCGCCTCCCACCCCACCGGCTCCGGCGCGAAGACGACCCAGGCCAGGACACTGAACACGATGTTGTCGACCAGGCTGGACAGCGCGGTGGACCCGGTGTTGCGCAGCCACAGATGCCGCCCGCCCGTGGCCCCGCGGATGCGCTGGTAGACCCAGACATCGAACAGCTGGCTGATCAGGTAGGCGGTCATTCCAGCTGCGAAAAGAGCGGGGGCCGGCATGAACAGCGCCGCCATGTGATCGTGCATGGGCAAGGCCCAGGCCATCGCCTCCCCCGCCTGATCCGCCGTCAGGGGCGTGAAGCCCAGGGACACGATCATCAGCACGGTGAACAGCAGATAGGCGGCGAAACCCAGGAACACGCCCTTGCGCGCGGCCTCCCGCCCGTAATGTTCCGCCAGCATATCGGTCGCCAGATAGGTGGATCCGAACAGCACCGTGCCCATGGCGACCGGATGGTCGTAGACACTGAACTGGACGGCCTTCAGCACCTCCACATTGGCGGCGATGATGGCGACGGCGATGTAAAGGTACAGTCCCGCCGCCCCGAACAGCCGCCCCAGCAGCAGGATGGACCCGAAGCACAGCAGGGCCTGGGCCAGCAGCAGAAACTCCGGCGGCAGACCGTTCAGGGCAAGGATCAGATCGGCGGGGGAGAGCGACATGAACGCTTCCGAAGGGGGCGCTTCCAAACCAGGCGCATCCGGACCGGCCGCATCCGGATCGGTCGGACAGCGGATCGGCTAAGGAGCGGGTCAGGCGGGCAGTTGGCAGGGCCGCTCGCACAAACGGCATCGGCCCCGCGCAGTTACGCGGGGCCGGATCAGCAGGGTCGCTCTGACGCCGGAAAGGAAGGCGGTGCCGCGCCGATCAGGCGGCGATGGCAGCCTGCTTCTTGGCGATCGCCTTGGCGATCTGCTTCTTGACCTTCAGCGCGTCAGCGGTCAGTTCACTGTCGCGGATGTCCAGCAGGGCCGCGTCCAGGCCGCCCTTGTGCTCGATCGTGCGGATGCCGTTGGTCGACAGGCGCAGGCGGACCATGCGGCCCAGCGCGTCGGACATCAGCGCGGTCTCCTGCAGATTGGGCTCCCACCGGCGGCGGGTCTTGTTGTTGGCGTGGCTGACATTGTTGCCGAACTGCACACCCTTGCCGGTCACGGCGCACTTGCGGGACATCGGAACACCCTATGCTGTAGTTGCGACATCCATCCCTGCATCAGGGCGCGGAGAGGTCGCGCGGACAAAGACAACGGAATACCGGATGCGGACCCGCACCCGGCGAAGGCGCGCTTTCTAACCGAGGCGGGAAGCGGAGTCAAGCACCGGCCCCAAGGTGGCATGGTGACTGGTTCAAGGTATCGGGCAGGGGCCAATCCTGGCGATGGTATGACAAGCGGACGATCCGCGCCGGCCGATGCACGGGACCTACGTTGCAGCGCGTCATGCCGGAGTGCTGGCGGCAGGTCAGGCCACCCGGGGCAGCATAGCCGGGGGGGGAGGGGGGCACGGGGGGCAGCCATCCCAGGCGCCGGGCAAGGTCCGGCCGCCACATCAACCTTACGCCATCCCCCGGCTTTACGCCATGCCCTGGTGTCGCACGACGGGGTCTCGTCCCAGCCGTCGGCGTACGACACATTGCCGCTGCACTAGCGCCGCAAACCCTGCCCCAGGGCCAGATATTCCGGATGATCCGGGCCGATGATGCCGTGTCGGATCAGGAAATCGATCACCACCAGGTTCACGTTGAACTTCCAGTCATCGGTGTCGCGCACGCTTTCCAGCACCCGGGCCACGGGCCACAGCTCGAACCGCTCCACCTCCCCATCCGTGTTGCGGGGCACGACGCCCTCCCCCAATTCCAGGTCGAAGCAGAACAGGGTATCGTCCTTCAGGCCGATATGGTTGTCCATGCGATAGGCGATATGACCGACGGGGCGGGCGGTGAGCGCTGTCGCGGCGTCCAGCCCCGCTTCCTCCGCCGCTTCCTTCACCAGGTTTTCCGCCAGGGTCAGGCCCGCGGGCTGGCCGCCGGCGACAAGGTTGTCGTACTGGCCGGGGGCGATGCCCCGGTCCATGGCCCGCTTGCCCACCCAGAGGTGCAGCCCGTCCGCCCGGCGGACATAGCCGTTCACGTGCAGGCCGAAGCTTTTCAGCCCGAACAGCGGCACCGCCCCGCGATCGATGGTGGCCAGCGGCTCCGCCCCCCAGCGGGTCAGCACGGGATAGGCCTCCCGCCGCAGCTTCTTCAGCACCCCCGCAGCCAGCAGCCGATCAAGGGCGAAAGCCAGCGCCCGGCTGCGTTGATCGGGGGTGGTGAAGCGAGGGGCCAGGGCGATACCGCCGCCCGACCCGTCCACCGATTCTGCCGATACCGGCTCGAACACATCGCCCAGGGCTGGCAGCGTGTCCACCAGATCCGCCCGCACGCAGCCCACCACCTGTCCCGCCACCCGGAACGGCCGGTAGCGGGCAGGGTCATGGGTATTGCAGGCGGCGATGTGGCGCAGGAAGCCTGTCATGGTGGCCCCAAGGGTTACATAGGCCCGGCCCGGCATGCAACCGCCGATGCGGCCGGTCGTTCTACTGCCCGGGGCTGCCCCTCCCAGGGTCCGCCCGGCCGGGACATTTTCACAGGATCGGGGGTGTGCACCGACCCGCGGCCACGCTATATAGCGACCCCATGAGCGGACTTCTCCTCACCCTTCTGATCCTGACCATGCTCGCGGTGCTGGGCGTCCTCGGGATGGGTCTCGTCGCCATGGCGCGCGGCGGGGAATTCAACGCCAGGTACGGCAACCGGCTGATGTGGTGGCGCGTGCGCCTGCAGATGCTGGCCGTCGTGCTGTTCGTCCTGGCGGTGCTCGCCGGGACCGGCGGCTGACGGTCGCCGCACGGCTGGTATCACAGGCCACATCGCTATCGGGCCACATCGCTATCGGGCCACATCGCTATCGGGGAGGGGGACCGGGATGGTCAGGTTGACGCGCATCTACACCCGCGGCGGGGACAAGGGTGAAACCTCGCTGGGCGACGGCACGCGGGTGCCCAAGGGCAACCTGCGTGTCGCCACCTACGGCACGGTGGATGAGGCGAATGCCGTGGTCGGCATCGCCCGGCTGCACACCACCGGCCAGGACGGCGACCTGGGGGAGGCGGACGCTATGCTGGGCCGCATCCAGAACGACCTGTTCGACCTGGGCGCCGACCTCTGCACCCCGGAGGTGGAGAATCCGCAATGGCCGCCCCTGCGCATCGTGGATGCCCAGGTGGACCGGCTGGAGCGGGAGATCGACGCCATGAACGACGCCCTCTCCCCGCTGAACAGCTTCATCCTGCCCGGTGGGCATCCGGCGGCGGCCCAGCTGCATCTGGCCCGCACGGTGGTGCGGCGGGCGGAGCGGCTGATGACCGATCTGGCCGCGCGGGAGGCGGTGGGCGATCCGGCCCTGCGTTACATCAACCGCCTGTCCGACCATCTGTTCGTCCTGTCCCGCTGGGTCAACGGCCGCGGGGCGGGCGATGTGCTGTGGGTGCCGGGCAAGAACCGCTGACCGGCGCGGCCCTTCAGGCCGCCTTGGGATTGTAACGATCCGGTTTCAGCCCTTGCCGCGGCCCCAACCACCCCGCTAGATCGGATTGCCCCCGCAGGCCGGCCGCCCCCGCGCCCTGTACCGGGGCCGGAAATCGCCCTTCTGCCCTTCCCGTGGACGACCGATCAGACCTGAGAGGAAAGCCGATGCGCTTTGCCCATTTCCCTGTGCGTGGACCGGCCCGGGCGGCCGGCGGTCCCGCGCGGCCCGTCACCCTTGTCACCGCTGCTGCCCTGGCCCTGCTGGCGCTGGGCGGCTGCTCCATCTCCGTCCAGGACGGGGACGGCTACCATGACGGGTCGGTGGAGCGCCCCCGCTCCGCCACCGATATCTGCCGGCGGGAGGTCTGGCGGTCCTTCCAAGAGGATCACCGCATCACCTATGACCTGCCGGAACTGACCACCACCGGCACGACCCAGACGGTGGTCCAGGCCTTCACCCTGGACCCGCACCGCAGCAGCCAGGGCTCCGAACGGCGGACCATCCGCTGCACCATCAGCGACGGCACCCTGACCGAGGTGACGTCCTTGCGCTGAGGCCGGGGTTTCCGGGGAAACGGAGCCGATCCCGCCCCTGTCCCGGTAATGTCACCACCGGATCGGGGCGTGACCTGCCAAGCTGACGACTCCAGAGACTGCGACCATCGCTTCCCCGCCCTTCCGGCCCTGCCGGGAGGGCGGGGCTTTTTGGTTCAGCCCCCCTACCGCCGCCGCAGCAGGATGCCCACAGTGCCGGCACCGGCCAGCAGGGCGGCGAAGACCATCAGGATGATGTCCCGCGGCACCTGGCCCAGCCCATCCAGGAAGCGCCATTTGTGCAGCAGATCGAAAACCTGATCGCGCAGCAGATCGGCCCCGGTCACATGGGCGGCCACCACCGCTTCCTCCGTATCGATGAACAAACGCGGCCCGTCCTCGCCAGCGGGAAGAATGCGCCAGACGGGCAGGCGCTTGTTCAGGAAGCCGTATTCATCGCTGAAGCGGGTGACCAGGGTGACCGGCGTATCCGCCGGAAGCGGCCGGCCCAGGGCGGTCGATGCCAGCCGAAGGGCAAGCCCGCTGTCGGTCAGGTCCAGCGCCTGCCCCGTCGCGCCATCGGCCAGGATGGCCGCGCCGGATTGGGGCTGGCCGCGGAAGAAGGCGGTGCGGTCGGGTGCCGCTGCCCCCGGCCCGGGCGCTGCCGTGGTGGCGCCATGGCCTTCATGCCCGCCTTCATGCCCGCTGCCATGCCCGTGATGGGCGTGGGGATCGGCCGGGGCCGGGGCCGGGGCCGCGGGAGCCGGTGCCGCATCGGCGGCTGGGGGCTGGCCCGGCCGGGGCGGGGGCAGTTCCAGGCGCAGCAGCGGTGTGCCTTCGGCCACCACCACGGCCAGCCCGGTGACCTTCCGCCCCTCGGTCAGCGCTGCCCAGGTGCTGCCCAGCGGCGCGGTCAGGTCGGCGGTGGCGATGCGCTGGGGCGGCAGCCGGGGCTGGTCGGCCGGGATGGCGCTGTGCAGCAACTGCCACAGTCCGCTGATGGTCAGCATCAGGGCGGGCACGGCCACGACCCAGCCCCCGATCCGGTGCAGGCCGCGAAGGCCCGGCGGGCGCTTGGGCCGGCGCAGGCGCAGCAACTGCACCACCCCGGCCAGGACCGTGGCCAGCACCGACCCGACCAGCAGGGTGATCAGCAGCACGCGCAACGGCTCCGTCCGGCCTTCCAGGAAAGCCAGGGTGTGGATGTTGCGGAAGATCCACTGGATCACCCGCTTGCGGTCATCGGTCAGGGTGCCCAGCCGCTCCCCGCCCGTATCGACGAAGGCGGTCAGGCTGTCCTGCCGGTCGAACACCACCCGCCAGACCGGCAGCAGGGCGTTGACCGCCGGATACTCGGCATCGAAGGCGGTGACCAGGCGGAGGTCCCGCACCGGGGCCGTCGCCTCCCCGGCATAGAGCCGGGCCAGGGCTTCCGCCCGGCGGCGGTCCTCCCCCGCCACCTCCTCCCCCGTCATGGGATCGAACCAACGCCGCTCCCCCGCCCCGTCCGGGCGGGCGGCATAGAGGGGGCGGCCCAGGGCGGCGGTGGCCCGCACCTCCGCCGCCTGGGTCAGGCCGGCCCGGCCCAGCACCTCTGCCGGCGGCAGGGCACCGGTCAGATCCAGGGGCACCGGCGGCACGAAGCGTGTCGCCGGCTGGGGCATGGTCCAGACCATCAGCGGGTGGGTCATGCCCGTCAGGGCCCAGAGGATGGCGGCGATCCCGGCCATCCAGGCCAGCCGCCGGTGCCAGCGGATCGCGGTGGGAAGAAGGGTTCGGCGCTGTGTCGCTGTCGTCTGCATGGATCAGAACTCCACCCGCAGGCCCGCATAGGCGGATAGCGGCTCCCCGGGATAGAACACGGCCGGATTGGTGCCGGCAGCACGGGCGATGGTGGACCAGTTGGTCACATGCGCCCGGTCGAACAGGTTGCGCACATCGCCGTACAGGCTCACCCCCTCGGCCAGACGGACGGAACCGCCCAGGCCGAAGACCGTGTAGCCCGGCGCGCGCAGGGTATTGGCGTAATCGATCCAGCCCCCCTGGGGCACCCATTCCATGGTCAGGTTGACCCGGTACCGCTCCGCCACCTCATACCGCAGCTCGGTGCGGAGCTGATGGCGGGGGATGCCGGCCAGATCCCGGTCGCCATAGACCGGATCATCCACGAAATAGAAATCGTTCAGGGCATAGACCGCCGTCGCCCGCACCCGGTCGTCCGCCGTCAACAGGCCGGTGGCCAGCGTCGCCTCCGCCCCCGCCTCGATCCCCTGGTGGATCGTGTCGCCGGCGTTGAACGTGGCAGCGGGGATGCTCAGGCCCGGATCGATGGTGAAGGCCAGCAGCTCATCCTCCACCCAGGCGCGGTAGAAGGTGACATCCCAGGACAGGCCGCCCGACCGGCCGCGGGTTCCTGCTTCCGCCGTCCAGGCCTTCTGGGCGTCCAAGGGCACGAAGCGGACGACCGGCGTCTGGTTCAGCTCCGAAAATGTCGGCGGTTCCACCGCGCGGGTGACATTGGCCCAGGCCTGGATGGTGTCCGTCACATCCCAGAGCAGCCCGGCCTTGGGGCTGACCGCGTCATAATCGGCGCTGTCGCTGCGGGCGGGGGCGAACAGGTCATCGGTCTCCCGCTCCGCCCACAGCATCTGCGCGCCCAGCACCAGGGACAGCTCCGGCGTCAGGCGGCTGCGGTTCTCCAGGTAGGCCTCGACGTTCCAGGCCCGCTGGTCGGTGTCCGACGTCTGGCGCCCGCGCCGCCCGCCCTGGTTCAGGAACAGGCGCGCATCGGTGCGGCCCGCCCGCAGATTGGCCCCCGCCGTCAGTTCCTGGGACATGCCGCCCAACGCCCAGGGAAGATCGACCCGCACATGCCCGCCATAGGTACTGCTGTCCTGATCCACCACCTGGAAGATGGGATGGTACAGGTCCTTCAGGGCCAGATCCACCCCGGCCAGGATGCGCGCATCGCCCAGGCTGATCGCCGTGCGGTTGGCCAGCCGCAGGGAGCGGATGTCGCGGGAATAGTCATTCACCAGATTGATCGGCGTCGCCTGCTTCGGATCCTCCAATGCGGCGCGCAGGGTCAGGGTACCGGGAAGGTTCTGGGCGATGTCGTTGGCGGCGATATAGAACCGGGTCTCCACCCCGTCGGCCGGGGTGAAGGCGATGTTGCCGCCCACCCGCCAGGTCCGCTGCTCGCTCTGGTCCCGCCAACCGTCGGCGGAAACGCGCACGGCATAGGCATGGGCATCCCCCCCGTCCCAGGCGCGGGAGATCCCGGCCACGGTGCGCAGGGTGCCGAAGCTGCCCCCCTCCGCCACCAGGCTGTGGGGGGCGGTGGCGGTGCGGCCGGTGGGCATCACCATGTTGATCGCCCCGCCCAGACTGGCGGCACCATAGCGCAGGGCATTGCCGCCGCGGTAAACCTCGATATGGCGCAGGGTGGCGGGGTCGATCTCCTGGAAATCGGCGGCACCGTCGGCGGTGTTCACCGGCAGCCCGTCCAGCATCAGCATCAGCCCGCGCATGTGGAAGCCGCGGGACAGGCCGGACCCCCGGATGGAGATTCGCACCTCCTCCGCGAAGCGCTGCTGGGCGAAGACACCGGGGCTGCTTGCCAGCATGTCCCGCAGGTTCAGGGCGTAGCGGTCGCGGAACGCCTCGGCCGGGACCAGGTCCACGGCACCGGCGATCTGCCGCATCTCCGCCGCCACCTCCGCCGGGCTGGGGGCGGTGGGGCTGCCGGGGCGGCCGGTGACGATGATCTCCTCCACATCGGCGGGCCCCTCGGCCCAGGCCGGGGCGGTGGGCAGGGCAAGCATGGCTGTGGACAGCATCAGCGGAAGGGCCGCGGCAAGGGGGGACCGCGGACGGGAACAGGCGCGGGCATCCGCCCGGCGCGCGGTTGGGGTAATGGAACGGGTCATGTCTGTCGATCTCTGCCGGATCGGCACGACGGCACGGGCACCCCCCGCGCCAGCCAGGATGGCCTGGATCACGGGGCAGGGCGCGCACGGCAGTCGGCACAAGGGGGGGGCGCACGGGGGCGGCACAGGGCTGCCTCCGGGCGATGTCGGATTTAGACGGCGGGGCAGAGGGCGGGGGGCGGTCCCCGCGCGGACAGCGCCCCCGGCGGGCGCGCGGCGACCGGCAGCGGCAGGGCGGGGGCGACACCCCGACCCGCCCGGCGCAGGGGCAGCATCAGCAGCAGGATCAGCAGAAGCGGAACGGCCAGCGGCGGCAGCCCGCCGAACAGGCAGAGCGTATCCAGGTGGCCCGGCTTTTCCGCCTCAACCGGGTTGCCGTCCAGGTCGACCCAGATGGTCCGTTCCATCCCGCCGGCACAGATGACCAGGGGAAAGGACCCTTCCGCCAAGCGGCCCAGATCGGGCATCAGCCCGACCGGGATCAGCGAGCGCAGCAGCACCCCGGCCAGCAGCACCATGGCCGCGACCCAACGCCAGCCCGACAGGCTATGGTCCACCCACTTCATCATGGGCGAAGCCTATGCCCAAGCCCCCGGGTATTGGCAAGTCAAAGTCGTGTCCGGGCCTGCGTCCTGCGCGCGCAGGCGTAGGGCGACCGGAAAAGGGGGGATGCCGGAACGACAAGGGGCGGGCCCCCGGGAGGACCCACCCCTTGCGATGGAATGGCGGATGATCCAACGGACCTGCCCAGGGGATCACCCTGCGCGTTCCACCATCAGCTTCTTGATCTCGGCGATCGCCTTGGCCGGGTTCAGACCCTTGGGGCAGGTCTGGGTGCAGTTCATGATGGTGTGGCAGCGGTACAGGCGGAACGGGTCTTCCAGATCGTCCAGCCGCTCCCCCGTCATCTCGTCGCGCGAATCGGCGATGAAGCGATAGGCCTGGAGCAGGACCGCGGGCCCCAGATACCGGTCGCCGTTCCACCAGTAGCTGGGGCAGGAGGTGGTGCAGCAGAAGCACAGGATGCACTCATACAGGCCGTTCAGCTTCTCCCGCTCCGCCGGGCTTTGCAGCCGTTCCCGCGACGGGGCCGTGCTCTGGGTCTGGAGCCAGGGCTTGATGGAGGCAAGCTGTGCGTAGTTGCGCGACAGGTCGGGCACCAGATCCTTCACCACCGGCTGATGCGGCAGGGGATAGATCTTGACGTCGCCCTTCACCTCATCGATCGGCTTCAGGCAGGCCAGCGTGTTGCGCCCGTCGATGTTCATGGCGCAGGACCCGCAGATCCCCTCCCGGCAGGACCGGCGGAAGGTCAGCGTCGCATCCACATCGTTCTTGATGTGGATCAGAGCGTCCAGAACCATCGGCCCGCACTTGTCCAGGTCGATCTCATAGATATCCTCCCGCGGGTTCTCGCCCGTGTCGGGATCGTAGCGGTAGATCCGGAACTTGCGCGTCCGCTTGGCATCGGCGGCCGCGGAGCGGACGGTCTTGCCGGGCTTGACCTTGGAATTGGCGGGTAGCGTGAACTCGGCCATGGCGGATCGGTCTTCTTGGTGGACGAGAGGGGGCGACAGCGGAAGGACATGCCGCATCCGCGAAACCTGCGGACCATATTGCGTCAACGCCATAAAATCTATGGCGGATTTCAGCGCCGGACACCGGTCTATGCGAACGGATGGGGTGCGGCGGATGGTCCGGGGTGGGGGGGCGGGGGGGGGCGGTTCTGGAACACTCTGCAACACAGACGGCACCCGTGTTGCACATAAGCATTTTCTGATGAAAACCTGCCGTGCTTGCCCGCGGCCAGGCATTGAGGAATAAAGGTTACATGACCACCGCCTCCCCGCTTGCTGACTACCTGTCGGACATACATGACACCCGCCGAAGCCCGGCCGCTTCGGATGAGCTTTCCTATTACCCGGCGTTGCACCAACTGCTGAACAGGTTGGGACGGGAGATGACCCCGGCGGTGTTCTGCATCCATCAGCCGCGGGGCGGGGCGGGGGACAAGCCGGACTATGCCCTGTACACAACCGCCCAGATGTCGCGGGATGAGCTGGGCAACCCGCTGCCGGGGGTCAGGCCGGAACGGGGCGTGATCGAAGCGAAGCCACCGACGGCGGATCTTGAGCTGATCGCCCGGTCCGCACAGGTGCAGCGGTATTGGGACGCCTATCAATTGGTTCTGGTCACGAATTTCCGGGCTTTCCTGGTGATCGGCCGCGACCAGTTCGGCCGACAGGCGTATCTGGAGCGGTTCGACCTGACGCCCGACGCCGACAGCTTCTGGCGGCTTGCAGCCAGACCGCAGACGGCGCCCGCCGGTCTGGAGATGCGGTTCGTCGAGTTCATGAAGCGTGTCCTGCTGCACAATGCAGCCCTGACCCAGGCCCGCGA
The DNA here is from genome assembly GCA_046045995.1 of Pseudomonadota bacterium. Taxonomy (GTDB): domain Bacteria; phylum Pseudomonadota; class Alphaproteobacteria; order Azospirillales; family Azospirillaceae; genus Indioceanicola. Next base: position 13,288 of record JBJOKR010000007.1, on the reverse strand, counting down.
TGTCGCCTGGTTCCTGGCATCCTATGCAAGGGAAAGCCTGGCCCGGCTGGAAGCGCATGCGGCGGATGAAACGGTCAGTTACCGCGACAGACTTGACCTTGTGCGGACCACGCTGGAGGAGGCGCTGGGCATCAAGTTCGTCAACGAACGCAGCCGTCACTTCTTCCGGTCCACCCTGGTCCAGACCCTGTTCTACGGTCTGTTCAGCGCCTGGGTGATCTGGTGCCGCAAGCATCCGGATCCCGCGGCCCGACCAGGATTCAGCGCGCAGGGTGTGGCATGGCATCTGAAACTGCCCGTGCTGCGGTCCCTGTTCGAGCAGGTCTATACCCCGACGGCGCTGGGCAATACCGGATTGGCCGAGGTTCTGGAATGGGCCGCCAACGTGCTGCGGCGGGTGGATGACAGGGCGTTCTTCGCCCGATTCCAGGAGGATCATGCGGTCCAATACTTCTACGAGCCGTTCCTGGAGGCCTATGATCCCGGCCTGAGGGAGCAGTTCGGTGTCTGGTATACGCCGCCGGAAGTTGTCCATTACATGGTGGAGCGGGTGGATTGGGCGCTGCGCACCCGTATGGGCGTGCCCAACGGTCTGGCGGACCCGCGGGTGAAGGTGCTGGACCCGTGCTGTGGGACGGGCAGCTTCGTCCTGGCGGTGCTGGACCGTATCCAAAGGACCCATCTGGCCGCAGGTGACGGCGATCTGGCCGCCCTGAAGGTGAAGGAAGCGGCAATCACCCGCGTGAATGCCTTCGAGATCATGCCCGCACCCTTCGTTGTTGCCCATCTTCAGGTGTCCTTGATGCTGGAGCGGCTGGGCGCCCCCTTGCGGGAGGAGGGAAGCCACACAAGCGACACGGCCGAATGGCCCCGCATCCTGTTGTCCAACGCCCTGACCGGGTTCGACTCCCGCTTCGACAAGCCCGATCATTACCTGCCCCTGCCGGAACTGCATGATGAGATGGACCGGGCCCGCAGGATCAAGCGGGAGGAGGACATCCTGGTGGTGCTGGGCAATCCCCCCTATGACGCCTTCGCCGAGGTGGCGACGGGGGAGGAGGAACGGGCCCTGGCCGAACGCTACCGCCGCCCCCGCGGTGACGGCATCCCCGCCCCCCGGGGGCATGGTCTGAACGATCTGTATGTCCGGTTCTATGCCATGGCGGAACGGCGGATCACCGAACAGACAGGCTGCGGCATCGTCTGCTTCATCACGAATTCCTCCTGGCTGAACGGTTTCAGCCACCCGGCCCTGCGCGAACGGTTCCGGGACGCCTTCGATGCCATCTGGATCGACAACCTGAACGGGGACCGGGACAGCACCGGCAAGCGCACACCCGACGGCAGACCCGACCCGTCCATCTTTTCTACCCGGAAGAATCCCGAAGGCATCAAGGAAGGGACCTGCATCGCCCTGCTGGTGCGGGAGGGCGGCCCCCCCGACCCGGTCACATCCATCCATGCCGTACCGGGATGGGAACGCCTGTCGACGGATGCGCTGGATCGGCTGGAGGCAGAGATCAACGATCGGCGGCAGGAAGCGGCGGAGATCCGGCGCAACCGCGTGGCCGGTCCCGCCGTGATCCGCTATCGCGATCTGTGGGGAACGGACAAGCGGGAGCAGCTGGCCGCCGGCGCGGCCCATGACGGCGACACACCCTATCACCGCATCGACCCCACCCCGCCCCTTGGTCTGGTCTTCCGCAACGTCAAGGCCCACCCGGCCTATGGGACATGGCCGCAGGTCCCGGATCTGTTCAGGACATCATCGCCCGGAGTGAAGACAAGTCGCGATCATTTTGTTGTGGATATCGAGATCGGGTCGCTGCGGGAAAGAATTTCAGATTACCTTGATGAAGAATTCAGTGATGAGGAGATATTAAAAAAATACCCATCGATTCATGGATCAGGATTTTCTACAGTAGGATCGAGTAAGTTTGACAAGCATCGCAGCGTCAGGCGCAAGGTCCTATCCCTGGGACCGAATGCCGGAGAGTTCGTCCGGTACGAGTATCAGCCTTTCGACCAGAGATGGCTATTCTGGGAGGACGGCAGCGGTCTTCTGGACAGAAGCCGGCCGGACCTGTTCGCCGCGATGACGGGGATTCCCGACAACCGGGCCCTGATCTGCCGACCCAAGGCGGAGCGGGATCGGGAGGGGTCGCCGTTCCTGCTGGTCCGCGTGCTGCCGGATTGGCATCTGACCCGACCGGGTGCGGTCGCGTTCCCGGAACGGGTGCGGGAGGGCCACCGCCGGACCCTGTTCGAGGCGGAACCGAGGGTGGTGGCGAACCTGTCGGTGCGGGCGATGGATTATCTGCGCCATCTGGACCGGCCGGATGAAACCCTGGTGACGGACCACATCCTGGCCATCGGCCATGCGCCCGCCTATCTGGCGGAGAACGGGCCCGCCGTGCGGGAAGGCTGGCCGCGCATCCCCATGCCCGGCACGGCCGCCCTGCTGGACACCTCTGCCGCGTTGGGCCGCCATGTTGCCGCCCTGCTGGACGCGGGGGTGCCTGTACCGGGTGTCACCAACGGGGCCATCCGCCCCGATCTGACCATGCTGGGCACGCTGCGCCGGACCCGGACGGATACCGCCATCGACCTGGGCGTGAATGGCCGCTGGGGCTATCCGGGGCGCGACGGCATCTGCATGCCCGGCCCGGGAGACGCCCGCCCCCGACCCTTCACCGACAGCGAAGCGGCCGCCATCGCCGCCGGGGCCGGGGCCCTGGGGATCGATCCCGATGAAGCGATTGCCCTGCTGGGCGGTTCCTGTCTGGACATCCACCTGAACGCCACTACCCTGTGGTCCTGTGTGCCCAAGGCGGTGTGGGAGATGGTCCTGGGCGGGTACCAGGTCATCAAGAAATGGCTCAGCTACCGGGAACAGCCGCTTCTTGGCCGGCCCCTGACCATGGACGAAGCCGCCCACGTCACCACCATGACCCGCCGCCTTGCCACGCTCCTGCTGCTCGGCCCCCGCCTGGATGCCAACTACCGGGCCTGTGCGGGCGAGCCAGCCTTGTGGGACAGGGAGGGAGGATGACGGGGGCAATGCCAGCGAAATAAATAAAATAGGACGGAATCGACCTTGAATATAGATATGAACGACCATTCTCAGCATTCAGGTCTGCGTCGTATACTTCAGGAACATTGGCGCGGAGCTATTCTTGGCGCACTGACGCAGTCTCTCGGGAGAATGTGCAATGACCGCGTACTCTACCGGTGGCTACCTGAATTAGGCCTTCAGATCAGTATGGAGGATCTGGTAGAGACACTGAGCTGGCTATGCGGCGAAGGATTAATTGAGATAAAGGACGAACTGTCAGAACTCCGAGTGATCACCCTGACACAAAAGGGCGAAGAAACAGCACGCGGGACCAAACGCCATTCCGGGGTTGCTGATTTCCGTTGACACATAGCATCATGTTCTTGTTTTGTGCTTAATGGCCGCTCTTAAGGGGTAGCAGAAGTGAAACCAGGAGATGCCAATGTCGAAGGAACAAGTTCAGCCAGATACCTACCCGCCCAGCGTTCCCTATTCTGAAAGAATGGGAGTGACGTTTGTACTGGCTGAGGACTTTAAGTCGCTTGAGTGGTACGGAAAACCAGCACCTGAGCTAACAATGAATCAGGCTGCCATCATTGCCAATCTGCAGTCTGCACGGATTATCGCATCGTCGATAGACGGTCTGGCATCCGCTGTTGAACGATTAGCGGCAGCTGTGGAAGACAATTAATCCAAATGACCAAGGGCCTAATCATGGCGCGATTAGGCCTCAACTACGCCCCACCGCCGCCGGATGTCGCAATCCGCTGCGCTCCTTGCGACCTACGGGACCGCCCTGATGGCGTAGGTCGCAAGAAGGGCGAAGCCCGTATTGCGACGCGCGGTGTGTCTCACGGCCAAACAAAAAGGGCGGCACCACGCGGCGCCGCCCTTATTCATTCCGGAACCGAACCGATCCCGTCCTCAGTACACCCGCGCCTTCGGCGGGAAGACCTGGACTTCGTTGGTCAGGGTGTAGAGGTGGACGGGGCGGTCGCCCAGTTTCACCTTGCCGGCATCGTCCACCCAGACGGTGGAGTGCTTCATCCAGTTCTCGTCATCCCGCTCGGTGAAATCCTCGCGCGCGTGGGCGCCGCGGCTTTCCTGGCGGTTGGCGGCGGAATTGATGGTGGCGACGGCCTGGACCATCAGGTTGTCCAGCTCCAGCGCCTCCACCAGGTCGCTGTTCCAGATCATGGACCGGTCATCCAGCTTGATGGACGGCCGCTTGGCCCAGACCTGGTCCATCAGCTTCACGCCTTCGTCCAGCACGTCGCCGGTGCGGAAGACGGCGCAGTTGTTCTGCATCACCTTCTGCATCTCCAGCCGGAGATGGGCCACACGGGTGTCACCGTTGGCATGGCGGGTCTTGTCCAGACGGGCCAGCGCCTTGTCGGCATTGTCCGACGGGAGCGACTTGTGGGCCGAACCCGGCTCCACGATTTCCGCCGCGCGGATGGCCGCCGCACGGCCGAACACCACCAGGTCCAGAAGGGAGTTGGAACCCAGGCGGTTGGCGCCGTGGACGGAGACGCAGGCCGCCTCCCCGATGGCCATCAGGCCGTGCACCACCTTGTCCGGATCATCGGCCGTGGGGTTGATCACTTCGCCGCGGTAATTGGTGGGGATGCCGCCCATGTTGTAATGGACCGTCGGCAGGACGGGGATCGGCTCCTTCGTCACGTCCACCCCGGCGAAGATCTTCGCCGTTTCGGAAATACCGGGCAGGCGCTCATGCAGGGTCTTGGGGTCCAGGTGTTCCAGGTGCAGGTGGATGTGATCCTTGTTCGGACCGACACCCCGACCCTCCCGGATCTCGATCGTCATGGACCGGCTGACCACATCGCGGCTGGCCAGGTCCTTGGCCGACGGGGCATAGCGTTCCATGAAACGCTCACCCTCGCTGTTGGTCAGGTACCCGCCCTCCCCGCGCGACCCCTCCGTGATCAGGCAGCCGGCACCATAGATGCCGGTCGGGTGGAACTGCACGAATTCCATGTCCTGGAGCGGCAGGCCCGCACGCAGCGCCATGCCGCCGCCATCACCGGTGGAGGTGTGGGCCGACGTGCAGGAGAAATAGGCCCGGCCGTAACCGCCCGTCGCCAGCACCGTCTGATGGGCGCGGAAGCGGTGGATGGTGCCGTCATCCAGGTTCCAGGCGAGCACGCCGACGCACGCCCCCTCATCATCCATGATCAGGTCGAGGGCGAAATACTCGATGAAGAATTCCGCCTGATGCTTCAGCGACTGCTGATACAGCGTGTGCAGGATGGCGTGGCCGGTGCGGTCGGCGGCGGCACAGGTGCGATAGGCCTGGGTCTTGCCGTACTGCGCCGTCATGCCGCCGAAGGCGCGCTGGTAGATCTTGCCCTCGGCCGTGCGGCTGAACGGCACGCCGTAATGCTCCAGCTCGATGATGGCGGGGATGGCCTCCCGGCACATGTATTCGATGGCATCCTGGTCGCCCAGCCAGTCCGACCCCTTGACGGTGTCGTACATGTGATAGCGCCAGTCATCCTCCCCCATGTTGCCCAGCGCGGCGGAGATGCCGCCCTGCGCCGCCACGGTGTGGCTGCGGGTCGGGAAGACCTTGGTGATGCAGGCCGTCTTCAGCCCCTTTTCGGCCATGCCGAAGGTGGCGCGGAGACCCGCCCCACCGGCGCCGACGACGACGACGTCATAGAAATGGTCCTGGATCGGATAGGCGGTGCCCATGGTTCCCTCACGCCCCCAAAGCGATCTTCAGCACGGCGAAGGCGCTGGCCACGCCGAGCACCAGGGCAATGCCCTTGGTCAGCGCGATCACGATGGTCCTTGCCATCTTGGACTGGATATAGTCCTCGAAAACCTCCTGCATACCGTAAGCGGCGTGGTGGAACGTCACACCCACGGTCAGCAGCATCAGAACCGCGTTCACCGGATTCTGAAGGAAGGCCAGCACGGCCGGATAGCCCTGGCCGGCCAGCCCGACGGCCGCGATCACGAACCAGATCACCAGCGGCACATAGGCCACCGACAACAGCCGGTATGTCAGCCAGTGATGGGCCCCCGCCTTGGCGGAGCCGAGGCCGCGCACGCGGCCCAGGGGGGAGCGGAAGGAATGGGTGGTGTCCTGCATGATCCGTTCCTTGCCCGATTACAGCGCCACGGCGGCGATCAGGGTCAGCACGGTCAGTGCCACCGACCCGCCCCAGATCAGATAGCCGCTCTGGTACACGGCGTTCAGCTCCACCCCCTTGCCCGCGTCCCAGATCACATGCCGGATGCCGTTCAGCGTGTGGTACCACAGCGCCCAGACCCAGCCGGCCATCAGCAGCCAGCCGAGCGGGGAGGCCAGCAGGCCGGAGACGGTGGCATAAGCCCCTTCACCCGCCGCCGCCGCGATCAGCCACCAGGCCAGCACAAATGTGCCGACGGTCAACCCCACGCCCGTGATGCGGTGGGTGATGGAGGAGATGGCGGGCAGGGGCAGGCGGTAGACCTGCAGATGGGGCGACAAGGGACGTTGCCGCTTGGCCGCTGTGGTATCGCTCATCGGGTGCGCTTCCTGAAGCTGACGGGGTCCGGCGGGAACCGGTGCCGCCCGCTCCCGTTCAAGGGCGGCACCCCCGGGACCGGGCCGCGCGCGGCGTGACGGGCGGCCAGGGACGGGAGGCGCACCGGGAAACGGGCCGGTCGCACCGGAACCGCCGGGTGGGCGGTCACAGAAGGACAGTCAATCTGACTTACGCCTCCCCACGCCCGCCGTCAATCATTGCCGCAGCCGCAACGGCCCGGTTCCCTGCCAGGGCAAGGGCTTGATCCGGTTGGATGTTGCACCGCGGTGACAGGGAGCGCCCAGGGCAGGGGCAGGGCCCGGACGGCCATTCGGGCGGGCACTGGACGGTGACGGGGCGGCAGGCGAGCGGTGCCGGGGCGTCGCCTAGGCGGCTGGGCGGGGGCCATGTATCCTGAAGGTCAGGTCCCCCCATCGCCCACCGGCCCGGATGCCCCATGACCCGCCTGCCGCCGTCCTCCTCCTCCCCCATCGCCGTTCCACCCGCCACGTCAACGGCGCTGCCGCCCGATGTGGCAAGGGTCGCCCTGCTGGAGGATCTGACGCTCACCGCCTGGCCCGCCCTGAAGACGATCCACCATGATGGCTGGCTGATCCGCCTGTCGGGCGGGCACACGGGGCGGGCCAACAGCGTGAACGTCATCGCCCCGGGCCATCTGCCCCCGGCGGAGAAGATCCCGGTGGCGGAGGCCGCCTATCGCGCCGCCGGGCTGGATTCCCTGTTCCGGCTGACGCCCCTGTCGCCGCCGGGCCTGGACACGGCCTTGGCGGTGGCGGGATACGCGGCCGAGTCCCCCTCCCTCGTCCTGCTGCTGGACCGGCTTCGGCCGGAGACAGGGGAGGATAGGGGGGCGGACGGCGTCACCGTGACCATCGACTCCACCCTGGGCCGGGACTGGATCGATGCCTATTGCGCCATCACGGGCGTGCCGGACAGCCGCCGGGCAGCACTGGCGGGCATCCTGGCGGCCATCGCGCCGACCGCCCTGTATGGTGCCGCCCGGGTGGACGGGGTCATCGTCGCCACCGCCCTGACCGTGATCGACCGGGGCCATGCGGGCCTGTTCGATGTGGGCACACGGGCGGATCTGCGGGGCCGGGGCTTGGCCGGCCGGGTGATCGGCGCCCTGCTGTCCCGCGCCGCGACGCTGGGGGCCGGTGCCGCCTATCTCCAGGTCGGAGCGGCCAACACCCCCGCCCTCTCCCTCTACACCCGCCTGGGCTTCCGCGTGGCCTACCCTTACCATTACCGGCACAAGGTGTTGTGATGGCCGTTCGGCGCGCGCTCCACCTCCCGCTCCTCCTCCTCCTGCTGGCCGGGCCGGTGCCGGCTGCCGAATCCCCGTCCGGGTCCGGCCATCCCGCCGTCGGGCGGGTGGAGAGGGTGGGGTTCGGGGAGGGGTGTGTGGGCACGCTGGTGGGGCCGCGCCAGGTGCTGACCGCCGCCCATTGCCTGCTGCATCCGCGCAACCGCCTGCCCCTGCCACCCCATCAGGTGCGGTTCCAGGCGGGGGGGATGGCGACGGCGCTGGCCGGGGTGGCGGCGGCGACCGGGTCCGGTTACCGCGGCGGGGCGGGGCCTAGCCTGGAGATGCTGCCGCGCGACTGGGCCGTGCTGGTGCTGGCAGCGGAGGCGGGGGTGGCCCCCCTGCCGCTGCGCGCCCGGTCGCTGGAGGGGTTGACCGGGCTGGTGGGGGCAAAGGTGCTGCGCCCCGGGCACCGGATGGGGGCAGCCCCCTGCGCCCTGGCCAATATCGGCCAGGACCCGGCCCTGCTGCTGCATGACTGCCCCGTCACCGGCGGGGACAGCGGAGCACCCCTGATCGTGGGGGAGGGGGAGGCGGCGGCCGTGCTGGCGATCCAGGTCGCCATCCTGTCCATCAACGGCCGCCCCCACCACTTGGCCCTGTCCGCCACCGCCTTTGCCGATGGCGTGGCGGCGGTGGTGGCGGACCCGGCCTTCGCCGGACGGTAGGGGGGGTGCGTTGGCGGAATGTCGCAATCCGCTTCGCTGCTTGCGACCTATGGGACACCGCCCCCCGCCGTAGGTCGCAAGAAAGGCCAAGCCCGCATTGCGACACGTCCCGGCCGCGACCAGCGGGTCAGGCGATCAGAGGAAGTACCGGTCCACCGGCTTCAGGTCGCTGTCCAGTTCATAGACCAGGGGGTGGCCGGTCGGGATCTCGAACTGGGTGATCGCCTCATCGGAGATGTCGGACAGGTACTTGACCAGGCCACGCAGGCTGTTGCCGTGGGCGGCGATCAGGATGCGCTTGCCCTCCCGCACCTCCGGCGCCACCACCTCCTCCCAATAGGGGACGACGCGGGCGACACAGTCCTTCAGGCTTTCGGTGCGGGGCAGGGCACTGGCCGGCAGGGCGGCGTAGCGGGGATCGCCGTCGGGCAGCCGCTCATCCCCTTCCGCCAGCGGCGGGGGCGGCACGTCGTAGCTGCGGCGCCAGATATGCACCTGCTCCGCTCCGTGCTTTTCCGCCGTCTGGGTCTTGTTCAGGCCCTGCAGCCCGCCATAGTGCCGCTCGTTCAGGCGCCAGTCCTTGGCGACCGGCAGCCACAGGCGGTCCATGCCCTCCAGCGCCAGATTCAGGGTCTTGATCGCCCGCTTCAGGACGGAGGTGTGGCAACTGTCGAAATCAAAACCGGCGGCGGCAAGACGCTGGCCGGCCACGCGGGCTTCTTCCACGCCCTTGTCGGTCAGGTCCACATCAGTCCACCCGGTGAACAGGTCCTGGACGTTCCACACGCTCTGGCCATGGCGCAGGAGCACAAGCTTGGTCATCGCTGCCTTTCCCATCGGTTCCGTCAGAAGATCATCGACGGTCGTCCTAGCATACGGACCGGGACCGAGAAAGGGCAGCGGAGGGCGAAATCCTTAGCCCGGCGGGAGGGGGAGGGGGGCCGGCGGCACGGCTCTTCCTCCCCCTCATCACCTCCCCCTCATCACCTCCCCCTCATTCCCACCCACGTCTGACGGCTCCCCCCTCCCGGGAGAAAGGGCGGGGACCGCCCAGGCTTGCATCAGCCGGCGTATTTCTCCGCCCAGACCTCGGCGATCTGGACCGCGTTCAGGGCGGCACCCTTGCGCAGGTTGTCGGCGACGACCCACATGCTCAGCCCGTTTTCCACCGTGATGTCCTCCCGGATACGGGAGATGAAGACATTGTCCTCCCCCGTCACCTCGGCCGGGGTGACATAGCCTTCGTCCACGCGGTGGTCGACGATGGAGATGCCGGGCGCGCGGCGCAGGGCTTGACGGGCCTCCTCCGCCGACAGCGGATTCTCGAACTCGATGGTCACCGCCTCCGAATGGCCGATGAAGACCGGCACCCGCACACAGGTGGCGATCAGCTTGATCTTCGGGTCGAGGATCTTCTTCGTCTCGACCGTCATCTTCCATTCCTCCTTCGTCGCACCGTCATCCATGAAGACGTCGATGTGGGGGATCAGGTTGAAGGCGATCTGCTTGGTGAACTTCTTCTTCTCGATCGGGTCGTTCACATAGATGGCGCGAGTCTGGTTGAACAGCTCATCCATCCCTTCCTTGCCGGCGCCCGACACGGACTGATATGTCGCGACGACCACGCGCTTGATCGTGGCCAGATCGTGCAGGGGCTTCAGCGCCACCACCAGCTGGATGGTGGAACAGTTGGGATTGGCGATGATGCCCTTCTTGCGCCAGCCGGCGATGGCCTGGGGGTTAACCTCCGGCACGACCAGGGGGACATCGGGATCCATGCGGAACTGGCTGGTGTTGTCGATCACGACCGCCCCGGCCGCCGCGGCCTTGGGCGAGTATTCCGCCGACACCTTGGCGCCCGGGCTGGACAGGACGATGTCGATGCCTTTGAAATCGTATTTCGCCAGATCCTGGACCTTCAGAACCTCATCCTCCCCGAAGGAGACCTTGGTCCCGGCGGAGCGGGCGGAGGCGAGCGCCACCACCTCATCCACGGGGAAGTCCCGCTCATGCAGGGTCTGGAGGATCTCACGCCCCACATTGCCGGTGGCACCGACGACGGCAACCTTGTAGCCCATCTGCGTGATCCTTAATCTTACAGGACTGACGAAACGAACGGCGGTCCCGAACCGCCGATAACAGCATCGTCACATATGGAGTGCCGGGGTGTTTGGCAAGATTATGACCCCCGCGCCGGATCGACGGGAGGATTGCAGCCATGGCGGAGCGCCGTTACCAGACCTTTGCCGAGTTCTGGCCCTTCTATCTTCAGGAACACAGCCGGCAGACGACCCGTGTCTTCCACTATGTGGGCAGCACGATCGCGCTGGGTTTCCTGATGGCGGCCCTGACCACGCTGGACCCCTGGTACCTGCTGGGCATGCCCCTGTCCGGCTATTTCTTCGCCTGGGTCAGCCACGCCTTCGTGGAGCATAACAAGCCCGCGACCTTCACCTATCCGCTCTGGTCCCTGATCGCCGATTACAAGATGTATTTCCTGGCCCTGGGCGGGCAGCTTGGCCCGCATCTGGACCGGGCGGGTGTGGCGCGCTGACCGCGGCGGTCTGCGTTCGCCGGGGGCCTGAACAGGGAGGAACAGGGGTGCCGAGCATCAGTATGGTCGAGGTGATCGCCCAGTCGATCAAGAAGGCCGACAAGACGATCTTCAACGAGAACTACACCCGCCAGGCGGAGGCGGTGATCGCCGGCCTGCGCAAGGCGGGGTATGAGGTGGTGCCGGTGCGCCCGCCCGAGGCGCTGGTGGACTATGCCAAGGATAACATCCCGTTCGGCCGGCTGCGTTCCGGCGATCTGATCCAGGCGATCTATTCGACGATGGTGGAGAACGCGCGCAAGTTCGTCTTCTGACCCGGTGGCCAGGCCGCAGGGCCGATGGCCGGCCCCATCCGCCCTGCGGCCTGGGCGTCGGGCCCTGTCGGGAAGGGTTGCGGTACCCCCGGATCTGGTTCATCCTGCGAACCATCCCGAAAGATCTAGCCGGACGGGGCTATCTGGGCGCGGAAGCACGGTGTGAAACCGGATGGCGCCAGACCGCACGGCGGCAAACCGGATGGGGGCAGGTACGCTGGAAGAAAGGTCTGGTCACCGTCGATGACGGAGGAGCGCAACTACAACAACGGTTTCCAGTGGCAGCGCCCGACCCAGAAGGACCTGGCGGAGGCCGTGCTCCTGCATCAGAAGCTGCTGACCGGCCGCCCGGGCGGGCGCCGTTTGATCCTGGTCCTGGCCGATCTGCGCAACCTGGATTTCTCCGGCATCGACCTGTCCGATGCGGAACTGACCGGCAGCCGCCTGGACCAAGCCATCCTGTCCCGCGCCCGGCTGAAGGGGGCGACCCTGTTCGCCGCCGAACTGCGGCTGGCCAATCTGCAGGATGCGGATTTCTCCCGCGCGGATATGCGGGGCATCAGCCTGCGCGGCGCCAACATGACCCGCGCCCGCCTGCGGGAGGTGGACATGCGCGAAGCGGTGCTGGCCGTCTATCGCGGCGGCAAACCCCTGCCCACCGCCTTCGACGGGCGCATCCCCAACCTGACCGCGGCCATCGCCGTGGATGCCGACCTGAGCCAGAGCCGGGTCAACAAGGTTGTCGCTCTGCGCACCGATTTCACCGATTGCAATCTGGCCGGGGCGGATCTGCGCGGCGCCGACCTGCGCGGCGCGAACCTGCGGGGGGCCGACCTGCGGGACGCCAATCTGGAGGAGACACGCTTGCAGGAGGCCGATTTCACCGGCGCCATCCTGACCGGTGCCCGGCTGCGCGGGGCCAATGTGGAGAACGCGAATTTCGTCGGCAGCGTGCTGGAAGCCAATGCCCTGAACGACCTGAAGCATGGCGGTGCCCTGCTGATGCGGGACGACGGTGAACCCGCCCTGGACAGGGTGTCGGCCCATGAGGACTGGATCCGCAGCAACGGTGTCTCCGGCCGCCGGGCGGATCTATCGGGGCGCGACCTGTCCCGCCTGGACCTGTCCTCCCGCATCCTGACCACGGCGCGTCTGGCCGGGGCGCGATGCGTGGGGACCAGTTTCGCCGGTGCCAATCTGGTCATGGCGGATCTGGAAGGGACGGATCTGCATCGGGCGGACCTGTCGGGAGCCGATCTGCGCGGCGCCAACCTGGAAAGTGCCCATCTGGGCCAGGCGGTGCTGCGGGGGGCCGACCTGCGCCCGCTGACCAGCGCCGAAAGCGTCGAACGCCGCTGGCCCACCCGCCTGGGCCGGGCGCGGATCTACCAAGCCGACCTGCGCGATGCCGATCTGCGCCAGGCCCATCTCGCCAGGGCCGACCTGTCGGGCAGCGACCTGCGCGGCGCCAAGGTGGACGGCTGGATCATCGACGGCGCCGTGCTGGTGGGCGTGCGGCGGGACTGAGTAACGCGCTAAGGTGGTGTAGCGGCAGCCCCCCTCTCCCCTTGAGGGAGGGGGCGGCGCTGCGTCGTCGGTAACCTGCCCCCCCCCCTGCCATGCCCCCGGGCCATTGTCCGGTTGACGATCGGGATTTTGGCTGTCATATCGCCAAATGTTATAACGTTACACAAAAGCGATGCCGTCGGCCCTGGGGGGCGCGGCGCCGCCGGGGATATGCCGATATGCCGAACCTGACCGTCACCGCGCGCCGCCGCGCGCTTCTGGGTGCGTCCGTTGCCGCCCTGACCGTGTCCGCCCTGACCCTGTCCTC
>JBJOKR010000006.1:0-58176 GCA_046045995.1 Pseudomonadota bacterium | reverse complement strand
GATGTCCACCGCCTGAACCTGAAGACAGGCGAACTGACCCTGGTCCGCCAGAATGACGGCTTTGCCGGGTTCGAGGCCGATCACGATCTGGTCCTGCGGCTGGCGATGAAGCCCCAGCCCGACGGCGGCATGGCGGTGGAGACCATCGCCGCAGACGGCGGCACCAAGCCCCTGACCGTGATCGGGCCCGATGACGCGCTGACCACCAACATCCTGGGCATCCCCAAGGGGGCCGACCACGCCTATATCGTGGACAGCCGCAACCGGGACAAGACGGCGCTGATGCGCCTGGACCTGAAGACCGGGCAGACCAGCCTGATCGCGGAGGATGCAAAGGCAGACATCGGCGGCATCATGGCCGATCCCCGGACCGGGGAGGTGCAGGCCTTCAGCGTGGATTACCTGACGGAACGCTGGGTCCCGGTGGGCGATGCGCTGAAGGCCGACATCGCCTTCCTGGACGGGGAGGCGAAGGGCGACTGGGCCGTCACCAGCCGCAACCTGGAGGATGACACCTGGACCGTCGTCATCGACCGGGTGACGGAGCCGGCGGCCTTCTGGCTGTATGACCGCAAGGCACGCAGCCTGACCCGGATGTTCACCATCCGGCCGGAGCTGGAGAACGATACCCTGTCGCCCATGTATGCCCGGGAGCTGCGGTCCCGCGACGGCAAGACCCTGGTCAGCTACCTGTCCCTTCCGCCCGGCACCGATCCGGACGGGGACGGGGTGCCGAACCAGCCGGTGCCCATGGTTCTGAACGTCCATGGCGGGCCCTGGGCGCGCGACAGCTTCGGCTACAATGGGGAGCACCAGTGGCTGGCCAACCGCGGCTATGCGGTGCTGAGCGTGAATTTCCGCGGCTCCACCGGGTTCGGCAAGGCCTTCGTCAATGCCGGCGACCGGGCCTGGGGCCGGGAGATGCATGACGACCTGATCGATGCCGTGGACTGGGCCATCGCCCAGGGCATCACCAACCGCGACAGCGTGGCCATCTATGGCGGGTCCTATGGCGGCTATGCCACCCTGTGGGGCATGACCAACACGCCCGACCGCTTCGCCTGCGGGGTGGATATCGTCGGCCCGTCCAACCTGGAAACGCTGCTGGCCAGCGTGCCGGCCTATTGGGCCAGCTTCTTCGAACAGCTGGCCCGCCGGGTCGGCGATCCGCGGACGGAGGAAGGGCGCGCCCTGCTGAAGGAGCGGTCACCCCTGACCCATGTGCAGAACATCGCCAAGCCCCTGCTGATCGCCCAGGGCGCCAACGACCCCCGGGTGAAGCAGGCGGAAAGCGATCAGATCGTCGCCGCCATGAAGGCCAAGAACATCCCCGTCACCTATGTGCTGTACCCGGATGAGGGCCATGGCTTCGCCGTGCCCCAGAACCGGATCAGCTTCTATGCCGTGGCGGAGGGCTTCCTGGCCGATTGCCTGGGCGGCCGGTATGAGCCGGTGGGCCAGGATTTCCAGGGTGCCTCCATCACCGTGCCGGACGGCGCCCAGCATGTGCCCGGCCTGGCCCAGGCGCTGGCCGCGAAGAAGTAACCGCTCCCAGGCGGGCGGGTGGCATTCCGGTTCCGGCCGGTTCCGGCCGGTGCCGCCCGCCCCCCGTTCTTTTCAGCATTCCCCTCCCCGGCCGCCCCCGGGTTGTTCCAACCCCGAAGACCCGTGGAGACTTTGAGCCATGTATTCCGATGACGATCTGAACCAGGCGGTGGCGGCCGGTGTGCTGCCCCCCGCCGCGGCGGAGGGATTCCGCCGTTTCGTCCACCATCGGCGCAGCGCCGGCCCTGCCCAGGCCGGGGGGATCGGCGACCGGGTGGATGAGGAGCGGTTCCGGCTGCTGACCGGCTTCAACGACATCTTCGTCGCCATCGCCATCATCCTGCTTCTGACGGCGGCGGCCGCCCTGGCCGGGACGGTGACACCGGCGGCGGGGGGCTTCGCCGTGGCGGCGTTGAGCTGGGGGCTGGCGGAGTATTTCACCCGTCGGCGCCGCATGGCCCTGCCCAGCATCGTGCTGCTGGCCGGGTTCGTCGGCGGGCTGTTCACCGGCATGGGTGCCGTCGTCATCGGCGCGACGATGGAGAACCTGTCGGAAGGGCCGCAATCCCTGCCCGGGCTGGCCCTGGCAGGGGCGGCGCTGCTGTCCACCCTTGGGGCGTGGCTGCACTGGCGCCGCTTCATGGTGCCGATCACCGTGGCCGCGGGCGCCCTGGGGGCGCTGGCCGCCCTGTTCGGGCTGCTGCTGGCAGGGTTCCCGGGCCTGCGCGACCAGGTGCTGCCGCTGGTCTTCATCGCCGGTCTGGTCGTCTTCGCCCTGGCCATGGTCTGGGACATGCGCGATCCCCAGCGTGTGACCCGGGCGACGGATGTGGCCTTCTGGCTGCACCTGGCCGCCGCGCCGCTGATCATCCACCCGGTCTTCACCGCCCTGGGCGTGACCGGGGGTGAAGGGGTGGCGGCGGGCCTGGGTGCGGCCCTGGCCGCCATCGGGCTTTATGCCGTGCTGGCGCTGCTGTCCCTGGTGATCGACCGGCGGGCCATGCTCGTCTCCGCCCTGGCCTATGTGCTCTACGCCCTGACGGCGGTGCTGCAGGCGGCGGGCACGGCGGAGATGCGGTTCGCCATGGCGGCCCTGGTCATCGGCTCGGTCCTGCTGCTGCTATCCGCAGGCTGGCACGGTGCGCGCATCCGCGTGCTGTCCCTGCTACCCCCGACCCTGCGGGGCGCGCTGCCAGCGGTTTGATACCAACAGCGGTCGGAAATCCCGACCATTGGTACGGCGGCGCCCAAGGCCACGGAGGTGCCGCCCGGCGACGGAGGGAAGCAAAGCCGCCTTTGATCGGTCACGATAAAGGGCGGCTGGTGTGAGGCGGGGTGTGTGAGGCGGGGTGTGTGAGGCGGGGTGTGTGGGCGACGCGGCTACGGCCGCCGCTCACCATTTCCGTTCGGTGCGCATGCCGCCGCTGCCGTTGATGGCGTCCAGGAAGGTGCTGCCGGTGGATTTCGGTATGCCCGCGGGGCGTTGCAGCCGGGGGTTCGTGCCCGTGCGGGTGCGGTCCAGGATCTTGATGGCGGTGGAGGTGGCATCGGTCTGGATGCGACGGCGCACGTCCCCATCCAGCGACTCGAAGGCCTGACGGGCGAAGTTCAGGGCCGTTTCCGACCGCGTCTCCACCACTTGGCGCAGGGCATTGGCCGCCATCAGGCATTCCAGCCGCTCCGGCCCGGTGACGTCGTCCAGCACCCCGGCCAGGATACCCATGGCTTCCAGGGTCTTCGGATCGTCCAACTGCAGGTCGGCCATGGCGTCGGCCATGCCATTGGAAACGGCTTGGGGCATCACGGGTCCTCCGGAACAGGCGCCATCATCCCACCCCCGGGCCCAATCCGCAATGCCCTCCCTTGCGCGCCCCCGTTGCGCGGCACAGCCCTCCCCGGACGGGCGCAGGACGGACCATCCGGTGGAGGACACCGCTGCGGGCGGGCCCCGCGGGGGGATACCCAGACGGGGGCGCGTGCTATATATGTTCCCCCCATGGCCGACCTGTTCGATCCCCCCCCGCCCCGCCGTCCCGCCCCGCCGAAGCCCGCCGCCGCGGGCGATCCGGACGGGCCGCCGCCCAGTGTCCAGCCGCCGGTCCCGGCGCCGCCCCCAGGTCTTGGCCGCCACATGGCCTATCTCCAGGGGTTGAACCCGGCCCAGCGCGCGGCGGTGGAGGCGGTGGACGGTCCCGTGCTGGTCCTGGCCGGGGCGGGCACGGGCAAGACCCGGGTGCTGACCACGCGGCTGGCGCATATCCTGCTGACCCGGCGGGCCAATCCCTGGCAGATCCTGACCGTCACCTTCACCAACAAGGCCGCGCGGGAGATGCGCGACCGGGTTGACGCCCTGCTGGGCGGCCAGTCGGAAGGCTGGTGGATGGGCACCTTCCACGCCCTGGCCGCCCGCATCCTGCGCCGCCATGCCGAACTGGTGGGGCTTAAGCCCAATTTCACCATCCTGGACACCGACGACCAGATCCGCCTGCTGAAGCAGATCCTGGAGGCGGAGAATGTGGACAGCAAGAAATGGCCGGCCCGCATGGTCCTGTCCGCCATCGAACGGTGGAAGGACCGGGCGCTGACACCCGACCGGTTGAAGGCCGCGGATGCGGGGGAGATCGCGGGCGGCCGCCTTCTGCAGATCTACCGCCAGTACCAGGATCGCCTGAAAGCCCTGAACGCCTGCGATTTCGGCGATCTGCTGCTGCACAACATCACCCTGTTCCAGCAGCATGCCGATGTTCTGGCGGAGTATCACCGGCGGTTCCACTACATCCTGGTGGACGAATACCAGGACACCAACGTCGCCCAGTATCTGTGGCTGCGCCTTCTGGCCCAGGCCCGGAAGAACATCTGCTGTGTCGGCGATGACGACCAGTCGATCTACGGGTGGCGCGGCGCTGAAGTGGGAAATATACTTCGGTTCGAGCAGGATTTTCCCGGTGCCCAGGTGGTTCGGTTGGAGCAGAACTACCGTTCCACCGGGCATATCCTGGGGGCGGCGCACGGCATCATATCCTGCAACCAGGGCCGCCTGGGCAAGCAGCTGTGGACGGAGATGGACGGAGGGGAGAAGGTCACCGTCCGCGGGCTCTGGGATGCAGAGGAGGAGGCCCGCTGGGTGGGGGAGGAGGTGGAGGTGCTGCAACGCGCCGGCACGTCCCTTTCCCAGATCGCGGTGCTGGTCCGGGCCGGTTTCCAGACCCGGGAGTTCGAGGAGCGGTTCATCACCCTGGGCCTGCCCTACCGCGTGGTGGGCGGCCAGCGCTTCTATGAGCGGCAGGAGATCCGGGATGCCATCGCCTATCTGCGCGTCGTGGCCCAGCCCGATGACGATCTGGCCTTCGAACGGATCATCAACACGCCCAAGCGCGGCATCGGCCCCGCCACAGTGCAGCAGCTCTACACCGCCGGGCGGGCGCTGGGCGTCCCCCTGACGGAGACGGCGTGGCGCCTGACCGAGACGGATGAGCTGAAGCCCAAGGTACGGGCCACGCTGCGCGCCCTGATGGGGGATTTCGCCCGCTGGCGCGCCCTGGCCGACACGGCCGACCACGCGGAACTGGCCCAGACCATCCTGGATGAAAGCGGCTATACCCGCATGTGGCAGGAGGACAAGACACCCGAGGCCCCCGGCCGGCTGGAGAACCTGAAGGAACTGGTGAATGCGATGGAGGAGTTCGAGGACCTGAACGGTTTCCTGGAACATGTCTCCCTGGTCATGGAGAATGCGGAGGAGGCGGGGGCGGAGCAGGTGTCGCTGATGACCCTGCACGGGGCGAAAGGGCTGGAATTCGACATGGTCTTCCTGCCCGGTTGGGAGGAAGGGGTCTTCCCCAGCCAGCGCACCCTGGATGAGAACGGTATCGCAGGGCTGGAGGAGGAACGCCGCCTTGCCTATGTGGGCATCACCCGCGGGCGCCGCCGGGTCTATATCAGCCACGCCGCCAACCGCCGCATCCATGGCAGCTGGTCCAGCTCCATCGCCTCACGCTTCGTCGACGAACTGCCGCCGGAGCATGTGGTGGTGGAGAACAACCCCGGCATCGGCGGCACCGGGTTCGGGAACACGGGCTTCGGGGCCGGCGGAATTGCCGGCTATGGCGGCGGGGCATCCTGGGCCGCAAGCGGATTCGGGGAGCGGTTCAACCGCATGGGCCGCCAAGCCGCCCAAGCCCCCCAGCGGGGCACCCCGCCCCTGATCGAAGGCACGCCCTATCAGGTGGTGCAACGCCCGGTACCCGGCCGCGCCTTCAACCCGGGCGACCGGGTCTTCCACCAGAAATTCGGCTACGGCACTGTGCGCAGCGTGGAGGCGGACAAGCTGGACATCCGCTTCGATGCCGCCGGCGACAAGAAGGTCATCGACCGCTTCGTCGTCCCCGCCGACCAGGCGGGGTGAGGGCAGGTGCGGGGATGCTCCCCGGGCTGACCGCCCTGGGGGACCAGGGTTTTTCACCACGGGGGCACGGGGAACACGGGGTGTCACGGGCGGGCCGGAGGCAACCTTGGTGTTCCTGGTGACCTTGGTGTCCCATCCGCGCGCAGCGCAACAGACACCTATCGCCTGCGGCGCTGGGCGGTGCGGGCGGAACCCCACCGTGGCCCGCCTCTCCGCCCCAACGCCGTGTTGAAAGCGGTCTCCCCACCCGCACGGCCCCCCCCCCCCCGTGAATCCCCCTGCCCCCCGTGTCCCCATGGTGAGACGGGTTGTTCGCCTGATTCTGGTTGGACACCAAGGGCACCAAGAACACCAAGACGCACGCGGCCGGACCGGGGCGGTTACCGGGACGATAGCCCTGCTCCGAAAGCCCTATTTCACCACGGCGACACGGCGGCACGGCGTTTCACGGCGGGTGCCCCCGGGGCCCTTGGTGACCTTGGTGCCCTAGGTGTCCCATCCGCGCGAAGCGCAACAGACACCTGTCGCCTGCGGCGCTGGACGGAGCGGGCGGAACCCCCGTGAAACCCCGTGGGCCCCGTGCCCCCGTGGTGAAAAGGACCGGCCGCCACAACCCCCGACCGCCGCCGCCCCCCCCCTCAGCCCCGCCAGTCGGCCAGGGCGCGGACGACCTCGCGCAGTTCGTCTTCCAACCCGATGGAGATGCGCAGGCAGGTGGGCAGGCCGTAGGCGCCCATCTGGCGGACCAGGATGCCGCGGGATTTCAGGAACAGGCGTGCCGCCTCCGCCTCATCCTTCCCCGGGGGCTGGCCGGCGAAATCCACCAGCACGAAATTGGTCACGCTTGCATGGACCGTATAGCCCAGGTCGCGGACGGTGCTGGTGAACCACTCGCGCCAGGTTTCATTATGGCTGCGCGATGCCGCTTCGAACGCCGTATCCTCCACCGCCGCCACCCCGGCCGCGAGCGCGGAGGAGGTGACGTTGAACGGGCCGCGCACCCGGTTCAGCACATCGGCCACCCCGGCCGGGCAATAAGCCCAGCCCAGCCGCATCCCCCCCAGCGCATAGATCTTGGAGAAGGTGCGGGTCATGACGACATTGGGGAACCGGTCGACCAGGGCGGAGCCGTCGGCGTAGTCGGTCCGGGTCATGTATTCCGCATAGGCGGCGTCGATCACCAGAAGCACCTGCTCCGGCAGCCCGGCATGCAGCCGCTCCAGCTCCGCCGCCGGCAGATAGGTGCCGGTCGGGTTGTTGGGATTGGCCAGGAAGACGATGCGGGTCCGCTCCGTCACCGCCGCCAGCAGGGCATCCACATCGGCGGTCAGCGCCGTTTCCGGGGCGGTCACCGGGGTGGCGCCGACGGATTTCGCCGCGATCGGATAGATCAGGAAGCCGTGGCGGCTGTACAGCACCTCATTCCCCACGCCGGCATAGGCGCGGGTCAGGAGCTGCAGCAGCTCATCCGACCCGGCGCCGCAGACGATGCGGGCGGGGTCCAGGGCATAGCGGCGGGCAATCGCCTCCCGCAGGGTGCGGTGGCCGCCGTCGGGATAGCGGTGGATCTCCGGCACCAGGGCCTGATAGGCGGCGATTGCGGCGGGGCTGGGGCCCAACGCCCCTTCGTTGGAGGCAAGACGGATCAGGCGGGTCGCGCCGGGGGCTGAATGCTCCCCGCCCACATAGGGGGCGATGTCCAGGATGCCGGGATTGGGAACGGGGCCGGTCATGGCGGGTCTCTCACGAAAGCGGGGATATCTGGCGGAAGCGGGGCCGGCCGGCACCAGGGCCCGTCATGGGTGGTGCCGGGAGGTTTGGGGCGGGGCGAGGGTCGGGCCGGTGCGGATCTGCCGCACCCCCTCACCCCCGGCGATGCTCCGCCCCCGGGGCGACCATGGGCGTGGCATAGGCGCCGATGGGAAGGATGCGCATCAGGGAATCGCCCAGCCGATCGGCCAGTTGGCCCAGTCGGGGATCATCCTCCGCCACGAATCCCTCCACCTCCAGCAGGTGGACAGCCCCGGCCCCGCCGGGCAGGTGGTGGGTGCGGAAGGCCAGGGTGGGCAGGCCGCAGGCCTCCACCCCGTCCTTCAGGCGGCCCCGGCTCATGTCCTGGGACAGTTCGATCCCCAGCAGGGTGCGGTCGTCACCCGTCGGCTCCAGCGGGACGGCGGCCAGGGCCAACGCATCCACATCGTCCCGCGGCCCGCGGGTCAGGAAGGGCAGGCGGGCGATGATGCGCGGCGTCTTGGCATCGCTGGAGAAAAGATAGCGCCACCAGGGATCGGCATCCTCCTCCTCCGGCCAGGGGACGACGGCGATGGTGGCATTGCCTTCCGCCACGCAGCGCATGGCGGCGACGGGGGTGTTACAGGCCATCATCGGGGTGGTGCTGCCGTAATGGTCGCGCGCCACATCCCACAGGACGGACCGCTGATCCTCCGGCGCGCAGACGGCGACGGCGAAGCTGCCCTGGATCCGGGTCAGGGCGGAGATCATTTCCCGCCACATGCGCAGCATGGCCGCCATCGGAAAGGCACCGCCATGACGATCCGCCAGCCGGCGCAGGATCGCCGCTTCCCGGGCGGGACGGAAGAAGGGGCGGCCCTGGGGCTTGGCTGCCCCGATCTTCAGCACGATGTCCGCCCGCTGCATCAACAGGTCGTGCAGCGCGTCATCGATACGGTCGATGTCGCGACGCAGATCGTCAAGCTTCGGGGGGGGTGCGGACATGGGGCGACCGGATCGGGGGTGCCGTCGGGGGGACGGATAGTAGTACGGGCGGGGCCCCTGAAAATCAAAGAAAACATTGACTCCCGCCGCCCCGGCTTCCTAGCTCTAGGCACCTGCCCGAACGGGTCAGCCGGACCGACAGAATGACCGCGCCCGCCGCCCTTCAGACCCCGCCCGCCGCCACGCCCACCGGGCTTCTGCGCCTGGAGGCGCCCTTGCGCCTGGACGGCGGGGGGGAATTGGCGGGGTTCCGGCTGGCCTACCGCACCTATGGCACCTTGAACGCCGACCGGTCGAACGCGGTGCTGGTCTGCCATGCGCTGACCGGGGACCAGTATGTGGCGGAAACCCATCCCGTGACCGGCAAGCCTGGCTGGTGGACCCAGATGGTGGGGCCGGGCCGGCCGCTGGACCCGGAGCGGTTCTTCATCATCTGCACCAATGTCATCGGCGGCTGCATGGGCAGCGAAGGCCCGAAGGAGATCAACCCCGCGACGGGGGAACCCTGGGGCCTGTCCTTCCCGGTCATCACCATCGCCGACATGGTGCGCGCCCAGCGCCTGCTGATCGACCATCTGGGCATCGACCAGTTGTTCGCCGTGGTCGGCGGGTCCATGGGCGGGATGCAGGTGCTGCAATGGGCGGTCAGCTATCCCGAACGTGTCTATTGCGCCCTGCCCATCGCCACCGCGGCCCGCCATTCCGCCCAGAACATCGCCTTCCATGAGGTGGGGCGCCAGGCGATCATGGCCGATCCGGACTGGCGGGGCGGCACCTACCTGACCCAGGGCACCCGCCCCACCCGCGGTCTGGCCGTGGCCCGCATGGCGGCCCACATCACCTATCTGTCCGAACCGGCCCTGCACCGGAAATTCGGCCGCAACCTCCAGGACCGGAAGGCCATCACCTTCGGCTTCGATGCGGATTTCCAGGTGGAAAGCTACCTGCGCCACCAGGGCATCAGCTTTGTCGAGCGGTTCGACGCCAATTCCTATCTCTACATCACCCGGGCGATGGATTACTTCGACCTGGCGGCGGAACATGGCGGCAGCCTGGCGGAGGCGTTCCGGGTGGGCGGCCGGGCGACGCCCGTGCGCTTCTGTCTGATCAGCTTCTCCAGCGACTGGCTGTTCCCCACGACGGAAAGCCGGGCCGTGGTCCATGCCCTTAACGCCGTCGCCGCCAATGTCAGCTTCGTGGAAGTGGGGACGGACAAGGGTCACGACGCCTTCCTGCTGGACGAACCGGAATTCTATCAGGTGGCCCGCGGCTTCATCGACGGCTGCGCCGCCCATCGCGGCCTGCCCAAGCGGGTGGAGTGAACCGCCATGCCCAAAGACAGCCCGTCTTCCGCCCAAGGTCCCCGCCCCGATCCCCGCGGGCCTGCCCCCCGCCGCCCCCTGCGCGCCGATCTGGCCCGCATCGCGGACTGGATCGAGCCTGGGGCCAGGGTGCTGGATATCGGCTGCGGGTCGGGGGAGTTGCTGGACCATCTGGTCCATGGCAAGGGGGTGGACGGGCGCGGGCTGGAACTGTCCATGGACGGGGTCCGGGCCAGCGTGGCCCAGGGCCTGCCCGTCATCCAGGGCGATGCCGATACCGACCTGAAGGACTACCCGGCCGGCAGCTTCGATTACGTCATCCTGTCCCAGACGCTGCAGGCGATGAAGCGGCCGAAGGATGCGCTGGACCATCTGGTCCGCATCGGCAGCCACGCCGTCGTCTCCGTCCCCAATTTCGGCCATTGGCGGGCCCGGCTTCACCTGCTGCTGAAGGGCCGCATGCCGGTGACGGAGGCGCTGGGCTGGCAGTGGTGGGAGACGCCGAACATCCACCTTTGCACCATCGCCGATTTCCAGGCCCTGTGCCGGAACAGCGGCATCGTCATCGAACGCTCCGTCATCCTGGATTCCACCGGCCGCCCGGTCAGCCCCCTGATGGCCAACCTGCTGGGGGAACAGGCGCTGTTCCTGCTGAAAAGGATGTAGCCGGGGAACCTGCTCCGGGCCGGGGCTGTTGCCCCGTCATGCGCACGATCTCCGCCCTTCTGCTATCCGCCCTGGTGTCCGCCGCCCTTGTCCTGCCCCTGGCAACGAGGGCGCAGACGCAGTCCCAGCCCGCCGGGCCCCAGCCCGCGGTGCCGCCTGTGCCGGACCCGACCCCGCCATCCCAGCAGCCGGCGGTCCCCCCGGCCGATGTGCTGATCCCGACGGAACGGGACGGGCCGGAAATCTCCACCGGGGCCCCCCTGGTCACCGGCACCCGGCCAGAGGATCGGTCCACCGGCCCTGCCCTGCCCGTGGATCCCGGCCCCGACGGCGACGCCCCGTCCGAGGGTCCGTCCCGGGGCCCGTCCCAGGAATTGCCGGTGCCCGGGCCGGAAGCCGGGGGAAGCCCGGACGGCATCACGGATGATGGAATCGCCGACGATGCGGTGGACGGTGGTGCCGCGGACAGGGGCACGGTCCTGCGTCCCCCTGCCCCGTCCTCCCCCATCCCTGCACCGGCCCCGTCAACGGCGCCTGGTCCCGGCATCGGCCCGGGGGCGGAGGCGGGGACCGGGCCGGATGGGATGGATGGGAAGGACCGCACCGGCACACTGCCGGTACGCCCCTGATGTAAGGGGATAACTCCCTGTTGCCGCTGCGGAATTCGCGTGCGACGCGAACCTGACCTTTTGCACCGCGCGCCGGGGTAAGTTCCTGCGTGACACATTCATGAAATCCGCATTACGCTTTCCTCACGGCCTCAGGGGGACCAATCCCGAAGAAACCCCGGCCGGTATGGGAGAAGACATCATGCCGCGTGATCACGACTCGACAACCGCAGCCTCCGTCACCGCCGCTTCCCAAAGCCTGGGTCAGGGCTATGGGGAACTGGCGGGCGCGCTGCGGGGTCTGCGCACCCGGCTGGAGCGGATCGAACAGATGGCGACGGCCGGTCTCGGCCTGTCGATCGCGATGCTGATCGCCCTGGTTGTCCTCTAAGACGTCGCCACGGTTGTCCTTGAGAGCTGTTTTCGGTCAACCGAAAACAGCTCCGGTGGCGACTGCCGACGCGCCGCCCCTGCGGCGTAGCCAAGCTGCGGCTGCGGCGCCGGCGAGTGAGGAAGACGAAAGGACTAGAGCGCGTTTCCGAGCATCGGAAACACGCTCTAGGACAGGTTGGCAGAACGGTCCCGCCGGCGGATCAGCCGGCGGGCCACCAGCCAGACCCCCACCGCCCAGGCAGCGCCCAAGGCCCATCCCGCCAGCACATCGCTGGGCCAGTGCACGCCCAGATAGACCCGGCTGATGCCGACGGCCAGCGTGACCAGGATCGCCAGTCCCAGGACATAGGCCCGTACCCGCGCCCGTGCCTGCACCCGCGCCAGCAGGGCGCCCAGGGTCAGCCAGGTGGCGGCCGCCATGGTGGCATGGGCGCTGGGGAAACTGGCGGTGAAGACGGCGGTGCCATGCGGGACCAGATCGGGGCGCGGCCGGTCGAACACTTCCTTCAGGCCCAGGCCCAACAGCATGCCGCCGCCGATGGCGACGACCAGAAGCACGGCAGTACGCCACCGCCCCGTCAGCAGCAGATACCCCGCCGCCGCCAGGTTGACGGCGGTGATCAGGCCGACACTGCCCAATGCTGTGACATCGCGGCCGAACTCCTCCACCCAACGCGGGCCCAGCGGATCCGACGGATCGGCCGCATCCCGTAGGGCCAAAAGCAGGGCGGTGTCGATCCGTTCCGTCCAGCCGGCGGTGACCACACCTGCCAGCATGACGAAGGCCCAAAGCCCCCCCGCCAGCATGCCCAGCAGCCCCAAGGGCAGCATAATCCGCCCTTCCGGGCCCTCGGACCCGGGCGGCTCCGCGACGACCGGTACCGCTTCCGTCTCCGCCCCAGGCATGGGGTTCAGCCCGCGGCGACGGCGCGGGGCTGCCGTCCGGCGATGGCCCTCGGCAGGGGCTTGCGGCATTCCACGAAGCTGAACAGCCCCAGGGGCGGGATCGGGGCCACCCGCTCCACCGTCAGGTCGGATCCGGCCATCAGCCGCGCCATCGGGTAATCGGGCCGCCAGCCCAGATCGCGGGAGAAACGGCCCAGCGCCCGCTCCACCAGCCGGCGCGGGCCCGGCCGGTCCGCCTCGAAATGGTTCAGGATCAGGACCCGGCCGCCGGGCCGGCACACCCGCGCCAGCTCCGCGAGGGTGCCCGGCGGGTCCGGCACCACGGTCATCACATACATGGCGACGACGGTGTCGAAACTGTCATCGGCGAAGGCCAGACGGGCGGCATCCATCTCCAGCAGGGCGTCCACCTGGGGCAACGCCTGGTCGGCCGCACGGCGGCGGGCGACGGCCAGCATGTCGGTGGACAGGTCGATGCCCACCACCCGCATGTCCCGCCGGTAATGGGGCAGGGACAGGCCGGTGCCCACCCCCACCTCCAGCACCCGCTGGGGACCGTGGCCGTTGATCCGCTCCACCGCTTCGCGCCGACCGGCGGCGAAGACCTGACCGAACACCGTGTCGTAGATCCCGGCCCACCGACGATAGGCCGTGCGGACCGCTTCCGCGTCCATCCGCCCTTCTCCCTTCTGTTGGCACCCCGGCGCAACCGGCAGGGGGCCGACCTGTCACAGGCCCGTCACTTCTTCAGGCCGATTTCCCGCAGGCGTTCATCCAGGAACTGGGCGGCGGTCTTGTCGGGGCTCAGGCGCACATCCGGGCGGGGATGGCAGAACATGGGCATGGAATAGCGGGGCACGTTATGCTCCGGCGGCGGGTTCACCACCCGGTGGGTGGTGGCCGGGAACCAGTTGCCGGTGGCCAATTTCAGCATGTCACCCGAATTGACGGCGATCATGCCGGCGTCGCAGGGCACATCGTGCCAGTTACCGGCCGTGTCCTGGGCCTGCAACCCCGGCTCCGACCCGGTCACCAGCAGGGTGATCAGGTTGATGTCCTCATGCGCGGCGGCGCGCACGGCCCCGGGCTCATACCCCTCCCCGATGGGGGGATAGTGCAGGACGCGGAACAGGCTCTGCTCACTGCCCCGCATCATGGACGGCAGCGGCTCGGACAGGGCATCGCGCACCGATGCCGGGATCGTGTCCTGGATCCACTGCAGCAGGGTGATACCCAGGTCGTTGAGCGCGGCATACATGCGCTGCGTGCTGTCCGTCACCCCGTCGGGCAGGCGGCGGTTCGGATAGACGTGGTAGAATTCCTTCAGATCCTTGACCGCGCTGTCCTTGGCATTCTCCGACTTGAAAGGGAAGAAGCCGTCCTGGCGCACGGGATCGAACAGGTAATCATGCTTGGCCTCGGAGGCGAAGAAGGCCGCCCATTCCGCGTAAAGCTGCCGGATCAGGCCCTGGTCGACCGGATGGTTGCGCAGCACGGCGAATCCCGTGCTCTGCAGGGACCGGGTGAAAAGCTGCGCCGCGTCGGGGGCAGCGAAATCGACGGTTTCGATCGTGAACATGGGCGTTGTCTCTTTCGCACTGGCGTGGCCGTCCATGGGGGGGCGCGGCCGCTTGACCGGTGGTGGGTCATGATCCTGTCTGGGGGCCTATCTGGCGGCGGGGAGCCGGGCCCGTCAAGGCCGGCATTGGGGCCCCCCGCCTGCATCACTTTCGCCGATCCGGCCCCGATCAGCGAAGCAATCAGGAGGCGGAGCGGTCGGTGACCAGGCGAAGGGGGCCGAAATCGTAATCGCCCCGCGGGCGGCGGTATGCTGCGAACTGCACCCGGCCCCAGTCCCCATTGCCGTGGCGGGCCGTCCAGGTGCGGGCGCCGGCGGCATCCAGCAGGGCGAAATCGAACCCCACCTCCCGCTCCCGCCGCAGGGCCAGGCCCTCCCCGTCGGCCAGATCGCGCAGCATCACCATGGCCCAGGCCCCAGACAGGAAATGCCCGCCCAGGGAGAACAGCAGCCGCCCGTCGGCCACGGCCTGAAGCCCCTCCGGCGACCAGTTCAGCCCGGCCAGCAGCAGGTCACGCCCGGCGACCAGCCCCAGGGCCTCCGCCGCATCGGCGCAGCCCAGCGCCATCTCATCATTGGCGCACCAGATGGCGCCTGTGCCGGGCCAGCGGCGCAGCAGGCCCAGGGCCCGTTCCCGCGCTTCCTCCCGGCTCCAGTTCACCTGCACCACGTCCAGCAGCCGGGCTTCTGGCAGGGCGGCCATCGCCTGTTCCAGGCCCAGGGTGCGGTCATGAGCGGCCGGTGTCGCCCGCAGGCCGGTGACGGCCAGGACCTGGACAGCCCCGTCGCGGGCAAGCCCCCGGGCGGCCGCTTCCTTGACCAGCCGGGTGGCGATGCGGTGCCCTGCCCCCACATTGTCCGGCACCAGGCTGCCGGCGAAG
This sequence comes from Pseudomonadota bacterium, assembly GCA_046045995.1. GTDB lineage: Bacteria > Pseudomonadota > Alphaproteobacteria > Azospirillales > Azospirillaceae > Indioceanicola. The sequence continues at coordinate 43,135 of JBJOKR010000006.1, read as the reverse complement.
GCCGCCATCCGGTCCCCCGGGCGACCGACCCGAACCAGCTCCTCCCCCTGGAAGGCGTTCAGCAGCAGGAACGTGGGCAGGCCCGCCGCCTCCGCCGCCTCCAGCACCGGCAGGGCGGTGCGGTGCTCGTTCACGATCACCAGGTAATCGGGCCGGGCCGATACCGCCTTCAGCCCAAGGTGGATGATGCGTTCCCGCTCCCGCTCGCCCCAGCTGGTGGTCAGGGTGATGTCCATCTGCCGGGCGGCCGCACCCATGGTCGCCTGCACCATCTGCCAGAACCGGTCGCCACTGCGCCCCGGATTGACGAAATGCACCCGCAGCTTCCGCCCTTCCGCGGCGCGCGCAAGGCGCGGCATGCCCGTCACGGCCGCCAGGGCTGTCGCTGTGGCGGCACCGGACGCGGCCAGGAAACGGCGGCGCGGGAACAGGGGGGGCAGGGGCATGATCCGGATCGAGGAGGGCGGCGGCGGCCGGGGTAGGTACCCGGTGTCATGCCGCATACCGGCGTATACTAGCGGGCCATGACAGGATGGCAACACCACAATCCGATAAGGGACAATTTGCCCCGTCACGCCCCGCGCCGTCCGCCGATCAGGAATTCCCGGTTCCCCTCCGGCCCGGTGATGGGGCTTTCGGTGACGCCCAGCACCGTCCAGCCCGGGCGGGCGGCCAGCCAGGCGGTGATGCGGTCGCACACCTCCTGGTGCAGCCCCGGCTCACGCACCACGCCGCCCTTCCCGACCCGGCCCTTGCCCACCTCGAACTGGGGCTTGATCAGGGCGACCAGGACGGCACCCGGCCGGGTCAGGTCCAGGGCGGCGGGCAGCACCGTCTCCAGCCCGATGAAGCTGGCGTCGCAGACGACCATGTCCACCGGCTCCGGCACCTCCGCCGCGGTCAGGTGGCGGGCATTGGTCCTCTCCAGCACCACCACCCGGCTGTCCTCCCGCAGCTTCCAGGCCAGCTGGCCATGGCCCACATCCACGGCATAGACCCGGGCCGCCCCCCGGGTCAGCAGCACATCGGTGAACCCGCCGGTGGAAGTACCCACGTCGATGGCTGTCAAACCCGTCGGTTCGATGCCGAAATGATCCAGACCCTTGACCAGTTTCAGCCCGCCGCGGCTGACCCAGGGATGGTCCTGGCCCTTGACGGTCAGGGGCAGGTCGGCGGCGATCTGGTCGCCCGGCTTGTCGATCCGGCGGGTATCGGCATAGACCAGCCCGGCCATCACCAGGGCCTGGGCCTTGGACCGGGTTTCGGCCAGCCCACGCTCCACCAGCGCCTGATCGACCCGGACTTTCGGCTGTTTGGACATGATCCGCGGCTTTTGCGTAAGGGTATGGTGCCACTCTCCCCGGTCCGGACCGGCGGTCCGGGGTGCTGGGGCACGGGCAAGAAGTAACCTGCCCGTGGGTTTCGTGCTACACTCCATCCAATGAACCCCGCGATCCGACCCATCCTGGAGGAGCTGAAGGCCGGCCTGACGGCGCTGTACGGCGACCGGCTGGACCGGGTGATCCTCTATGGCAGCCAGGCCCGCGGCGACGCCCGCCCGGACAGCGACATCGATGTGCTGGTGGTGTTGACCGGGCCCTGGCACCGGCTGACGGAGATCGAGCGCACGGGGCCGCTGGTGTCCGGCCTGTCCCTGGCGCATGACATCACCCTTACCCTCCTGTTCGGCACGGCAGAGGATCTGGGGACCCATCCCGGCCTGTTCTACGGAACGGTGCGCCGGGAGGGCATTCGCCTGTGAGCCCCAGGCCCCCCCCAAGCCCACCCCCTTGAAACATCCTGTCCACCCCGCATTCCGAACGTAATCGCGGCGGATCGTGGCAGTCGTCTCCGGTGCCTGTGACCAGTCCAGACCGTATCCTTCCGAATAGCGCGTAAAGAGAGACCAAGATGCCTATACTCTTCTTATGTGAAGGGAGGGTGTCATGGAGACCGTGACTTTATCCCATGCGGCGCGCCGCTTGTTCCGCCTGATCGACCCGCTGGATCCGGTACCGCCGCCGGCGGGGTTTCCCCATCTGGACGGTGACCGCTGGCAGCGGCTGCGCGCCATCCTGCTGCACCGGACGGATGCGCCGGTGGCGGCGATCAGCCTGATCGGCTTCGATGATCTGCGCCACCGGCTGGGCCCGCGCTGGGCCCTGGTGGCGGAGCGGGTGCGCATGCTGGCGGAACGGCTGCTGGACCGGCACACCGATCCCGACGATGTGTGGTTCCTGGTGGAGGATGACACCTTCGCCATCGCCTTCGCCCATTGCGGCATCGACGAGGCGAAGCACCGTTGCGCCGAAATCTCCGCCGCCCTGCACCGCCTGCTGATCGGGGAGCCGGACCTGACCGCCATCGCCATCGAAACGGTGGTGATGGAGGCGGACGGGCTGATGCGGATGGAGCGCACCCCCCTGGCGGAACTGCTGCTGGCCGCCGTCGCACCGGGGGGTGCGATCCCAGGGGGGCCGGGGGTGGCGCCGGGACCGGCCCCTACGACCGGTGGTCCCGCCCCTTGTGGTCCCGCTGCCCAGGCCACCCCCTGCGCCCCAAGCCGGCCCCAGGCGGCGGAGCGGCCGGCGGATGAGGGGGTGGAGATCGCCTACAGCCCGATCTGGGACGTGCGCAACGCCGCGGTCACCACCTATATCGCCACGCCCTGCCGCTGCCTGCCGGGCGGGGTGGAACTGCGCGGGTATGAGGCGCTGACCCGGGCGGATGGGGAGGCGGTGCTGGCCCTGGACCTGCGCCTGCTGCGGGAGGCGGCGACGGCCCTGGATGAGCTGGTGCGCAACCGCTTCCGCCTGAACCTCTCCCTGCCCGTGCATGTGGAAACCCTGGCCTCCTCCAGCCGGCGGATGCGCTATCTCGCCGCCTGTACCGAGGCGCTGCCGGCCCAATTGGCCAAATCCATGCTGTTCACCCTGTCCGCCTATCCGGGCGGCATGCCGGCGGGCAGGGTGGCGGAGATGGTCAGCGCGCTGAAGGCCCATGGCCGGGCGGTCTTCGTCGCCGGCCAGATCGGGCCTGCGGATACAGGGGTGCTGGCGGCGGCGGGGGTGGCGGGGATCGGCATCTACCTGTCCCCGGCGCAGCAGCGCGACCTGCAGGAAGGGGAGGCGCACCGCCTTGTCACGTCTGCCGCGCGGGCGCGGCTGCGCAGCTTCTTCGGCAATGTCCGCACCGCCGACACGGCCCGCACCCTGGCCGATGCCGGGGCCGATTTCATCCAGGGTGCCGCCATCGGCAAGCCCCAGCCCATGCCGGAAAACATGCTCCGCTTCACCGCCGCCGACCTGCATTGAGAGGGGACGTAGGTCGGATTAGCGAAGTGTAATCCGACATCCCCGGGGCGGAATTGACGAGGTCGCGTTGATCACCGGGCTCGATGGTCGCAATCGCCCCTCCCCCTCAACGGGGGAGGGGTTCAAGTACCCCTGCCGCTCACGCCCGGGCGGGCTGCTGGGATCCGGTTTCGGCGATGCCCAGGGCCTTCAACGCGGTGGCGACGATGTGGCGGGCGGTCAGGCCGGCTTCGTCATATTGCCGGACCGGGTTGTCCTGGTCCTGGAAGACATCGGGCAGGGTCAGGGTGCGGACCTTCAGGCCGTTGTCCAGGTGCCCGGCATTGGCCAGGAACCCCAGGACGAAGCTGCCGAAGCCGCCCACCGATCCCTCCTCGATGGTGATCAGCACCTCATGCTCCGCCGCCAGCCGGGCGATCATCGCCTCATCCAGGGGTTTGGCGAAGCGGGCATCGGCGACCGTGGCGGAAAGGCCGCGGGCGGCCAGATCCTCCGCCGCGACCAGCGCCTCCGCCAGCCTGGTGCCGAAGGACAGGATGGCGACCTTGCTGCCGTCGCGCAGGATGCGGCCCTTGCCGATCTCCAGCGGTATGCCCGCCTCCGGCATGTCCACGCCCACGCCTTCCCCGCGGGGGTAGCGGAAGGCGATGGGGCCGCTGTCATGGGCGCGCGCCGTGGCGACCATGTGGACCAGCTCCGCCTCATCCGCGGCGGCCATCACCACCATGTTCGGCAGGCAGCCCAGATAGGCCACGTCGAAACTGCCCGCATGGGTGCAGCCGTCGGCCCCGACCAGGCCGGCCCGGTCGATGGCGAAGCGGACGGGCAGGTTCTGGATGCAGACATCGTGCACCACCTGGTCGTAGCCGCGCTGAAGGAACGTGGAGTATATCGCGCAGAAGGGCTTGTACCCCTCCGTCGCCAGGCCTGCGGCGAAGGTGACGGCGTGCTGTTCGGCGATGCCCACGTCGAAGCACTTGTCCGGGTGCGCCTTCTCGAACAGGTCCAGCCCGGTGCCCGACGGCATGGCGGCGGTGATGGCGACGACGCGGTCGTCCTTCCGCGCCTCCTTGATCAGGCTTTCGGCGAAGACCTTGGTATAGCTGGGCGCGTTCGCCTTGGCCTTGGCCTGGGCGCCGGTGATCACGTCGAACCTGGTCACCGCGTGCAGCTTGTCGGCCGACGCCTCCGCGGGAGCATAGCCCCGGCCCTTCTGGGTGACGCAATGGATCAGGACGGGGCCGGTGCCCTTGTCGTCCCGCACATTCTCCAGCACCGGAAGAAGGTGGTCCAGGTTGTGCCCGTCGATGGGGCCGACATAGTAGAACCCCATCTCCTCGAACAGGGTGCCGCCGGTGACCATGCCGCGGGCATATTCCTCCGCCCGGGCCGCCGCCTCCCGCAGGGGCCGGGGCAACACGCCCGCCACCTGCTTGCCCAGGTCGCGCAGGCCCCGGTACTGCTTGGAGGAGATCAGGCGGGAGAGATAGCCGCTCATGGCGCCCACGGGCGGGGCGATCGACATGTCGTTGTCGTTCAGGATGACGATCAGGCGGCTGTTCATGCCGCCCGCGTTGTTCATCGCCTCATAGGCCATGCCGGCGGAGATGGAGCCGTCGCCGATCACGGCGATGACGTGGTTCTTGCCCCCGGCCAGATCGCGCGCCACCGCCATGCCCAGCCCGGCGGAGATGCTGGTGGAGCTGTGGGCGGCGCCGAAGGGGTCGTATTCGCTTTCCGCCCGCTTGGTGAAGCCGGACAGGCCCCCGCCCATGCGCAGCGTGCGGATGCGGTCCCGCCGCCCAGTCAGGATCTTGTGGGGATAGCACTGGTGGCCCACGTCCCAGATCACCCGATCGGCCGGGGTCTGAAAGACGTAATGCAGGGCGACGGTCAGTTCCACCACCCCCAGCCCGGCGCCCAGGTGCCCGCCGGTGACGGACACCGCATCGATGGTTTCCGCCCGCAGCTCATCGGCCAATTGCCGCAACTGGGCGGGGGCGAGCTTGCGCAGCTCCCCCGGGGTGGGGCATTGGTCGAGCAGCGGCGTCTTGGACTGCGCCATGGCGGATTTCCTCGGTTTCCTACTTTTCTTGGCCGGTCGGGCCCCTGACGGATCCGGGCCGATGGGGCCCGGTCGGTGGCAGGATCAGGACCGGCGGTCGATGACATAACGGGCGACCTGGACCAGCATATCAGCCCGGTCCCCGAAAATCTCCAGATGCTGGGCCGCTTGATCCACCAGCCGCCCCGCCTGGTCCCGGGCCCTTTCGGTGCCCAGGATGCTGACGAAGGTAGCCTTGCCCGCTTCCACATCCTGCTGCACGGGCTTGCCGGTTTCGGCGGCCGTGCCCTCCACATCCAGCAGGTCGTCGGCGATCTGGAAGGCCAGGCCCAGGTCATGGGCATAGGCCTGGAGCGCATGCAGATGGGCCGGGCTCGCCTTGCCCAGGATGGCGCCTGCGGTGGCGGAAAAGGCGATCATGTCCCCGGTCTTCATCCGCTGAAGCCGGGTGATGGCGCCGATGTCGAAGGGGGTGGTTTCCGCGATCAGGTCCAGCATCTGGCCGCCGACCATGCCGCGTGGCCCCGCCGCCTTGGCCAGGGCCGCCACCAGCCGGCAGCGCACGCCCGGATCGGCATGGGTCTCCGCATCGGCCAGGATCTCGAACGCCGCGGTCAGCAGGGCGTCACCGGCCAGGATCGCCGTCGCCTCGTCGAATTCCAGATGCAGGGTCTTGCGCCCGCGGCGCAGGTCGGAATCATCCATGGCTGGCAGATCGTCATGGATCAGGCTGTAGCAATGGACGAATTCCACCGCGGCGGCGGTGCGCAGGGCGCAGGCTTGGCTGACCCCGAACATGCGGGCACTTTCCATCACCAGGAAGGGCCGCAGCCGCTTGCCCCCGCCCAGACAGCCGTAGCGCATGGCGTCATACAGCCGCGCCTCCGCCAGATCGGTGCGGGGCAGCAGCACGTCGATCGCGGCTTCCACCTGTTCGATGGTATCCGCCATGGCGGCTTGCAGGGTCTTGGGCAGGGATGGCATTCCGGGTTGGGTCTTCTCGTTCGTCGGGAGGGAGGGAGGGAGATGGGGGCTGGCCTTCAACGGCCGGGGCGGGCGATGGGCACGGGCCTGAATGGGAGAAAGGCCGGATGTGGGGCCAGGCGCGGGCCCTGGGGGGCGTCAATCCAGCCGGGCGGGCTCCGTCCCGATGGTGCCGTCCGCCGCCACGGTGATCCGGTCGATCTTCGCCTGCGCTTCCCGCAGCTTCAGCTCGCAATGGCGCTTCAGCAGGGTGCCGCGTTCGTAATGGCGGATGGCGTCGTCCAGCTTGGCCTTCCCCTCCTCCAACTGGCGGACGATGCGCTCCAGCTCGGCAAGCGCATCCTCGAAGGACAGGCGGGCGATATCATCGGGCAGATCGGTCATCGTCGGTCCGGTCGGTTGCGGAAGCCGGACAATAGGCGGACCCCACCCGCGGGGCAAGCCTTGCCGTACCATTCCCCCCAGTGCCCGCCTGTCCGGTGCCCGCCTGTCCGGTGCCCGCCCTTCCAGTGCCAGCCTGTCCGGTCTGCCCCGCAAGGAGCAGGCGGGATCAACCGGCGCGGGCAGCCGTCCCCTCCTCGTAAAGGTCGACAAGGTGGGCGTTGGGCAGCTTCTTCTGGAACGCCGCCTGGGAGCGGGGTACGGCCATCTCCTCGCACAGCAGGGTCATGCTGGAATAGGCGTTGATGCCCATGCGCGGGGATGTCCGCGGGTCCGGGGTGCGGTGCCACAGATAGTCATCCACCACCATGATGCCGCCCAGGGCCAGCATCCGCTCCCCCATGTACAGGCTGGTGATGTTGCCCAGCGCCGTCTTGCAGGCGTCCAGATACAGGAAATGCACCGTCTCCCCCAGCCTTTCGGCCAGGGCGGGCAGGGCGGTGACCACATCGCCGGTGATCACCTCCACCTGGTCGCGGCGGGGGTGCCTGGCGATATTGGCGGTGAAGGTGGCGGCTATGGCCGGATCATCGAAGGTGTCGATGACATACACCCGCCCGGCCGGCCCCACCACATGGTCCAGCATGTAGATGGCCGACCGCCCCTCATAAGTGCCGGCATCCACACAGGTCAGGCTGTCCCCATGCAGCCCCTTGGCCAGCCGCACCAGATGGGGCCAATAGCCCGCCGTCTGGTCGAACCAGTTGGTCGTGAAGGTATAGCCCCCGTCCGCCATCACCCCATCCCGCACAAGATCATCCCTGTTCCGCAGGCCCGGTTCCGCAGGCGCAGATGACAGAACCATCGCACAGCCCGCACGGACAGGGAACCCCGTGCCTGCCCCGGCGGCCGACGGGGTCACGCCGCCATCAGGGCCTTCACATGGGCCGCACTGCTGCGGGACAGGGCCAGCAGGTCATAGCCCCCCTCCAGGGCGGAGACGATGCGGCCCTTGGCGTGGCGGTCGGCGATCTCCGCCAGTTTGGTGGTGATCCAGGCGAAATCATCCTCGCTCAGGTTCAGGCCCGCCAGGGGGTCGCGGCTGTGGGCGTCGAACCCGGCGGAGATCATGACCAGATCCGGGCGGAACGCCTCCAGCGCCGGCAGAAGCTGGGCCTGGACCGCCGCCCGGAATTCCGGGCTGCCCGTGCCCTGGGGCAGGCAGGTGTTCACCACATTGTGGAAGGGCCCCTGCTCCCGCGCCGATCCGGTGCCGGGGTACAGCGGCCACTGGTGGGTGGAGGCATAGAACAGCCCGGCATCGCCTTCCGCCATGGTCTGGGTGCCGTTGCCGTGGTGGACGTCGAAATCGATGATCGCCACCCGCTCCATACCATGGGCGGCGCGGGCATGGGCGGCCCCGACGGCGATGTTGTTGAACAGGCAGAAGCCCATGGCCCTGTCCGGCTCCGCATGGTGGCCGGGCGGGCGCACCGCGCAGAAGGCGTTGCGCACATCGCCGGTGCAGACCGCATCCACCGCCGCCACAACGGCCCCGGCCGCACGCAGCGCCGCCTCCCCCGACCCGGGGGACAGGATGGTGTCGTCATCCACCATGGCCCAGCCCGTTTCCGGCACAAGGGCCAGCACCCCGTCCACATGGTGGGCCGGGTGGACGCGCAGCAGCTGCTCCCGCGTGGCCCGCGGCGCCTCCCGCCGGTCCAGGAACATGAAGGCCTCCGCCTCTAGGGCCGAAAGGACGGCGCGCAGCCGGTCCGGGCATTCCGGATGCCCCTCGCCCGTATCATGGCCGAGACAGGCGGGGTGGGAGATCAGGGCGGTGTGCATCGGTCGGGTCCGTTTTCCGGTTGTTTCCTCCGCCCGCCATCTTCCCCCAATCCACGCCGCGTTTCATGGGGAAAGTGCCGCCGGCCCCGAAAGCTTGCGCCAGATCAAGTGCGCCCCTTCAAGTGCGGCGGTTCATGTGTGCCGGATCAGGCCCGCCGGATCAGGAAGCGGTAGACGCCACCATTCTCGGTGCTGGCGATCAGGGGATTGCCCGTCTCCCGCGCCCAGGCGGCGAAATCCTTGCGTGCCGCCTTGTCCGTGGCGGTGACCTCCAGCACCTGCCCGGGGGCGAGATCGCGCAGGCGCTTGCGCGCCTTCAGCACGGGCAGGGGGCAAACCAGGCCGGTGCAGTCCAGCACCGCATCCGGCGTGGGCCCAGCCGCCCCCGCCTGGGGCGCACCCATGCTGTCGTCGGTGCTGTCCTCGGTTCCGGTCGCTTCCCCTTGCCCGGCGCGGGTCATGGCGATATCCCTATGGAAAGTTCGGTGAGTGAATTTTTTATCCGCCAGCGCTTGACGCTTTTCCGTGACGCCCGATCTGATCTCCATGGATATCGAACAGCTCAAAGTCAATGCGCGCAAGGCCAGCACGTTGCTGAAGTCCATCGGCAACGAACGGCGCCTGCTGATCCTCTGCCACCTGGCGGAGGGCGAACGCTCCGTCGGCGAGTTGGAGGGGCTGGTCGGCCTGTCCCAGTCCGCCCTTTCCCAGCATCTGGCCAGGCTGCGGCGGGACCGGCTGGTCCGCACCCGGCGCAGCGCCCAGACCATCTATTACTCCCTCAGCGGGGCGGAGGCGGTGGCGATCATGCACACCCTGCACGACCTGTATTGCGGCCCCCCCAGCCGCGGAAAAGGCCGCGGTGCGCCTTGCGCGCCCGAACCGCTCATGGGGCGCTGATCCTCACGGGATTTAGCGCACCCCCCCGGCCCCGCGCAGGCCCGCGGCGGCCAGGCACAGCCAGCCGGCGATGAAGCCCAGGCCCCCCACCGGCGCCACCGCCCCCAGGGCGCTGGGCCCGAACCAGCCGAGCAGATAAAGCGCACCGGGGAACAGTAGGCAGCCGGCGGCGAACAGCCATCCCGCCACCGTCAACAGGACCTGCCCCGGGCCCGCCTGCCGCCGCAGGACGACAGCGGCGACGATGGCCAGGGCATGGACCATCTGGTACTGGGACGCCGTCTGCCACAGCGCCACCGCCCGCGCGTCCGTCACCGCCGCCAGCCAATGGCTGGCATAGGCCCCCGCCCCCACCGCCATGGCCCCGAACAGGCCGGCCAGCAGCAGAAGCACACGGGCGGTGGGATCGGCGCGGGTCATGTCCGGGCGGGTCATCGGCATCTCCGTCGGTCCAGGGAAAGCTTCAGCCGGGGCAAGCGTCAGCCAGGGGCAAGCGTCAGCCAGGGGCAGCGCTCCAGCCAGCCTTTGCCGCCAGTATCGCGGCCAGCCTGTCCTGCAATGCGCTTTCCGCCTCCATCATCCGGCCAGGGTAGGGGTTGGGGCGGGCGGATGCAACGCGGGCAGGGCGGGCCCCCGGTGGGAGGTCCGCCCCATCATCCGTGCCCCATCATCCGTGCCCCGTCATCCGCGTCCCGTCATGCGCGCCCGGGCGGTCACGTGCTTTGGGTCACGCCGCCAGCGGCAGGTCGGCCAGCAGGATCTCCGCCTCATCCACCGCTTCGATGGTCAGGACGGGTTCGCCCTTGATGGCAGCACCGTCGCGGGCATCGATCTCCACGCCGTTGATGCGGACCTTGCCGCGCGCGGGCACCAGATAGGCCAGCCGGTCGCCCAGGCTGTAGGTCACACGCTGTCCGGCGGGCAGGGTCGCCCCCAGCAGGGCCGCATCCTGGTGGATCATCAGGGCGCCCGTCTCCCGGTCCTGCTCCCGGCCCGAGGCCAGCACCACCAGCTCACCCGCCTGGTCGCCCTTCGGGAAGGCCTTCGCCTCCCACCGGGGCTGGACACCGCCCTTGTCGGGGATGATCCAGATCTGGAAGATCTCGGTCTCCCCCGGCTCCCGGTTGTATTCCGCATGGACGATGCCGGTCCCGGCGGACATCACCTGCACGTCGCCCGCTTCCGTCCGGCCCTGGTTGCCCAGGAAGTCCTGGTGGGTGATGGCCCCTTTGCGGACATAGGTGATGATCTCCATGTCCCGGTGGGGGTGCGGGTCGAAGCCGGTGCCGGCGGCGATGGTGTCATCGTTCCAGACCCGCAGCGGGCCCCAATGCACCCGCTTGGGATCATGGTAATGGCCGAAGCTGAAATGGTGCTTCGCATCCAGCCAGCCGAAGCGGGCACCGCCCAGGCTGGAAAAACTCCGACGCTCGATCATGACACGTCTCCTCAGATCCGACCCCTTGATGCAGGCGGTCTCGGGTAAAGGATTGGCCCCGGTGGGACCGGTCAGGCCGACAGCTTCGCCGCCAGTTTGGCCACATGGGCGCCCTGGAAACGGGCCCCGTCCAGGTCCACGGCACTGGGCATCCGGCTGCCGTCACCGCCGGTGATGGTGGTGGCGCCGTAGGGGCTGCCGCCCTTCACTTCCTCCACGCCCATCTGGCCCTGGAAGGCATAGGGCAGGCCGGCGATCACCATGCCGTGGTGCATCAGGGTGGTGATCATGCTGAACAGCGTCGTCTCCTGGCCGCCATGCTGGGTGGCGGTGCTGGTGAAAGCGGCACCGACCTTGCCGACCAGCGCACCCTTCATCCACAGGCCGCCGGTCTGGTCCAGGAAATTGGCCATCTGGGCCGGCATCCGGCCGAATCGGGTGGGGGCGCCGACGATGACGGCGTCATAATCCGCCAGCTCCGCCACGGTGGCGACAGGGGCCGCCTGGTCCAGCTTGATGCCGGCGTTCTTCGCCACCTCATCGGGGACCAGCTCTGGCACGCGCTTCACCGCGACCTCGGCCCCGGCGCTGCGCGCCCCTTCGGCGACGGCGTTCGCCATGGCTTCGATATGGCCGTAGCTGCTGTAATAGAGCACAAGAACCTTGGTCATCGTGGAACTCCCGGAAAGGATTGGGCGGGCCATCAGGGGATGGGGCCATCAGGAGATGGGCTTTGCCCCGCCGACGCAGCAACAGATAGCGCGTTGCGCCCATTCCGATAATCCGCCACAATCGCACCGCTTCGTTCCGGTGGGCGCAACAATAAGACGGCAACAGGATACTGGAACAGACAAAGGAGGCGCGATGGACCGGCTGGAGGATCTGCGGCTGTTCACCCTGGTGGCGGAAACACGCAGCTTCACCCGCGCGGCGGAGAAGCTGAACCTGTCCAAATCCGCCGCCAGCCGGCGCATCGCCGAGCTGGAGGAGACACTGGGCGCGCGGCTGTTCCACCGCACCACCCGCTCCATCAGCCTGACCCAGGTGGGTCAGAGTTTCCACCAGCGCATTGCCCAGATCCTGTCCGACCTGGACGAGGCGGAGCGGAGCGTAGCCGATGAACGCACCGCCCCGCGCGGGGTGCTGAAGGTGGCCGCGCCGATGTCCTTCGGCATCCGCCATCTGGGGGCGGCCATCTGTGACTTCATGGCCCGCTTCCCGGAGGTGGAGGTGGACATGGACCTGTCCGACCGCTACGTCGACCTGGTGGAGGAAGGCTATGACCTGGCCGTCCGCATCGGCCGGCTGAAAGACAGCTCCCTGATCGCCCGGCGCATCTGCCCCGCCCGGATGGTGGTCTGCGCCGCCCCGGATTACCTGAAGCGCCGCGGCCGGCCGGGCGTGCCCCAGGACCTGACGCAGCATGATTGCCTGCTCTACACCGGCGCGCAGCGGGACGAATGGGTCTTCCGCGCCCGCCCCGGGGCGGAGGAGACGGTGGCCATCCGCATCACCGGCCGGCTGAAGGCCAATAACGGCGATCTGCTGCGGGCGGCGGCGGTGGGGGGGCAGGGGGTGATCACCATGCCCACCTTCATCGTCGGCGATGATCTGGCCGCGGGGCGGCTGGTGCCCTGCCTGCTGGACCATATGGTGGAACCGGGGGCTGTCCACTGCGTCTACCCCGCCAACCGCCACCTGTCGCCCAAGGTCCGCGCCTTCGTGGATTTCATGACCGCCCGATTGGGCCCTGTCCCCTATTGGGATGAAAGCCTGACGGTGCTGAAGGGCGGCTGACGGCAGCCTTTTGTCCATCGGACGGGGCCCGTGACGGGGAGTGTCGCAACCGGGGACACTATCCGTCCGGCTGGATGACCACAAATTTCCCATGGGTTAAGGTCTGTATCGAATGGGGGTGGGTGATCCAGGTCAAAGTTGCGCGGGCGCGGATGCGGCATTATCGCGCGCCGGTGCCGGGAATCCCGCCCGCTCCGCCCCAGGTGATATCCGGAGAGGTGAGGACAATGCGTGACAACGGGCCCGTGACGAACCGCGAGATCGAACTCGCCGACGGCCAGCTTCTGGTTTCCCGAACCGATCCGGGCGGGCGCATCGTCTTTGCCAACCAGGCCTTCATCGCCATCAGCGGCTATGGGGAGGAGGAGCTGATCGGCGCCCCCCACAACCTGGTCCGTCATCCGGAGATGCCGAAGCAGGCCTTCGCCGACATGTGGGCCACGATCCGCAGCGGCAAACCCTGGGAAGGCATCGTCAAGAACCGCTGCAAGAACGGCGACCATTACTGGGTCCGCGCCAATGTCACCCCGGTGATGGAGGAGGGGGCAGTGGTCGGCTATGTCTCCATCCGCTCCCGCCCGTCGCGGGCGGAGATCGCGGCGGCCGAGACCCTCTACGCCGGCCTGCGGGCCGGCACGGCCCCCCACATCGCCCTGCGGGAGGGGGAGGTGGTGTCCACCAGCCCGGCCGGCCGCCTGTCCCGCGCCTGGGCCAGTGTCGGCATGCGCATCATGGGGGTCCTGGCCCTGATGGTGCTGGGCATGGTCCTGCTGGGCGGGGCGGGCTTGGTCGCGCTGGAGCGGGCGGATGACACCATCCTGCGCCTTTCCGACGGTGGCGGGGTGGAAGCGCAGGCCCTGGCCGCCACCGCCCGGGATGGATTCGCTTGGCTGGTCGCCCTGACCATCGGTCTGACCGGCATCGGCATTGCCGGGGCCCTGGGCGCCGGCTGGTGGCTGCGCCGGTCCATCCGTGCGCCCCTGAGCGCGCTGGAGGCGGATTTCGACACCGTGGCCCGGGGCGATTTCACGACCACCATCCCGGCGTCGCCGGCGCTGGAATTCCGGCGCATCTCCGCCCTGTTGCGGGCGCTGCGGGCGAAGCTGGCCTACGGCATCCAGGAACGGGCGGAAAGCCAGGCGAAGCAGCAGGCCTTCACCCGCCGTATCCTGCTGGAAACCTGCGAAGCGATCGAAGGGGACCTGGATTCCACCTGGATCGGGGTGGAACAGTCATCCCGCCGGGCGGGTGCGGGGGTGCAGCAGCTTCTGTCCGCCCTGGAAACCGTGCGGGACAACACGGTCCTCGTCTCCGCCGCGGCGGAACAGGCGTCATCCAACGCCTCCAACGTGGCCGCGGCGACGGAGGAGTTGAGCGCGTCGGGCAATGAGATCGCGCGCCAGGCCGCCCGCTCCAGCGAGGTGGCGCGCCGCGCCGTGGACAGCGCCCGGGCCGCTGCCGACGCCATCGGCCGGATGGAGGCCGCGACGGCGGAGATCAACGAGGTGGTGGCCCTGATCGCCGAAATCGCCGCCCAGACCAACCTGCTGGCCCTGAACGCAACGATCGAGGCGGCGCGGGCCGGCGATGCCGGCAAGGGCTTCGCCGTGGTGGCGGGGGAGGTGAAGAACCTGTCCGGCCAGACCGCGCGCGCCACCGACGACATCGCCGAGCGCATCCGCGGTATCCGGGAGGCGGTCGGCGGCAGCGTGGCGGCCATCCGCTCCGTCATCGGTGTGATCGAGGAGATCGACCACACCGCCTCCTCCACCGCGGCGGCAGTGGAGGAACAATCGGCCGCCAATGCGGAGATTGGCCGGTCGGCGGAGGATTCGGCCGGTGGGGCCGGTCAGGTGTCCCAGAGTGTGCTCAAGATCCGCGACCTGTCGGAAGAAATCACCGGTGTCGCCCATGGCGTGGGAGCCCGCTTCGCCGAAACCCAGCAGGCCGTGATCGAACTCAAGCAGCGCCTGGTCATCGCCCTGCGCCAGTCGGTGGCGGGCGACCGCCGCAGCACCGACCGCCTGCCCTGTGATGTGCCTGTGACCCTCCAGTCGGGACCTGACCGGGTACCCGCCACCATGCTGGACCTGTCCATGGACGGAACGCTGCTGAGCGTCGACGGAATCTCCCTGATCAGTGACCAGGCCCGGGTGCAGGTGGTCATCCCCGGTGTCGGCCCGGCAGTCTGCGAGGTGGTTGGAACCAGCGGCCTGGGCGTACACCTCGCCTTCCTGGAACAGCAGCCGGAGATCCGCTTCGGTCTGGAGCGGCTTTATGCCGCCCTGAGGGACCGGGACCAGCCGATGATGGACTTGGCCGCAGCCACGGCGACCCGGATCGGCAGTGCCCTGGAGGAGGCGCTGGCCGCCGGACGGATCAGTGCGGAGGATCTGTTCAGCACCGCCCTGACCCCCATTCCGGGCAGCGATCCCGAACAGTTCGATGCCCCCTTCACCGCGCTTTGCGATGCCCTGTTCCCCGATATCCAGGAACCGGTGCTGGCCCGTGATTCCCGCATCCAGTTCTGTGCCGCGGTCACCATGTCCGGCTATCTGCCAACCCATAACCGCAGGTTCTCCGAACCGCAGCGGCCGGGGGATCAGGCCTGGAACATGGCCCATTGCCGCAACCGCCGCGTTTTCGCCGACCGCACCGGCCTCGCAGCTGCCCGCAACGGCCGCCCCTTCCTGCTGCAGGCCTACAACCGCGACATGGGCGGCGGGGTCATGGTGCGGATGAAGGAAGTGGACGTGCCCATCATGGTGGACGGCCGCCACTGGGGCGGGCTCCGCCTCGCCTTCAAGGACATCGCCGCCAGTACGGACATCGCCGCCAGTACGGACATCGCCAAGGTGGCGTGAGGGCGCACGGGGGGTAGGCGTTTCATGCCTGCACCGGCCGGCGCCATGGCCGCCGCCCCTCCGTTGCGGGTTCCATACCCCTTTTAAAGAGGGGGGAAGGGGATAGGGCACCCACCGATCCCCCGCCCCCCGCTCGGGCCCCCCGCCACCCTGGCCCCCCCCACCCTGGCCCAGGCGTCCTCAGCCCAGCGCCTCCAGCTCGTCGATGAAGCCGCGGATGACGCCCAGGCCCTTGTGCCAGAAGCGGGGGTCGGACAGGTCAAGGGCGAAGGGCTTCAGCAGGTCGGCATGGTGCAGCGTGCCGGCCGCCCCCAGCATGGTCATGTATTTCTGCGCGAACGCGGTGCCCTGCCCCACCGCCGACGCCTCCTCATACGCGGCATACAGGCTGTTCACCAGGCAGTCGCCGAAGGCATAGGCGTAGACATAGAAGGGCACATGGATGAAGTGCCCGATATAGGTCCAATAGGGGCGGTAGCTGTCATCGAAGCGGAAGGCCGGGCCCAGGCTTTCCCGCTGCACCTCCAGCCAGATGTCGCACAGCCGCTCGGCCGACAGCTCGCCCTCCCGCCGCTCGGTATGGACCCGGCGTTCGAACTGGTAGAAGGCGATCTGGCGCACCACCGTGTTCAGCATATCCTCCACCTTCCCGGCCAGCAGGGCCTTGCGGCGGCGGGGATCGGTGGTGCCGTCCAGGATGCTGCGGAAGGTCAGCATCTCCCCGAACACGCTGGCCGTTTCGGCAAGGGTCAGGGGGGTGGCGCTCAGCAGGTGGCCCTGGCGGGCGGCCAGCCGCTGATGCACGCCGTGGCCCAGCTCATGGGCCAGGGTCATCACATCCCGCACCTTGCCCATGTAGTTCAGCAGCAGATAGGGATGGGCCGACGGCACGGTGGGATGGGCGAAGGCGCCGGGGTCCTTGCCCGGGCGGGGCGGCACGTCGATCCACGGCTTTTCGAAGAAGGTGCGGCCCAGATCGGCCAGATCCGGGCTGAACCTTCCATAGGCGGTCAGCACCAGGTCGCGGGCATCGTCCCAGGCGATGACGCGGTCGTCATCATCGGGAAGCGGGGCGTTGCGATCCCAGTGGTCCAGCGTTTCCCGTCCGAACCATTTGGCCTTCAGCGCGTAATAGCGGTGGGACAGGGCGGGATAGCTTTCCCGCACGGCGTCCGACAGGGCATCCACCACCCCATCCTCCACCTGGTTCGCCAGATGGCGGGAGGACCAGGGATGGGGATAGCGGCGCCACTTGTCCTCGATCTCCTTGTCTTTGGCCAGGGTGTTGGTGACATGGGAAAACAGGCGCAGGTTCCGGCCCAGCACATCGCCCAGCACCCCCGCCGCCTCCTTCCGCCTGGCCGGATCGGGGTTGGAGAGGAGGTTCAGCGCCTCCGCACTGGTCAGGTCCTTGCCACCGATGGGAAAGCGCAGGGCCGACAGTGTCTCATCAAACAGGCGGGTCCAGGCGGCGCGTCCGACCACATGCTTCTCATGCAGCAGCTTTTCCACCTCGTCGGACAACTGGTGCGGCCGGTACAGCCGGACATCGCGCAGCCAGGGGGCATAGCGGGCCAGATCCGGCGTCTTCAGCTTGGCCGCCACCTCCGCATCGTCCAGGCGGTTGATCTCGAGGGTGAAGAACAGCAGGTGGACGCTGATACCCGTCACCCGCTCCTGCATGGACTGGTAGAAGCGGCCATTCTCCGGGTCCGACCGATCGGAGGCGTAGATCAGCCCGGCATAGGACATGACCCGGGCCATCACCTCGTCCATCGCCTCGTACTCGCGCACGGCCCGGGCCAGATCCGCCCCGGACAGGCCCTTCAGCCGCCCCTCATAACGCTGGGCGAAGGCGCGGGCATCCCGCTCCACCCGGGCCAGGTCGGCCGCCAGTTCCGGGCTGTCCGGGCCGGGATACAGGTCCGTCAGGTCCCAGCGGGGCAGGCTGGCGGGGGCCGCTTCGGCGGCGGGGGCGGGCATATGGGTATCCATGGCGGGGCGGGATCCTTCGCGGGTCGATGCCGAGAGCGTCTGGCGGCCCGGCCATCCCGCGGGAGGATGGCCGGTGCAGCGACTGGCCGGTGCAGAAACTGGCCTGTGCAGGGACTATAGGCAGCCCGCGCCCCGATCCCAAGGGGGCAACCGGGCGCACCCCCGGGTATCGGATGCCGCAGCCGGAAAACCCCTCTCCCCCTGAGAGACAGGGGTTTTTGTGCCCCCTTCGTCAGCATCGGAGCATTCCGGCCCTGTCTTTCAAGGGGGGGGCGGCATGCGCCGGTATGGCATGCCGGTGGGGGAGCCATGCGCCCTGCAGACGGGATCGGGTCTTGCGGCCTGTTCATCCTGGGGTAACATGCGTCTATTCACTGAAACTGATGGAGGGTGCGATGCGCACCATCAACGGCGCCGGCCAGGTGGCCGGCCGCGTGGATTTTTGCAACCACCTGACCGCTTCGGAACT
The DNA here is from genome assembly GCA_046045995.1 of Pseudomonadota bacterium. Classification (GTDB taxonomy): domain Bacteria; phylum Pseudomonadota; class Alphaproteobacteria; order Azospirillales; family Azospirillaceae; genus Indioceanicola. The sequence continues at coordinate 25,080 of JBJOKR010000006.1, read as the reverse complement.
GCGCAGCGTCATCGACGGTGTCCGTACGGGTGAGCTGAACGCCCGCCGGGCGGCCCTGCTGCTGTCGCCTGAGGCGACGGAGGCCGATGTCGCGGCCTTGGCCGGGACGGTGGAGTACGCCCGCGCCGCTTGATGCGGGCGGCCGTGGATCCTGACTTGTCAGACTTTACGGCATCGGCGGAACAGTGCCTGCCTGACGCCGCAACCGATGTCAAAGCCGGTGCGGCGGCCAGGATAGCAGCCAGAGTACCAGACCCGGGGGGCGCCCCCGATCCGGCCGGACCCGCCATCGGGCGCCACGGCCGCCGGATCGGCGGACCGCCCCCCGGTTCGTTTCCAGGCCCAGCCCGGCCCCACGGCAGGGCATGCGGCGGGCCAGACCATGATCGGATTCCGGCCGCCCGATCCCACGCTCCCCCAATCCCCGTATGCTACCCCACCCCTGGCTTGCCCGCAGCGCAGACAGAAGCGGCTAATTTCATTGTCATGACTGGGGCGGGGGTCTTCCCAATCCGGGGTCGGCACCGATGTCTATTTCCGTGATCGGTGGATGATCATGGGACAGGCAGGGTGAGTACTGGTGGCGGATGCATTGTTCATTGCGGCAATCTTTCGACCGACACCACATGCCCCGTTCCCCTGTTGTCACCGAAGCCCCCCGACCGTGGGGCGGGGCTGGTGCGGAAAAGGGAGAAGCCCCATTGGGGTGAGGGGAGTGGGAACCATGTCGCGTGAACGGATGCTTCGGGGGATCTGTGCCGGGTTGCTGGCGCTGGTGGCGGGCTTGGCGGCCCATCAGATCGCCGGGCTGGCCGGGGTGGATTCCGGGTTTCAGCAGCAACTGGTGGCCCTGGCCGTGGGCATCATGGTCGGCATGACCTATCAGCAGGTGGTGACCGGCGACCGGGAGGATTGATCCGCCGGCCGCCAGCCCTGCCTGTCACCGGTCCTGGTTACCACCGGTCCTGCCAGATGTTGACCTGCCCGCGGGCGCAACGGAAGCGCCAGGGTTCGCCATTCCACCAGATGGTGCCGTCCTGCGGCCCGCCGGCGAATTCCGCCCGGGCGCGCTGGCGGTAGCGGTCCACGAAACCATCATAGACCGATTTCTGGCAGGCGCTGAGGCGACCGCCGGAACCGCCGCGGCCGGGCCCGTCCCAGACGATGTCGTCATCGTCCCAACGGGGCGGCGGCGGGGCCGGGCGGGGCCAGGGGTCCCTGTCCCAACGATCGCGGTCACGGGGGTCCCGCACATGGGGGTCCCGCACATGGGGATCCCGGTGCCAATCCCGGTCATTCCCGGCATGCCCGTCCAACGGGCGGACGGAAGAGATCTCGTTCAGGTACTTGATCTCCCCCAGATGGGCGATGTTGGCCCCCGGCCCCAGGGTCCGGCACTTGTTGTAGCCCGCGTGGCGGCAGACCTCCCATGTCCCGGAATGCACCACCAGCGACCGCGCCCGGTCGTTCCAGGGCGGATACTGGTCGAAGTTGGAGACGTCGCGGCGCAGGGTGATCGCCTCCCCCTGGAAATTCGGCTCGGAATAGAGGGTGATCGCCACCTCCGACCGGCGCGCCTCCGCCGCCCCGCCGGTGATGGCCGTGACGGCCAGCACCGCCGCCGCGGCCAGCATCCGGGGCAGCGCCCGAACCCCTGAGCACCGCCCTGTCCAACCCGCTTGCGTGACCGGTATGTTCCGCGATCCCATGATGACCTCCGTCATGACCCTGACGGTGCCCCGGCTTTATGGCGGCACAAGGGCCCGATCACGGCAAAGGCATGGGACCTCACGCCGCGACCGATTGGCGGGCGCGCACGCCCAGCATGTGGCAGATGGCGACGCTCAGGTCGGCCTTGTTCAGGGTGTAGAAATGGAACTGCTTCACCCCTTCCCGTTCCAGGGCTCGGCACTGTTCCACCGCCACGGTGGCGGCGACCAGCTGGCGGGTTTCCGGCGCATCGTCCAGGCCGTCGAACAGGTCGTCCATCCAGGCGGGTACGGTGCAGTTGCACTTGCGCCCCATGTCCGCCGCCTTGGCATAGTTCAGGATGGGCATGATGCCGGGCACCAGGGGAATGGTGATCCCGGCGGCCTCCGCCCGGTCGCGGAAGCGCAGGAAGGCATCGGGATCGAAGAAGAACTGGCTGATGGCCCGGGACGCCCCCGCATCCACCTTGCGCTTCAGGTTGTCCAGGTCCACCTCCGCGCTGATCGCCTCGGGGTGGGTTTCGGGGAAGCAGGCAACGGAGATCTCGAAATCCGCCACCCGCTTCAGCCCGGCCACCAGATCGGCCGCATAGGCATAGCCGCCGGGATGGGGCTCATACCCGCTGCCGCCCAGGCCGCCGGTGCCGTCCGCCCGCGGCGGCGGATCGCCGCGCAGGGCGACGATATGGCGGATGCCCGCATCCCAATACGACCGGGCGATGTCGTCGATCTCCCCCATCGTGGCGGCGACACAGGTCAGGTGGGCGGCGGCGGGGATGCCGGTTTCCTTCTGGATCTCCGTCACCGTGGCATGGGTCCGCTCCCGCGTGGTGCCGCCCGCACCATAGGTGACGGAGACGAAGGCCGGGTTCAGGGGGGCGAGACGGCGGATCGACTGCCACAGCGCCTCATGCATCTTCTCCGTCTTGGGCGGGAAGAACTCGAAGCTGACGGTCAGGCCGCTGGGGGTGGTGACCAGGGGCTGGGCCGCCGCGGCGGCATCCATCAGGTTGGCGAGGGTCATGGCACGGCTCCGGTTGCTCGGCTGGTATCGGTCAGGGCTTGGGGCGGGGTCGGGGTGGGCAGGTCGGGCTTGCGCCCCTGCCAGATGCAGACGGTCAGGGGATCGCCGGGCAGGCGGACCAGGGGGCCGGGGCGCAGTCCCGCAGCAGCCAGCCAGCCATCCACCTCCCCCGCCTCGAAGCCTAAGCGGCGGTGGGCATGCTCATCGCGCAGGGTGGACAGCTCGTGCCGGGCGAAATCCACCACCAGCATGGTTCCCCCGGGGCGCAGCACCCGCGCCGCCTCCCCCAGCGCATCGGCCGGTTCCTCGGCGAAATGCAGCACCTGGTGGAAGATCACGGCATCCTGGCTCTGCCCCGCCAGGGGAAGCTGGTACATGTCGGCCAGACGGACCTGGACATTGCGCAGCCCCGCCCTTTCCAGGTTGACCCGGGCGACGGACAGCATCTCCCGCGACGCATCCACCCCCACCAGATGCTCCACGCGCGGGGCCAGCAGTTCCAGCATGCGGCCGGTGCCGGTCCCCACGTCCAGCAGGTCGCGCAGGCCGGTGGCAGGCAGCAGGCGCAGCAGCGCCTCCTCCACCTCCCGCTCGGGCACATGCAGGGACCGGATCTCATGCCAACGGGCGGCATTCTCACGGAAATACTGGGCCGCCGCCTCCCGCCGCTGGCGCCGGATCAGCTCCAGCCGCTCCAGGTCCAGGGCCAGGAGCGGATCGTCCGGCGGCACGGCATCCACCAGGGTGCGGGCCAGCTCGGCCAGCCCACCCCGCTCCGCCAGCCGGTAATAGGCCCAGATCCCCTCCCGGAACCGCTCCAGCAGCCCGGCCTCGCACAGCAGCTTCAGATGGCGGGAGACGCGGGGCTGGCTCTGCCCCAGGATCTGGGTCAGCTCCGTCACCGTCAGTTCACCATGCGCGCACAGCGACAGCAGCCGAAGCCGGGTCGGCTCGGCGGCAGCCTTCAATGCGGTCAGCAACAGGTCCATGGCGGCAGGATTCCCAAGGTCACGGCAGCCACCATGCCATAGACCGATCAACATATAAAGATGTCTTTATGCCATGACAGCCGATCGCACCGATCCCGTTGGAACGGGATCGGGATCGGGAACGGGAACGGGAACGGGAACGGATCGGAGATCAGCGAACCGTCATCGCGGCGCAACATCCGGCAAGACGGGCCCGCCGTACGGTGCCCATATGGACCGGAAATCGTTTCCATTGTCCGCATGGCTGATCGCCGGAGCCTGCGGATTGCATGGGTCTGGCTTGCCCTTATATCGGCATTGTGACAATCCGCACTGTGTACCGTCTGAAACTGTGACAGCGACAACGCCTTGGACCTGTGGACCGGGCCCCGCCGCACCAGCGGCAAGGCCCGGGTTCAGGGGTCCCCCTGCCGAAGGGCGATATCGCGACAAGGACCTGCCCCGTGACCGAGATCCGCTTCCGCATCCCCACACCCGCCGCCGCCGGATTGGCCGCCTTGATGCTTCTGGTCGGCTGCGCGTCGCCCGAGACGACGTCCGCCGCACCGGGCCCGTCTGTCCAGGGCACGGCCGGACAGGGCGATGCGGCCCCCGTCACGATGTCCGACGCCAACGACCCGCTGGAGCCGGTGAACCGCGCCATCTTCTGGTTCAACGAAGCACTGGACGTCGTCCTGATCAAGCCGGCGGCCCAGGTCTACAAGGCGGTGCTGCCCGACGCGGCGGAACGGGGGGTGACCAATGTCCTTCAGAACCTGCGCGAACCGCTGAACTTCGCCAACCAGGGCCTTCAGGGCGACTGGGAGGGGGCGGGCAACGCGCTGAAGCGCTTCGGAATCAACAGCACCCTGGGCATCGCCGGCATCATCGATGTGGCGGAGGATATGGGGGTGCCCTACGAGTATGAGAGCCTGGAGCAGACCCTGGCCGTCTGGGGCGTGCCGGAGGGGCCGTATCTGGTTCTGCCCCTGATCGGCAGTTCGTCCTTGCGCGATGGCCCGGCCCTGCTGGGGGAGACGCTGGCCGATCCGGTGCGCATCACCGCGACGGAGGCGGATGCCCAGTGGTTCAACTATACCCGGACTGGTCTGATCATCGTGGACACGCGGGCCACATATCTTCAGGTGATCGAGGATCTGCGCCGCAACAGCGTGGATTACTATGCCGCGATGCGGTCGCTGTACCGCCAGCGGCGGGATGGCTGGATCCGGGACGGCGCGCCCGATCCGAACGCCTTCCCCGATATCCCGGATTACGAGGAAAGCCCCTGACCCCATCCCCTGCGGAACAGGCACCGCCCGTGCCCCCGGGGGCGGGCGGGTGCCGGATGGTCGGCGTGATCGATGTCACTTCCCACCGGTTGGACATGGCACACACTGACCGATCATGAAGGATGAAGACGTGATGATGCAGATGATCCCCCGCCGCTCCCTCACCGCCGCCCTGTTCTGTGCCGGCCTGCTTGCCGGCGGGGCTGCGACCCTGGCGCCGGTTGCCGCACATGCCGAATCCGCAAAGACGCAGGTGGCGCAGGTGCCGACGGCGGCCGCCGCGGATTTCGTTTCCACCCTGGGTGACCGGGCCATCGCCGCCCTGGCCGACCGATCGGTCGGGGAGGCGGAGCGCAAGCAGCTGTTCCGCCAGCTCCTGACCGAGAACTTCGACGTCCAGACCATCGGCCGCTTCGTCCTGGGCCCCCACTGGCGCAACGCCACCCCGGAACAGCAGGCCGAATACATGGAGCTGTTCCAGCGCATGATCGTGGAAGTCTATACGGAGCGGTTCAGCGAATACGCGGGTGAGCAGTTCAAGGTGGCCGGGGCCCAGCCGGCCGGCCAGCGCGACGCCGTCGTCGCCAGCCAGGTCCTGCGCCCCGACGGTCCGCCGGTCAATGTCTCCTGGCGGGTGCGGGAACGGGACGGCGGTTTCAAGATCATCGACGTGATCGTGGAGAATGTCTCCATGTCCCAGACCCAGCGCAGCGAATTCGCCAGCGTCATCGACAGCAACGGCGGCCGTTTCGACGCCCTGCTCCAGGCCCTGCGCAACCGGATCCAGACGGCCGAGCGGCCGTAACGGCGCCTCGGGCAATCATGGGGGTGGCCGGGGGTTCGCCGGGTCCGGGAATCGCGGCAAGGGCGAATTCCCCACCAGCATGCCGGTGGTCGCCCGTACCTATACCCCCAGGATCCGGCGTCTCGATGACCTGTCGTCCCCGGGTCCCGTCAGGCGGGCTCCGCCGCCCCCGCGACAACGACCCGGTTCCGGCCGCCGTTCTTGGCCCGGTACAGGGCCGAATCGGCCCTGTGGACCAGGCGGCCCAGGGATTCACCGGGCTGGAAACTGGCCACGCCGATGGACAGGGTGATGCTGCCCAGCCGTTCGGAGGTGGCGCGCTTGACGATCTGGCGGCTGGCGACCACCTTGCGGATCTGTTCGGCCACGGCAGCCGCCCGGTCCGGCGGGGTGGACGGCATGACGATGGCGAATTCCTCTCCCCCGTAGCGGGCGGCCGTATCCGTTCCCTTGGCATGTTCGGCCAGGGTTCGCCCCACAAGCTTCAGCACCTGGTCACCGGTGATATGGCCATGGGTGTCGTTGAAGGCCTTGAAATGGTCGATGTCGATCATCAGCAGGGCCAGCGGATGGTCCTGCTCCATCGCCTCCACCGCGCCCTGGCGCAGGGCAAGATCGAACTGCTTGCGGTTGGCAAGCCCGGTCAGGGCATCGGTCATCGCCTCCCGCCGGACGGAATCAAGATCGCGGCGCATCGCCTCGATCCGGCTGGTGCTATCGGTGAGCTGGGACTGTAGCGCCTGGTTCCGGGCCGCCATCTCCACCGTGTCGGCGGCGACATGGCGCACCATCTCCCGCAATTGCTCGATCGTGCGGGACAGGCCGATCTGCCCGCCCAGCCGGGTCAGGGAATCGCTGTAGCGGCTGACATCCTCCTCCGCCGACCCGAGGGAGGTCAGCACCTCGTCCAGGGCGGTCTGCAGCCGGTCCCCCATGGTGCGGACGGCCGCGGCCTCATTCTCCGCCCCGATGAACTTGCGGTACAGGTCGGTGCAGCGATCCTCCGTCACCGGCTGGCTGTTGCTGTCCAGGATATCGACGGCACGGGTCAGGTCGGGGTAGAGGCCGCTGAAATAGGCGTACCAGACGGTGTAGTTCAGCGGGGTTGCCGGAATCCCGTCGCGGCGCAGCCGGGCCAGCGCCTGCTCGGCCAGCGTGGCAGCTTCATCCACGGTCGCGCTGATCACCACAGGCCCTACCCCCGTCCATACCCCGGCGGCAGGATAGGGTCATTTCACGCCCCCGCCAAGGGGCGGCGATCGACCGGCGGGGCTGATGACAAGGCGGACACCGGGATACGGGCTCCCGGCCCCAAAGATCCCGGCCCCGAAGATCCCGGCCCCGGAGACCCCGGCACTAGTGGCACTGGCCGATGGAGCCCGCGCCGCAGATCCTTGTTCCATCGACCCAGGTGGCTCCCGTCAGGTCGGCATTGCGCAGGTCCGCCCCGGTCAGGCGCGCATCGGTCAGCACCGCACCGCGCAGATCGGTATTCACCAGCTTGGCATTGCGCAGATCCGCACCCACCAGGGAAGCACCGGCCAGATCGGCCCGGGTCATGTCGGCTTCGATCAGCCGGGCCCGGTCCAGCACCACGCCGGGCAGGCGGGCGCTGACGAACTTCGCCCGGTAGGCATCCACCCCGGTCAGATCGGCCTTGGCCAGGGAACTGCGCTGGAATGTCGCCTCCCGCAGCATGGCCCCCGCCAGCCGCACCTGGTCCAGGTTGCGGCTATCCATGTAGCAGCGGCGCCAGTTCACATTCGGTTCCGCCGGATCCGTGCAGGCGGCCGATGCCGGCACCGCAAGCAGGATCAGGGCGAGGACAAGGGGCACCAGGCGGAGCGACGGGGCGCAGCGGGAAGTGGTCATGGGCTACAGATAAGGCGGGGATGGCCAAGTTCCAACGGCAAGCGCACCGCTGCACGGTCTGGCGGCAACAAACGGATTGCAACCAGCCTGCCACGGCCCGACACTTGCCCAATGAACCAAGCCGTGGGAAAGGGTTCGCCGCGGTTCAACGTGCAAGGGAGAGGGTGGTTGCGCCGGTGCCTGCAGTCCTGGGTTAACGTCCTTGCCCTGGTCATGCTCCTGGGCTGGGGGGCGGTCTGGCCGCCTGTCCCGGCCGGGGCGGCGGAACCCGCCCGGACCCCGACCCCCGTCGCCGTGGACGGGGTATTGGATCTGCGCGACTGGGATTTCCGCTCCCGGCGCAGCCTGCGTCTGGTCGGAACGTGGGAGTTCTGGCCGGGCATCCTGGCCACCCCCGACCAGGTCGCTCCCGACCGGATCGCGGCAGGCGCACTGCCCCCACCCGCCCTGCTGGCGGTGCCGGGCGTCTGGCCGCGCCAGCAGGTGGATGGGCGCCCCCTGCCGCCGGAAGGGATCGGCACCTACCGCCTGCGCGTCCTGCTGCCGCCCGATGCCCCGGCCCTGGCCCTGCGACAGTACCAGCGCTTCATCGCCTGGGAGGTTCTGGTGGACGGGCAGCCGACCCTGGCGGTGGGGACGGTGGGTGCCGATGCCGGCAGCACAGACACGGTGGGCCAGCGCGCCCTGGCCGCCATCGATCCCCCGGGCGGGGAGATGGAGATCATTGTCCGCATGGCGGCCTTCGGCGGCTATGGCGGCATCCCGGTGCCGCTGGAACTGGGGCCGGCGGAGGATCTGTACGGGGCCTGGATGGCCGATCTGGCCTGGCGGTCGGGCTTTTCCGCCCTGTGCCTGGCCCTGGGGGTGATCTATCTGGCGCTGTTCTTCATGCGCCCGCGGGACCGGGAATGCCTGGCCTTCGCGGTCATGTCGCTGTCCTTCGTAGGCGTGCAGGTCACGTTCAACACGCCCTTCGGCCTGACCCTGATGGGTGCCTTCCCGTCCCAGCTGATCGCACCCTTGAGCAATTTCATGTTCCCCGGGGTCTGGCTGGGGGCGCTGGCGCTTGCGCGGACGGTGCTGCCCGGCACCCTGCCCTGGCGCTGGATGATGCCGGCGATCCTGCTGGTCTGCGCCGTTCCCTTCGCCGGGCTGGTCACGGTGGATTTCCCGAACCTGCTGCGCTGGACCGCCATCGGCGCGGTCGTGACCGTGCTGCTGACCGTGGCGGTGATGACCGGCCGGGCCATGCGCCGGTCGGTGCCGCTGGCCTGGCCCATGGCGGCGGCCCTGGGCCTGATCGGGGCGACCAACCTGGCCCTGCTGCTGGGGCTGGCCGATTCCCGGGTGGTGGTCGCCGGTTATACCGTGATGCTGACGGTGCAGGCGATCCTGCTGGTGGACCGCATCCGCCGCATGCTGGATGAGGCACGCACCGCCAATGGCCGGCTGACCGTCATGAACCAGACCCTGGAAGGCCAGGTGGAGGAGCGGACAGCCCATCTGACCCAGGCCCTGGGCCACCTGCATGCCACCAAGGACCGGCTGGTGCAGTCCGAAAAGCTGGCCTCCCTGGGCCGGCTGGTGGCGGGCGTGGCCCATGAGATCAACACCCCGGTCGGCATCGCGCTCACCGCTTCCAGCCACCTGCGCGGGGAGGTGGAGCGCATGCGCGGTTCCCTGGCCGCCAATGCCGTCTCCCGCACCGCCTTCACCGAGTTCATCGCCACGGCGGGGGAGACGGCCGGGCTCCTGTCCAATTCCGCAGAGCGGACGGCGGAACTGGTACGCCAGTTCAAACAGCTGGTCGCCGCCCCGGATGAGGAGCGGAGCCGCTTCGACCTGTCCGCCCTGCTGGCGGAGACGGCATCCTATGCCCACCAGTTGGGGGCGCCGCCGGTCGCGGTGACCGCCCCGGACGGGCTGCTGCTGGACAGCTATCCCGCCACCCTGGCCGGTGTGCTGGAGGAGTTGATCGCCAATACGGTGGATCATGGCTATCCCGACCGGGACAGCGCCCGTGATCACGGCCGGATCACGATTCATGCCCGGGCCAATGGCGGGGCGGATACCGGCGGCGGGAGTACCGGCGGGGAGGTCGAGATCATCTATGCCGACGGCGGCAGCGGCGTCCGGGCGGATATCACCGGCCGCCTGTTCGAACCCTTCGTCACCACCCGCCGGGGGGAGGGACGCGCGGGCCTGGGGCTGCACCGGGTCCATACCCTGGTGGAGGGGCGGCTGGGCGGCCGCATCCGTCTGGAGCCGGCGGAGGAATCCCTGGGCGACAGGACGGTTCCAGGGAGCGACGCGACGGTTGCGGATGCTGCTGCCGAAACCCGGGCCCCGACCGGCGCCCGCTTCGTGCTGACCCTGCCCATCACCGCCCCCGTCCCGGCGGAGGAGAGCTGAGCGGTGGGGTGGCCCATCGGGGCCGCCCATCATCGCATAAAGATATCTTTATGTTTGCATGCGTAGGGGGCCGATGATAGGGTCCGGCCCGTTGACCGCCCCTGTGCCGGGCGCCCGTCCGTGCCACGTCATCACCTGTCTTGCACCCTGTTTGTCCGACCCCCAGTCCCGCCGCCGCGGAAGCGAGAGCCCCATGACCCGCATCGACCGTCTGAAGCGCCTGGCCGAGATCGCGCGCACGCGCATCCTGGTGATCGACGGGGCCATGGGCACCATGATCCAGCGCTATCACCTGGATGAGGACGGTTATCGCGGTGACCGGTTCAAGGACTGGGGCCACGACGTCAAAGGCAACAACGACCTCCTGATCCTCTCCCAACCGGAGATCATCAAGGAGATCCATGCCCAATACCTGGCCGCCGGGGCGGACATCATTGAAACCAACACCTTCAGCTCCACCCGCATCGCCATGGCCGATTACGGGATGGAGGTCCTGGCCTATGAGCTGAACCGGGAGGGTGCCCGCTTGGCCCGGGAAGCCGCGGATGAGGCGGAGGCGGCGGACCCGTCCCGCCCCCGCTATGTCGCCGGTGCCCTGGGCCCTACCAACCGCACCGCCAGCATCAGCCCGGTGGTCACCGATCCCGGCTTCCGCAATGTGGATTTCGATGAGCTGCGGGAAGCCTATGCCGAGCAGACCCGCGGCCTGATCGACGGGGGGGCGGATCTGCTGCTGGTGGAGACGGTGTTCGATACCCTGAACGCCAAGGCCGCCTTGTTCGCTATCGAGGAGGTGATGGAGGAGATGGGCATCGACCTGCCCGTCATGATCTCCGGCACCATCACCGACCGGTCGGGTCGCACCCTGTCCGGCCAGACGACGGAGGCGTTCTGGAACAGCCTGCGCCATGTGAAGCCGTTCAGCATCGGCCTGAACTGCGCCCTGGGTGCCGATCTGATGCGGCCCTATATCCAGGAACTGTCCCGCATCGCGGAAGTCTATGTCTCCGCCTATCCCAATGCCGGCCTGCCCAACGAATTCGGCGCCTATGACGAGCTGCCGGAGCAGACGGGTGCCCATCTGCAGAAATGGGCCAAGGATGGCTTGGTGAACATCGTCGGCGGCTGCTGCGGCACCACGCCCGACCACATCAAGGCCATCGCCGACGCGGTCAAGGGCGTCACCCCCCGCACGCCCGTCCGCCCCGACCCGGTCATGCGCCTGTCCGGGCTTGAACCCTTCACCATGCCGGCGTTCTGAGATGGCAGGGGGTCAGGGTGCCCAGGGATTGATCAGGGGTATGCCGGCGTCGGCGAAGTCGCGAACATTCCCGGTTGCCAGTGTAGCCATGGAGACGATGCAGGCGCCGGCGATCAATGTATCGCGGGCATCGACCGTGATGCCGCGCAGTTTGCGTCTTCCGTTCAACGCGGCCGCAGCCCGAGCGCAGTCGGCAGTGATCGGAAGTATTCGGCTGCCGATGAGAAATCTCAGAAAATTGTCTGTACGGGTCCGCAGTTCATCTTGCCTGCGCCCCGGGTTCATACGTTCGACCCCGACCATCAGCTCAAACACCGAGACCGCCGTCGTATACACCTCAGAAGCTCGGATGTTGTCGAGCCATCCGATGACTGTTTTGTCGGGCACTTCCGCCGTCATCGCGGAGATGACGTTGGTGTCTAGGATGATCATTCCCCAAGATCCGGGAACTTCCAGTTTGCATTCCGGATTTCGACGACCTCCCCCTCCCGAAAGCCATAGCCTGTCCCAGCGAATAGGGACGAGATCCTTGTGCCAAGCCCATATTCCTGGGAAGTTCCATCGCTTGCCGCTTCCGCCGGCACGTTGCGCACCGCTTCCGAAAGGATGGCGCGAACCTCTTCGTCCAAGGATCGGCCATGCCTGGACGCGAGCGTCTGAAGCCGGGCATGTATGTCCAGCTCAAGCCTTGTCGTTACCGTCGCCACGTGTCCCATCAGCGCCTCCGCTCCTGGTTCTGTCCTCAATCTAACACCCCGCCGCCGACCTCCCAAGCCCCACCAGCCGAGCCATCCCATGACCACCGAGACCGCCGCCGTCCCCGCCCCCCGCCGCAGCATCTTCGTCAATGTGGGCGAGCGGACCAATGTCACCGGGTCGGCCAGGTTCAAGAAGCTGATCCTGGACGGGGCCTATGAAGCGGCGCTGGATGTGGCGCGGGAGCAGGTGGCGAACGGCGCCCAGATCATCGACGTCAACATGGACGAGGCGATGCTGGACAGTGAGGCGGCGATGGTCCGATTCCTGCGCCTGATCGCATCGGAGCCGGACATCGCGCGGGTGCCGGTGATGATCGACAGTTCCAAGTGGAGCGTGATCGAGGCGGGGCTGAAGAACGTCCAGGGCAAGCCCATCGTCAATTCCATCTCCCTGAAGGAGGGGGAGGCGGAGTTCGTGAAGTACGCCAGGAAGATCCGCCGCTATGGCGCCGCTGTCGTGGTCATGGCCTTCGATGAGACGGGGCAGGCCGACACGGCGAAGCGCAAGGTCGAGATCTGCAAGCGCAGCTACGATATCCTGGTGAACACCGTCGGGTTCGCGCCGGAGGACATCATCTTCGACCCCAACATCTTCGCCGTCGCGACGGGGATTGAGGAGCACAACAACTACGCCGTCGATTTCATCGAGGCGACCCGCATCATCCGGGAACAGTGCCCGGGCGCCCATATCTCCGGCGGGTTGTCCAACGTGTCGTTCAGCTTCCGCGGCAACAACGCTGTGCGCGCGGCGATGCATTCGGTCTTCCTGTACCATGCCATCCCGGCCGGGATGGACATGGGCATCGTCAATGCGGGCGAGTTGCCCGTCTATGACGACATCCCGGCGGAACTGCGCGAGCGGGTGGAGGATGTGATCCTGAACCGCCGGGCCGATGCCACCGACCGGCTGCTGGAGATCGCGGACAAGTACAAGGGCGGGGAGAAGCGCAAGGCCGCCGACCTGTCCTGGCGGGAGGCGGATGTGAAGTCCCGCCTGACCCATGCCCTGGTCCACGGCATCGATGAATTCATCACCGGGGATGTGGAGGAGGCGCGGCTTCAGGTGGCCCGGCCCCTGCATGTCATCGAAGGCCCGCTGATGGACGGCATGAACGTGGTCGGCGACCTGTTCGGTGCGGGCAAGATGTTCCTGCCCCAGGTGGTGAAATCCGCCCGCGTCATGAAGAAGGCCGTGGCCTGGCTGCTGCCCTTCATCGAGGCGGAGAAGGAGGGCGGGGGCCCGGCCGAAACGGCGGGGCGGGTGCTGATGGCGACCGTGAAGGGCGATGTCCACGACATCGGCAAGAACATCGTCGGCGTCGTCCTCCAGTGCAACAACTTCGAGGTCATCGACCTGGGCGTGATGGTGCCCACGGCCAGGATCCTGGATGAGGCGAAGAAGCACAAGGTGGACATCATCGGCCTGTCCGGCCTGATCACCCCGTCCCTGGACGAAATGGTCTATGTGGCCAAGGAGATGGAGCGGGAGGGGTTTGACATCCCCCTGCTGATCGGTGGGGCGACCACGTCCAAGGTCCACACCGCGGTGAAGATCGATCCGAACTACCACGGCGCAATCGTGCATGTGATCGATGCCTCCCGCGCCGTGGGCGTGGCCCAGAACCTGCTGTCCAAGGACAATGGCCCGGGCTTCGTCGCCGGGGTGAAGGCCGATTACGCCCGCATGCGCGACGCCCATGCCCGTGGCCAGGCCGGGCGCCAGCGCCTTCCCTTCGCCGACGCAAGGGCCAATGCGGCGAAGCTGGACTGGGCCGGGTATGACGCCCCGCGGCCGCGCACACCCGGTCTGACCGTGTTCGACGATTACGATCTGGCCGAACTGGTCGCCCGCATCGACTGGAAGCCCTTCTTCCAGGCCTGGGAGCTGCACGGCAACTACCCCGCCATCCTGGACGATGCCGTGGTGGGGGAGACGGCGCGCAGCCTGTTCGCCGATGCCCAATCCATGCTGCAGCGGATCGTGGGGGAGAAGTGGCTGACGGCCCGGGGCGTGGTCGGCCTGTTCCCCGCCAACAGCATGGGCGACGATATCGAGCTGTACACCGATGAGGGGCGGGACACGGTGCTGGCCCGGCTGCCGATGCTGCGCCAGCAGATGGCGCGGGAGGCGAGCCGGGAACGCGCGCACCTGAGCCTGGCCGATTTCGTGGCACCGAAGGCGACCGGCGTTGCGGATTGGTTCGGTGCTTTCGCCGTCACCACCGGCCACGGGCTGGATGAGCGGGCGAAGGCGTTCGAGGCGGCGGGGGACGATTACAGCTCCATCCTGCTGAAGGCCCTGGGCGACCGGCTGGCCGAAGCCTTCGCCGAGCGGATGCATGAGCGGGTGCGCACCGAGTTCTGGGGCTATGCCGCCGGGGAGGAGCTGACGAATGAGCAGCTGATCGCCGAGGAATACCGCGGCATCCGCCCCGCCCCGGGCTATCCCGCCTGCCCCGACCATACGGAGAAGGCGACCCTGTTCAGCCTGCTGGAAGCACCCACCCATGCCGGGCTGACCCTGACCGAAAGCTTCGCCATGATGCCGACGGCGGCGGTGTCCGGCTGGTACATCGCCCATCCGGACGCGAAGTATTTCGGCGTGGGCAAGGTGGAACGGGACCAGGTGGCCGATTACGCCCGGCGCAAGGGCATGGACCTGGCCACCATGGAACGCTGGCTGTCCCCCAACCTGAACTACGACCCGGACACGGCCGAACCGGCGGCGGGTGCCAAGGCGGCCTGAGCGGGGGGTCCCGGCGCGTCATGCTGCGCGAATGGATCGACAGCCTGCGCACCGATTGCCCCCGGCCCTGGCGGCGGTTGGGCTATGCCCATGCGGCGGTGGCCTGCGCGGCCCGGGCCCGGCGCTGTGCCGCCGCCTGGGCACCCCATCAGGCCCGCACCAGGCGGGAGATCCTGGCCGCCGCCATGGGGCTGGGCAGCGACCGGCGGCAGGGCAGCGTCCTGGTGCTGGGGGCCGGGCCTTGCCTGGATGTGCCGGTGGGGGAACTGGCGGGCCTCTTCCGGCGGGTGGTGCTGGCCGATGCCGCCTTCCCCCCCGCCGCCCGGGCGATGGCCGCCCGCAACCCGGCCATCAGGCTGGCGCGGGTGGAACTGACCGGGCTGGCCGATGCCCTGGCGGCGGCCGGAAAACGTGAAACCACCGATCTACCGCCACCCGGCTGCACCGCCTTCCTTGACCGGCGCGACTTGGGGCTGGTCGTGTCTGTCAACCTGCTGTCCCAGCTTCCCCTGCTGCCGCTGGAGGCGCTGCCGGACCTGACGGAGGCGGGGCGGCGGGAGCTGGGCCGGGCCATCGTGCAGGCCCATCTGGATCATCTGGCCGCCTTCCCCTGCCCCGCCCTGCTGATCACCGATGTGGAGCGCCGGACCTATGGCCGGGACGGGCGGTTGCTGTCCCGCGCCGACCCGTTGTTCGGCCTGACCCTGCCGGCGGGGGCGGAGTGGGTGTGGGACCTGGCCCCGCGGGGGGAGCTGGGGGGCGGACGGCGGATGGAAACGACGGTGCGCGCCCTGATCCTGCCCCGGGCGGAAAGTGCCGCACCGCCGGGGCGGACCATGCCCGCGTGACAGACCCGGCGCCCGACCGTTGTCAGGGAAAATCCCCGACGGAGGTGCCCGATGCGCACGATGGTCCCGCCCCACACCGTGGCTTTCATCCTGGCTTCCATCCTGGCTTACACGCTGATCGCCGGCCCGGCTCCGGCGCAGCAGGCCGCGTCACCGGCCGCGCCGATTTCCGTCCCCCTGCGTTCGGCCGACGGGCAGGATGTGGGCACGGTGACCCTGACCCCCACCCCCCACGGCCTGCTGCTGCGGGGGGAGTTGGAGGGGCTGCCCGCCGGGTGGAAGGCGATCCACCTGCATGAGGCCGGGGCCTGCACCCCGGATTTCAAGGCGGCAGGTGGGCACTGGAACCCGTCCGGCCACAGCCACGGTGTCGCCCAGGCCGCAGGGTCCCATGCCGGGGATCTGCCGAATTTCTGGGTGTCCGGCGACGGCGTGGCGAAGTTCGAGATGCTGACGGGCCGCGCCGGGTTCGGCCCCGCCGAGGCGAACCCGCCCGGGGTCCATGACCGCGACGGCACCGCGATCGTTGTCCATGCCCGCGCCGACGATCATCGCTCCGACCCTGCCGGGGACAGCGGTGACCGCATTGCTTGCGGTGTCATTCCCAAGGGCTGACCCAAAGACTGCCCCAAAGACTGCCCCAAAGACTGCCCCAAGGGCTGACGCCTTTAGAACCCCAGCGCCGTCAGCGCGGCGATGGTGGCGGCGGTGGTGCGGTGCAGGATGAAGGTGCCGCCCTTCCCCTCCCACCCTTCCCGGGCCTTCTCCCGGTCATCCACCAGGATATGGCCGGGGGCGGACCAGCGGGGTTTGTCCCGGGCCATGCAGGTGATCACCTCCACCTCCGCTCCCAGCATGGCGGCGACCCAGCGCCGCTTCTGCGGTTCGGCCCAGCGCCCCAGCGGCAACCCGGTCAGGATCACAGGCCGGTGCGGACGGCAATGATCCCACAGCGCCTGCGCATCCCGCATCAGATGAAGGGTGGCGAAGAAATCCGGCGCCCGGGACAGGGCGGTCCACATCTCCTGGGTGGACAGCTGATCCGGCCGACGCCCGGTCACCGTCTCCACCCCCCGGTCGAAATCCGCCAACACCCCGTCCAGATCCAGGAACAGCCGCTTTTCCATGATCCCCGTCCGCCATCGCCCCGCGACACCCTGGGGCCGGGCGGCGGTAGCATGCAAGGGGGCGTCCCAACCCCTTGCGCCGATGGTTGCAACGGCAGCACGCTCGACTATCTTGCGGCGGTGAGGTAGGGGGCGGGGGAAAGCGCGTGGCGGACGGGGCGGCGATGGCGGCGGCGATCACAACGGCGACAACGGGGGAACCGGCGGGCGGGGCCGCCCCCCGCTACCAGCAGGTGAAGGCCTATGTGCTGGACCGGATCGCCGCCGGTGCCCTGCGCCCCGGCGACCGGGTCCCGTCGGAGCATGAGTTGGTGGCGGCCCTGGGCGTCAGCCGGATGACCGCCAACCGCGCCCTGCGGGAACTGACGGCGGAGGGGCGGCTGACCCGCACGGCCGGGGTCGGCACCTTCGTCGCCCCGGCCAAGCCCGTGGGCACCGTGCTGGAACTGCGCGATATCGCGGAGGAGATACGGGAACGCGGGGGGAGGCACAGCGCCGATCTTCTGCACCTGGGGGAGGAGGAGGCACCGGCGGAGATCGCGGCCGCCTTCGACCTGGCGCCGGGGACCATGCTCTACCGCTCCCTGCTTCTGCACCGGGAGAACGGGCGCCCGCTACAGATGGAGGACCGCTGGGTCCTGCCAGCGGCGGCACCCGGCTACCTGGCCGTGGATTTCAGCCGTACCACCCCGTCCCGCCACCTGTTGGACACGGTGCCCGTGTCGGAGGTGGAGCATGTGGTGGAAGCCGGATGCGCCGATGCCCGCACCGCCCGCCTGCTGGAGATGACCATGGGCGAACCGCTGCTGCGCCTGTCACGGCGCACCTGGATGGGACCGCGCGTCGTCTCCCTGGTGGAATTCCGCTACCCCGGCAGCCGCTACCGCCTGGGCGGCCGGTTCCGGCCGGTGTGATGCCTGCTTTGGGGTTTTCGGGTGTTGGAGAGTGCTTTTCCCACCACGGGGGCATGGGGTCCACGGGGCTTCACGGGGGTTTCGGTGCGGGCGGAGGGGGCGGGGTCTTCGCCTTCGCTGTCCAGCGCCGCAGGCGATAAGTGTCCGGCGCGCTTCGCGCGGGGTTGGACACCAAGAACACCAAGGTCACCAAGGCGCGCGTGGCCGGGCCGGGGCGGTTACCGGGAACATAGCCCTGCTGTGAAAGCCTGTTTCACCACGGCGACACGGCGGCACAGCGTTTCACGGCGGGTGCCGGGGGGGGCCCTTGGTGATCTTGGTGCCCTTGGTGTCCCTTGGTGTCCAAACCGCGCGAAGCGCATTAGACACTACTGCCTGCGGCGCTGGATGGGAGACGGCGAAACCCCGCCGTGATCCGCCCGTCCGCCCCAACGCCGTGTTGAAAGCGGTCTCTCCACCCACACAGAAATCCCCGTGGAACCCTGTGCCCCCCGTGCCCCCGTGGTGAAACCGGGCCAGGGAACGGGGCGGGGCCGCCGCAGTCGCCCCATCCCCGGTCCCCCCTGCCCTCAATCCGCGGCGCGGATCATGGCGGTGTAGACCTGCCAGGCGGTTTCCACGCTGATGCCGCCGGCGCGGGCCCCGGCCAGCACCATGTCCCGGCTGGGCTTCACCGGCACGGCGGTCAGGCCGTGGTTGCCCATGGTTTCGACCACGCCCAGGGCAAAACGCATGGCCTCGCTCAGCCCATCCTCGACAAGGGGGGAACGGGGGGACGGATCATTGGTGGTCATGGCTGGTCTCCCGCCGGGGGTTGTTCATGCCGTGTTGACACGCAAGCCCGGTACCAGACCAAATCAATCCCAAGAAACAGCCCAACCCCTTGTAATTCCTGACATCCGCCAGACCGCACGCCCCCAGCCCCGTCGTGATCTGAGACGGGGGCCCGGCTCCGTCGCATTCTGCGACTCCCGCCCTGCGATCCGCCGCCGGTCGGACCGGGATGGGGGCTTGGGCCGGGCGGAAGGCATATCGGTTGAAGCGGCGCCGTGCCCGGGCCTATCATCCCCCCGCGCCCACGGATGCCAGGACCCATGCCGCCCCTTTCCCGCCCGATCAGCCGTGCCCTGACCCGCCTGATCCCGGCCATCGATCGGAGACCGGTGACGATCCTGGGAGCTGCCTTGGCGTTGGCGGTTGCCTTGGCGCTTTCGGCGTCCTCCGCCGCTGTGGCGGTGGAGGGGGATGCGCGGCGGTTGACCCTGCTGCTGGTCGGCAGTTCCCCCGATATCGAGGCCGGAAACGGGAACGGAGAAAAGGCGGCGGCGCTGGCCCGTGTGGCGACGGTGGCGAAGCAGGAACGGGCCCATGCGCCCACGCTGCTGCTGCATGGGGGCGATACCCTGTCCACCGGCTTGCTATCCGCCTTCGACCAGGGGGCCCATCTGATCGACCTGCTGAACGGGATCGAGGCGGATGCCATGGCCGTGCAGCCGCGGGAGTTGAACAACGGCAAGGATGCGCTGTCGATCCGGGCGGGGGAGGCAAGCTTTCCCTTCGTCACCACCAACCTGCTGTCGGCGGAGGGGGACGGGCCGCCGGAGGGGCTGGAGAGCGGGGTGATGCTCCAGACCGGCGGGGTCCGCATCGGGGTGGTCAGCGCCCTTCCCCCGCGCACGTCCGAAATCTCGAACGCCCGGCCCCTGCGCATCGTGGAGCCGATCGCGGCGGTGCGGGCGGCGGCCGGGCGGCTGCGGCGGGAGGGTGCGGCGCTGGTCGTGCTGCTGACACGGCACATGGGCGATCCCGCCCTGGACACGGCCCTGGCCCGGGATGGCGGGGCGGATATCGTCCTGCGCCTGGACCGGGCCGCCGCCCCGCCCACGGTCAGCCGGGCCGGGGCGGTGGTTACCGTGACCCTGGGCGGAAACGACGCGCCCATGGCCGCGGTGGACCTGGTCCTGCCCCTGGCGACGGAGGCGGCGGATGAGGGGGAGGAGGCGGCGGGCCCTGCCTGGACAGCCTCCGTCCGGCTGATCGACAGGCAGGCCGCACCTCCCGATCCGGAGATCATGGCCCGGGTGGAAACCTATCTAGCCCGGCTGGCGGGGCTGATGGACCTGCCCGTGGTGCGGGTGGCAACCGCCATGGACATGACGGAGGTGGCGGTCCGCATGGGGGAGAACGCCTTCGCCAACCTGCTGGCCGATGCCGCCCGCAGCGCCACCGGCGCCGATGTGGCCATCGTCAACGGCGGCCAGATCCGCGGCAACCGCACCTTCCAGCCCGGCCACATCCTGACCCGGGGTGATCTGCTGCGGGCCCTGCCCTTCCGCAACCGGCTGGTCACGATGACGGTGACAGGTGCCCAACTGCGGGCCGCCCTGGAACATGGTTTCAGCGATCCCCCGGCCATGCTGGGCCGGTTCCCCCATCTGTCCGGCGCGCGGGTGGCGCTGGACCCGACCGCCCCGCCGGGCCATCGCGTGGCGACGCTGACCGTCGCCGGCCGGCCGGTCGTGGACGATGCGCGCTACACCCTGGCCGTGCCGGACTTCCTGGCGGCCGGGGGGGACGGCTACGCCATGCTGCGCGGGCCCGTCCCGCCGGAGGAACTGCCCGGCGACATCGTGTCCACCGTCATCACCCGTGTGCTGCGCGACCGCGGCACCGTGGCCCCGGTGGTGGAAGGCCGGATCCGTCTGGGCCCGGCCGCGGGGGAGTTGGACGACCGCTAAGGAGGGCCTGGTAAGCAGGGAACCGGGGACGGGGGGACCGGTGACGGGACCGGGCCGCCATGGTATCGTCCGACAGCCTGGGCGTGTTGCCCCTTTTTCCCGACGCCGCCCCTCTCCCGACGCAAACCTGCCCGCCTGACGCCCCAGCCGCCTGGAACGACCGCCCCCCGATGGATACCACCAGCGCCGACAGCCCCGGGGATACCGGGGCAACCCCGCTCCGGGCGGCGGCGACCCGGCCGCGGCGGCGCGGCATTACCGCCCGGGTGACGGCGGGGCTGGTCGCCATGGCCGGATTCGTCCTTCTGTCGGGCGGCCTTTCCTTCGTCGCCTTCACGGCGGTGGAGCGGGAGATGACGGGGATGACCCGCCAGACCTTGCCGCGGATCACCGCGTCGGCGGAACTGACGGGCACGGTCCAGCAGTTCCTGGCCCTGGTCCCCCCCCTGGCGGAGGCGGGATCGCAGGCGGAACGGCGGGTGGCCCGGACCGCCCTGGTCCGCCAGTCCGAACTGATCGCGGAGCGGCGTCGAGCCCTGAGCGACGTATCGGGCGGCGATGCCGAGATGTGGCAGCGCCTGCTGACGGAGGTGGAGACATCCACCACCAACCTTCAGACCGCCGTGGCCGAGCTGGACCGCCATGTGGAGCGCCGGATCGAGGCGCAGGCGGATATCGCCACCGCCCTGGACGCCCTGTCCCGCCTGCTTGAACGGGCGGGCGGCGAACCCGTCATTCCGGAGGGGGCGGCGGGAAGACTGGCCGCGTTCGAGCGCGGACTGGCGACCCTGCTGGCCGATCTGGCGGAAGTGCCGCGGATCAGCCGCCTGAACCAGATCCGCGCCCGCCGGGTAGAGGCGGCGGCGGCCCTGGACGACCTGGGGGGCATCGCTGCCACCCTGCCGCCCGACCTGCGCACACCGCTGACGGAGAAGGTGGCCGCCATGCGGGCGGTGGTGCTGGGCGGGCCGACCCCGGCGGCACCCACCAGCGCCCCTGCCACCTCTGCCGCCGCCACCTCTGCCGCCGCCACCAGCCTGTTCGATGCGGTGGAGGAACGGTTGCAGGCCGATGCGCGGGCCACCGCCATCCGCAACCAGACCCGCCTTCTGGTGGAGGGGGTGGAATATGCGGCGCGGGAAATCTTCCGCACCGTGAACGCCGAGGCCCGGGACGACGGCGACCGCATCGGCGCCCTGCTGGACCAGGAACGCCGGCTGGTGCTGGCCATCGTCGTCATCTCCGTGCTGCTGGCGGCGGGGGTCTTCGGCTGGTTCCGGCTGTTCCTGACCGGACGGCTGGAGGCGCTGTCCACCGCCGTTCTGGCCCGGCTGGGGGGACGGCCGGCCACCATGCCGGTCACCGGCAATGATGAGATCACCGATATCGGGGAGGCGCTGTCCTGGTTCGTGGACACCATCTCCGCCCGCGAGCGCGCCCTGACGGAGAGTGAGCGGCGGTTCCGTGATCTGGTGGAAGGCGCCCTGGTCGGCATCTACATCCACCGGGAATTCGAGATCGTCTTCAGCAACGACACCTTTGCCCGGATGCTGGGCCATCCTTCTGCGGCGGCGCTGATGCAACAGCCCAGCCTTCTGGCTGCCATTCCGGAAGCGAAATGGCCGGAGGCAAGGGGACATTACGACCGGCTGCTGACCGGGAAGGAGGTGCGGCGCCACCGCGTGCACTCCCGCCGCGTCGACGGATCCATGATCTGGCTGGACCTGACCGAGCGGGTGGTGGACTGGATGGGGAGGCCGGCCGTCCAGTGCGTCGTCGCCGACGTCACCCGCGAGGTGGAGGCGGAGACGGAGCTGGCCCGCAAGACCACCGAGCTTCAGGCGGCCCTGACCGCCATGCCCAGTGGCATGCTGATGATCGACCGGGACCTGCGGATCCAACTGGTCAACGACCGGGCGCTGGAGCTGTGGGACGGCCCGCCGGAGATGCTGGCCATCGGCCGCCCCATCACCGATCTGGCCCGGTTCGACTCCACCCGCGGCGGCCAGGATGAGGAGACGACGCTGGACCGGCTGCGCCGACTGCTGGAGGGGGGGAGCGGTGTCGTCTCCGGCGAGCGGATGATGGCCAACGGCACCATCCTGCTGATGCAGGGCCGCCGGGTGCCGGATGGCGGGGCCGTCCTGACCTATACCGACATCACCGAGCTGAAGCGCATCCAGGCCGAACTGCTGGAGGCCCGCGACCAGGCGGAGCAGGCGACCCGCGCCAAATCCCTGTTCCTGGCCACCATGAGCCATGAGATCCGCACACCCATGAACGGCGTGGTCGCCATGGGCGACCTGCTGCAACAGACGATGCTGTCCAAGGACCAGGCGACGATGGTGCGGATCATCTGCGAATCCGCCCGGGCCCTGCTGACCATCATCAACGACATCCTGGATTTCTCCAAGATCGAGGCGGGCCACCTGGAGCTGGAGCGGGTGGAGATGAACCTGGCGGAGATGGTGGAGGGGGTGGGCGACCTGCTGGCCCTGCGGGCGGCGGACAAGGGGCTTGCCTTCGACGTGTTCGTCGATCCCGCCCTGCCCGACCGGGTGTTGGGCGATCCGGTCCGCCTGCGCCAGGTTCTGGTCAACCTGGCGGGCAATGCC
Organism: Pseudomonadota bacterium; assembly: GCA_046045995.1. Classification (GTDB taxonomy): domain Bacteria; phylum Pseudomonadota; class Alphaproteobacteria; order Azospirillales; family Azospirillaceae; genus Indioceanicola. The sequence continues at coordinate 1,991 of JBJOKR010000006.1, read as the reverse complement.
CTGAAATTCACGGAAGCCGGGCGCGTGGCCGTGTCGGCGGAACCGGCGGAGGGCGATCGCGTGCGCTTCCGCGTTTCCGATACGGGCATCGGCCTCACGGCGGAGCAGACGGCCCGGCTGTTCCAGCCCTTCGCCCAGGCCGATGCCAGCACATCCCGCCGGTTCGGCGGCACAGGCCTGGGCCTGTCCATCAGCCGCCGGCTGGTGGCCCTGATGGACGGCACGATCCAGGTGGACAGCACCTTGGGCGAGGGGGCCACCTTCGAGGTGGTGGTGCCCCTGCCCGCCATCCCTTCCCGCGGGACGGAGCGGCCGGCCCTAGCGGGCCTGCGTGTGGGCATCGCCACCGACGATCCGCACCTGACGGCCATCCTGTCCCGCTACCTGACCGCGCTGGAGGCGGTGCCGGTACCCCTGGTGGATCCTGGCGGGGCGGATGGCCAGCCGGAACTGGTGCCCGCCGACGGGCCCGATCCCGATGTGGCGGTGGTGGACGCCCAGGCCTGGTCCGGGGCGGGCAAGGACCTGCTGGTGGCGTTGGCCGGGCTGATGCCGGACACGGTCCGCATCTGCCTGGGCGGGGGCAGCTACGGTTCCGGCACGGGCGGGGCGACCGCCCTGGACACGGTGCTGGCCCGGCCCATCCGCCGCGGCCGGTTCTGGCGCGCCATCGCCGCCGCCGGCGGCATTCCGCTGCCCCAGGAGGAGGAGGGGGCGGACAGCGCCCTGCCCACCTGGGCCCTTCCGTCGACGGAGGAGGCGCTGGCCGCCGGCGCCCTGGTCCTGATCGTGGAGGACAACCCCACCAACCGCGTCGTCGTCCGCCGCCAGCTGGAACGGCTGGGTGTGGCCGCGGATGCCGTCGGCAACGGGGAGGAGGCGCTGGCCGCCCTGGCCGAACAGCCCTACGGCCTGCTGCTGACCGACTGCCACATGCCGGTGATGGACGGGTATGAGCTGACCCGTCGCCTGCGCCACCGGGAACGGACGGAGGGGCGGCCGCGCCTGCCGGTGGTGGCCCTGACCGCCGACGCCATCCAGGGCACCCAGCAGCGTTGCCTGGATTCGGGCATGGACGCCTACCTTGTGAAGCCGGTGGACCTGCGGGAACTGGACCAGGCCATCCGCACCCACCTGCCCGCCGCCGCCGCCCTGCGTCGTCCGGTCGGGCCGGAAGCGACCGGTTCGGAAGGCGGGACGGGCCCGGTAGGCGGCAACCCGCGCCACGCCCCAGCGGTGGGGGAAGCCGCCCTGTCCGGCATCGATGCCCTGCTGGACCGGTTCGTCCTGCCCATCGATCTGGCCGGGGACACCACCAGCGACCTGCGCGTGCTGGACCTGACCCGGCTGGAGGAGGTGTTCGGCACCCTGGACGAGCGGGCGGTGGAGATGCTGGACCTGTACCGCAGCTCGACCGAGCCGCTGCTGGCCGCGTTGGAGGCGGCGCTGGCCACCGGCGACGGCCTGGCCGCCCGCCACGCCGCCCATGCCGCCAAGGGCGCCAGCAACGGCGTGGGCGCGCGGGAGATGGGGGAGATCCTGGGCGTGGTGGAACAGGCCGCCCGGATCGGCGACCTTGCCACCGCCACCGGCCAGATCGCCCGCCTGACCGGGGCCTGGGACCGCTTCCTCGGCCGCTTCGCCCAGGCCCGCGCCCGCTACGGCACCGCCGCCACCGGGGTGGATGCGTGAGGGTGGGGGCTGCCGGTGCCACCCCGTAGGTCGGATTAGCGAAGCGTAATCCGACACATCCCGGGCACATGACCGCGACGAACCGTCGCCCCTCGGACCTTCGGTCCTCGCAGCGACCTACCCCCCCTTCCGCCCCGCCATCGCCCGGACCGCCTTCTCCCCTTCCACCAGCAGGAACAGGCCCAGCGCCAGCCCGGCCATCGGGGCCCAGTCCGCGGCGGCCAGGGGCACCGTTTCGAACAGGAAGCGCAAGGGCGGGGCATAGGTGAAGACGAGTTGGAGCAAGACGATCAGGCCGA
>JBJOKR010000005.1:0-58900 GCA_046045995.1 Pseudomonadota bacterium | reverse complement strand
TAAGGCCGATGCCGATGGCCGCCCCATCCGCGCTCAACTGTGGCAGGCCGGACATGACCGCGGTGGAAACGATGGGCCGGCGGCTGAAATCATCGGCTAAAAGGGCGCGGATCTGCGCCCCGGTCGCCCGCCCGTCCATCCCCACCAGGGCTTGGCCCTCCACCACCGGCATGGCGGCGATGACGCCCGGGATGCCGCGAAGCCGCTCCACTACCGGCTGCCAGTCGGGCAGCGGCCCCGTCTGCGCGGTGATGACGGCATGGGCATTGATGCCCTGGATGCGGGCGATCATCTCCGCCCGGAAGCCGTTCATCACGCTCATGACGATGATCAGCGTCGCCACCCCCAGCGCGATGCCCAGGAAGGAAAACCCCGCAATCACCGACACCGCCCCCTCCCGCCGCCGGGCGCGGAGATAGCGCATCGCCACAAGGCGTTCGAAGGGGGTGAAGATCATGGGGGTATGGTCAGGCTGGGGACAGACAGGATGCCGGTGATGAATGCGGTGTAGCGACCGCTCGCGGCGGGACTATGGCGGCCCGCTTGCTGTCCGTCCAGCCAATCCACCCGACATCGATTCACATCCTCTGAATACGCGCTTGCCATTGGGCAGGATCACGCGACGTATGAAAGCAGGCGAAGACATCAATCCGGACAACGCCGAGCCTGAACAATAGAAAATAGGGAAAACGTCGGAATGACGCGCGGCGGATCGAAGGTCCGGCGATCGGCGGGAACTGCAAAGGGCGTTCGGCCATCCGCCGGAGCAGAGAGTCAAGCTCGTCCATAAAGGACCTTGTTGCCTGATCCGACCGGTCACCGTACCAAACCAGAGCGTCGGCTACTTCCCTTTCGGCAACGCGGGTCAGGATCACGGGCAAGGTCACAGGTATCGCGCCTTGAGTTCGGCCCGCACTTCTTCCCACGACCGGCCTCCCGCCGCATCCTGGTCAAGGGTCGCCAGCCTGCGGTCCAGTTCCGCCCGCTGGGCAGGGGTCAGGTCGGGCGGGTCCTCTTCCTCATCAAGGCTGTCCCACAGCTCCTCAATGAGTTGCAGGCGTTCCTCGCGGGTCAGGTGGCTGAAATCGATCAGGGACATCGGTTTCCTCCCGGAATCGCATCGGCTGCACTGGAGTCTGGCAGCGGGGGTGCCGGTTGTCGAGTCCCTCCCCCGCGCACTTCTCTGCGCCCTCCCCTAACCCCGCTGCCGGGGTGTGCAGGCGAAGATGATGGCGGCGGCGATGCCCAGGCCGGCGCAGGCCAGCCACAGCAGATCCGGATCCCGGGCATAAAGCGCGCCCCCCGCCGCCGGCGCGATCAGGGAGGACCAGCCCCAACTGGCCGTCAGCGTCCCCTGGTACAGGGCCCGCTGCCCGGGCGGGGCTGCCTTGGCCAGCAGGGTCGGGGCGATAGGGCTGATAATGATTTCCCCGATGGTCCAGACCATGATTGTCAGGGCATAGAGGACCAGCGTATCCGCCAGCCCGGTCAGGGCCATGCCCCCGCCAAAGAACAGGGCCCCCACGGCCAGCGCCAGGCGCGGATCGACCTTGGCCACATGATGGGCGATAGGCAGGGACAGGGCGACGACGGTCAGGCCGTTCAGCGCGATCACCATGCCGTAATCGGTCTTGGACAGGCCGTCCGCCCGCATCTCCAGCGGCAGCATGGCATAGGACTGGAAGAACAGGATGGCGGTCAGGATCGATCCGCCGGACACAGTCCAGACCACCGGATCGCGCAGCACCGACCAGGGGCTGCTGACTGTAGTGCCGGGTGCCGTCTCCACCACCCGCGGCGGTTCCCGGAACAGCAGCAGCACGATCACGCCATAGGCCAGGATGATCCCGCCATTGGCGATGAACAGGGCGGCGAAGCCGAACCCGGCCAGGATCCCGCCCAGCACCGGGGCCGCGGCACTGCCGATATTGGCGACCCAGTAGTTCAGGGCATAGACCTTCACCCGCCGATCCTCCGCCACCATGTCGGCCATCGCGGCCATGGCGGCGGGGCGGTAGATGTCGGCGAAGATGCCGGTGCAGAACAGGCCGAAGGCCAGTGCCCAGGGATTGTCGATGAAGGGCCCCAGCGGGAACAGGCACCCGGCCCCGAACAGGCTGACCAGCATGGCCGGGCGGCGGCCCAGCCGGTCGGCCAGAACCCCGCCCAGGATGCTGCCCAGGATGGCACCGGCACCATAGCCGGACAGGATGATGCCCGCGCGGTCGGGCGACAGCCCCCGCGCCTCCGTCAGGAACAGGGTCAGGAACGGCGCCACCATGTAGCCCGTCCGCAGCATCAAAACCCCGCCCAGCAACAGCCAGACGCCGAGGGGATAATCGCGGAACAGGGAGATCAGGCGTTGCATGATGGTTCCATCGGCGGTGCCGGTGCGGCTGCCCCCTCACCCTCCCACCGCTGCGCGGCGGGCCCCTCCCTCTCCCTCGGTGGGGAGAGGGGATCAGCGCTTCGATGGAGAGAGGACGGGGGCCGGAGGGGAGTCAGCCCGCCACCTTCGCCAGCGCGTCCTCCAGGGACAGTTCCAGCTTCTCCCCGGTGGCGCGGCGCTTGACCTCGACCACGCCGTTCTTCAGGCCGCGGGGGCCGATGGTCAGCTGCCAGGGAATGCCGATCAGGTCCATATCGGCGAACTTGGCACCCGGCCGCTCGTTGCGGTCGTCATAGACCACCTCCACCCCCTTGGCCTGGAGCCGGGCGTAGAGATCGTCGCAGACGCGGGTGCATTCCGCGTCATCGGCCTTCAGGTTGATCAGGGCCACCTGGAACGGGGCGACCGGGTCGGGCCAGATGATCCCGTGGTCGTCATGGCTCGCCTCGATGATGGCGGCGACGACGCGGGAAACGCCGATGCCGTAGCTGCCCATCTCCACCGTCACCGGCTGACCGTCGGGCCCGGCGACGACGGCGCCCATCGGGGCGGAATACTTGGTGCCGAAATAGAAGATGTGCCCCACCTCGATCCCGCGCGCGGTCTCCAGATCCGCCGGGGCCTTGGCAGGATCGTGCATCTCCTCCGTCGCGGCATAGACGGAGGTGTATTTGTCGAAGAAATCCTTCAGGTCCCCGCCATAGCCGGGATCATCGGCCAGCACATCCATCTCCAGCCAGCGCTTGTCGCAGAAGACCTGGGACTCGCCGGTTTCGGCCAGGATGATGAATTCATGGGACAGGTCGCCGCCGATGGGCCCGGTATCGGCGCGCATGGGAATGGCCTTGATGCCCATGCGGGCAAAGGTTCGCAAGTAAGCCAGGAACATCTTGCGATAGGACAGCTTCGCGCCTTCCACGTCCAGGTCGAAGGAGTAATTGTCCTTCATCAGGAATTCCCGCCCCCGCATCAGGCCGAAACGGGGCCGCACCTCATCCCGGAACTTCCACTGGATATGGTACAGGTTCTTGGGCAGATCCTTGTAGGATTTGACGAAGGCGCGGACGATATCGGTGATCATCTCCTCATTCGTCGGGCCGTACAGCATTTCCCGCTCATGCCGGTCGGTGATGCGCAGCATCTCCTTGCCATAGGCCTCATACCGGCCGGACTGGCGCCACAGATCGGCCGACTGGATGGTCGGCATCAGCATTTCCTGGGCCCCGGCGCGGTCCTGCTCCTCCCGCACGATCTGGCTGACCTTCTGCAGCACCTTCCACCCCAGCGGCAGCCAGGCATAGATGCCGGCGGAGGTCTGCCGGATCATGCCCGCGCGCAGCATCAGCCGATGGCTGATCACCTGCGCCTCGGCCGGCGTCTCTTTCAGGGTTGGCAGGAAGAAGGCGGACATGCGCATGGGTCGGCACTCGTCGTGCTGGGGTTTGCAATCGCCGCGGACTTTAGGGGCAGCGGCGGCGAAGGGCAACGCCCGTGGCGGCAGCCCACCCCCGCCCGCAAGCCGCGCCCGCAGGCCGGTCAAGGGGCGGCCGGGCGCTTGACCCCGCCCGGGGCCGGGCGCAGCATGCCGCCGGGTCGCGCAGGTATGCCGCCCCGCACCGCCCCGGGCCCAACCGGACCTGGCCCCGCCGGACGCAGCCCCACCGGACGCAGGCATGAAGATCGTCAACGGCTATCCCTGCCGGACCTGCGCCGATGAAAGCCTGGCCCGCCGCGGCATCGACCCCGCCCGGCCGGAGGAGGCACAAGGCATCCTCTCCCCGGCGGAAGAAGCACGGCGCGCCCGGCTTCAGACCTATGCCGCCCCGGACGGGATCAACCGTCCCCTCGCCACCGGCGATCGCGGCCGGATCATCAACCTCCTCACCTGACCCGCCGGGGTTGTAACCGCAGGTGGACGGGACAGCCGACATGCTCTAGAGTGGAACTGTTGCGTGGGGAGAAGCGCCATGGCCCTGGAGCGGGAAGCCGAAATGGTCGCCAAACTGGACCTGATCCTGGAACTTCATCGGCGGATGGAGCGTGATGTGCATGATTTGCGCGGGGATATGCGGGGTCTGCAGACCGGGATGGCCTCCCTTGCCGAGCGTGTGGGCCGCCTGGAAGGCCGGATCGAGGAGCAGTCGAAAATGCTCCAACTCGCCCTCGCCGCCCGTCAGCCCCGCACGGGCGCTGCCTGATCCCTGACGCGCAGGTATCAATCAGGTCGGCATGATGGTCGGCCCGTAGGCCGGGCAAGCGAAAGCGCGGCCCGACACACCGCCCACCCCAACCCTACCCCTCACCACCACCCGCGGACCCCACTCCCCCTGCCCCGTCACGGCAGGATGAACCGCTGATCCGCCGCCACGTCCCCGTCCACGCGCAGGCCGGTGCGCAGGCAATCCACATAGGCCGCCCAGAGGAAGCGTTCGGGAATGCGCCCGCCCTCCCGGCGCAGGCTGCCGATGTTCAGCAGGCCGACGGTGCGGGCCAGATCCTCCACCGTCCGGATGGCGGGGGGAAGCCGGGCCAGGCGGTCGGCCAGCAGCCGATCGGCCACCATGTCCCCGAAGACCAGGCCCAGCAGGGCGATCAGCCCGCCCAGGATAATGCCCGGCCCGGTGCCCAGGTACCAGGCCAGCCCCAGGCCCGGCACCGCCAGGGCCATGCCCCAGGCCGGATGCAGCCGGGCCGCCGGCATCTCCATCCCCGCCAGATCGCCCAGACGGGCCAGCCCGGCCGGCCGGCGCAGGTCCGGGTCCAGGGCATCCAGCACCGTATCGGCCTGGATCTCCGCCCTTGGGTAAAGGCGGCACAGCCCCTGGCGCAGGCGCCACAGGGCCATCAGCGTCGGCGTATCCGGCGGCCCCCGCGGCCGGGCGGGTGCCGTGGTTCGGGCCGCCCCCGCCCCGATCGCCACCACCACGCCCCGCCCCGACCCGGCGGCGGCATCCCGGTCCACCCGGTCCACGCCACCGGCGCCGACCCAGATCGGCCCCGTCCCGTCCGGCCCCAGCATTTCCAGCACATGGGTGTAAAGGTCGCCCACACTGCGGCACACGGCGACCCGTTGGGGGATCAGCCGCACCCCGAAGCGCCGCTCGATCTCCCCCACCGTGTCCGCCATCGCCATCGGATCGGAGATATGGATGTCCCCCGCCATGCCCGTTCCCGGCCGTGTTCCCTGCGCCTGGATACACGGCCCGCCCGCGCCACGCCAGGGGGTGGCGACGGCACCGGATGCCCCCCGGACCGTCGCGACCCGTAGGTCGCAAGAAGGGCGAAGCCCGCATTGCGAAACCGCCCGCCGTCGCCTTCCGCGCCGCTCCATGCGACCTACGGCCCATCCCGGAACACCGCCGCCACCGCCCCATCGGCCAGGGGCAAGGCGATGATGGCCAGCCCCGCCGCCATGGTCAGGACCGGCCGTGCCGTGCCCGCCGCCTGGACCACGCCGCCCAGAACGGCCTTGCGCCGGGGCGGCAGCGGATCGACCGGCCAATCCAGCCGCACCCCGGGCCTATCCCCATCGGCCCCATCGGCCAGTTCCGCCAGGATGCGCGCCACCGGCCCCGCCATGGCCAGGTGCAGCCCCGCCCCGATCCTCTCCACCCGGATCAGGCGCGCCATGCCCGGCCACCACATCCAGGGTTCCACCACGGCCCAGGCGGGCGGCCCGGCCTCCGCCCCCGTCCCGACCCCGCGATGCCACCGCGCCACAAACGCCCGCCCCGCCGCCCACGCCACCTCCCCCAGCTCGGGATAGGCGACCGCCGCCAGGGCCACGTGGAAATCATCGGTGAAGGGGGTGGTGTGCATTGAAGCGCTTTACCCTGACTGCGCGGCCAGCATACGAATGTAGGCCACGCCAATGTATGATGCCTTTTGCACCAAATATGGATCATTCGCCCCAGATTGTCGACAAGCGACACCGCTTCGGGGGCAATGGGCACATGCCCGGAGTCACCCCCCGCCAAATCAGAGCCGCCCGCGCCCTTCTCGGCTGGTCCCAGCAGGACCTCGCCGATAGGGCTGTCGTGTCCAAGAACACGGTTCAGCGCTTGGAAGCGGGGAAGGCGGTCGGCTCTGATTCGTATCTGGCGATTTGGAAGACGCTCGAGTCGGCCGGTATGGAATTCATTCCAGTATCGGAAAGTCGGAGCGAGGGTGTACGATTAATCGAGACCAAGCCTTGATCACCCTAATTCTATATTCGAGGCGCTCCAAGAGGCAGGGAAAAACATGAGCTTTCCGGCTGACATTAAGGCCTGCATGAAGGACTGTATTCTTGCCATTATTTGGCCAAAGAAGGAAATTATTAGCTTCTTTCGAGGGGTTGGATGCACAAGCGCGGACCTTAAGCAGGCAGATGACTTGCAGGATATCCAAAATACAAGAGCGTCCATCATCGATAAGGTTTTTGGCGCACTTGACAAAAGAGAAGACAATGGGCTTGGTCAATACAGATCGATGCTAAAACAGTTAACGGAATGGAATCATTTTCCTGATTATTACTTTAATAAATTAAAGAAACTTGATCGAGGCCACGCTGATCGGCTTCTTCAGCATCTTAGGCAACTACAAGAAATAAGAGATAGTAAGATCCGCGAGGAAGATAAGAAGAGACGCCAACAGCAAGAACGCGTAGCGCAGGCGACTGAAACAATTTCCGAAACCAGAGAAAAGTTTCTTGATTTATATAAAGGATCAATCAGCTCACAGCAAAGAGGGTATGCTCTTGAGAAAGTCCTAATTAATCTAGCGCGACTATCAGGACTTGAGGTGACTGCTGGCTTCAGAACAGGCAGTGAGCAGATTGACGGAGCAATTAAATTTGAAGGAGAGCATTACCTTGTCGAGGCCAAGTGGCATGATGCTAGGGCCAGTAATGAAGCACTGTATCAGATGGCCGGCAAGATACTTGGCAAAATGTACGGCCGCGGTATTTTCATATCGATCAATGGGTTCTCAAGACAAGCTGTAGATAGCCTCAGAATCGGAAAAATGATAAACATGATCTTGATTGACGGAGAAGACATTGTTCATATAATTGAAGGAAGAATGACTTTTTCTGAGATGCTAGACGTTAAGATCAGAGCGGCACAAACTAAAGGAGAGGTTTATGTAGACGCAATCACACTCAAAAATAAAAATTTAGCGACGTGACTACTCTATCAAAAATAATTTCATTGCTGCTGATTCTAAATGCTAGAGTATTATTTTCTCGATAGCAGAAGTTTTGTGTTTTCCCTGATCACTTTGCGCGGCATAGTGAATGAACAATGACCATTGGAGCATATGATGTCACAGACTTCTGAATTCGCGCCGAAACCCCCGTACACAGTGCAGCGCAGAGGTGAGTCAGTTCATATTAATAGAATTAATGAATTGTCCATAGGAGACACATTGCTTGTCAACGGAAAGAAATGGACAGTTGTTAATATACACGTTTCTCCGGGCTTGCCAGTTCCAGTAATTACTTGGGAGTAGTTTTTTGTTGATAGATTGACCACCTAGTTCCCTAAATACTTTTCTAGAAGATTGCGACACCGCCCGCCGTCGCATTCCGCTCCGCTCCATGCGACCTACGGCCCGGGATCATGATTGTTGGACGACCCCGTAGGTCGGATTAGCGAAGCGTAACCCGACATCCCGGGGACCGACATGGCATCCGTCGGATTACGCGGCTCGGTCGCTGATCCGACCTACGCGCCGGGGCCGAGCGTCGGGTAAGCGGAGCGCGGCCCGACGGTCACGCACACCGCACCTGGGAATGTTGCCCCCCCCCCATCACGCCGCCACAAGCTCGAACCGGTCCACATCCACCAGGCCCATGTCGGTGATCTTCAGGTGCGGGATCACCGGCAGGGGTAGGAAGGCCAGTTGCAGGAAGGGTTCGGCGAGCGGGCAGCCCATGGCGCGGACGGCGGCGCGCAGGGTTTCCAGCTGGTGGCCCACTTCCTCCTGGGGTAGCAGGCTCATCAGGCCGGCCACGGGCAGGGCCAGTTCGCCCACCACGCGCCCGTCCACCACGGCGACGAAGCCGCCGCCCAGCTCGATCAGGCGGTTGACGGCCACGGCCATGTCGGCATCGGCGGCACCGACGACACAGATATTGTGGCTGTCATGGCCGACGGAACTGGCCAATGCGCCGGCCTTGAAGCCGAAGCCGCGGGTGAAGCCCTTGCCGATGTTGCGGGTCTTCCCGTGCCGCTCGACCACGCAGATCTTCAGGATGTCCCGCTCCGGATCGGCGTGGCGCAGGCCGCCGCGATAGGGGACCGTGTCCACCTGCGCCTCCGTCAGGATCTTGCCCGGCAGCACGCCGATGACGGGGGTGGTGGGACCGCCGGCGGGGATGGCGAAATCCTCGGCCCGCACGGGCCCGCGGCGGATGCTGTCCAGCCCCACGGGCGGCGGCAGGGCCCGGCCGTCGAAGATCCCATCCTCCACCACCCGACCGGCCGTGATCACCAGGGACACGGCGCATTCCGCCAGATCGTCCAGCAGCACGATGTCCGCCCGCTGGCCCGGCGCGATCAGGCCGCGGTCGGTCATGCCGAAATGCCGGGCGGCGGACCAGGTGGCGGCGCGGTAGACGGCGGTGATGTCCCCGCCGCTGCGGATGGTCCGGCGGATCAGGTGATCCAGATGCCCTTCTTCCGCGATATCCAAGGGGTTACGGTCATCTGTGCAGAAACTGACAAAGGGGCTGGTGGTCATGTCCACCAGCGGCGCCAGCTCATTCACATCCTTGGACACGCTGCCGTCCCGGATCAGCACCTGCATGCCCTTGGACAGTTTCTCCCGCGCCTCTGGCAGGGAGGTGGATTCGTGGCAGTTGCGGATGCCGCAGGAAAGATAGGCGTTCAGGTCCCGGCCGGTCACCAGGGGACAATGGCCGTCCACATGATCACCGTGGAATTCCGCGAGCTTATCCAGGGTTTCCTCATCCTGGAACAGAACACCGGGGAAGTTCATGAACTCCGCCAGGCCGATCACCCGGGGATGGTCACGGTGGCGGGCCAGGTCATCGGCCGTCAGCCGGGCGCCCGCAGTTTCCAGATGGGTGGCGGGCACGCAGCTGGACAACTGCACCCGCAGGTCCATCACCATCTGAAGCGATGTATCAAGGAAATACTGCAAGCCCTTGTTGCCAAGGACATTGCAGATCTCATGGGGGTCGCAGACGGCGGTGGTGGTGCCCCGGGGCAGGACGCAGCGTTCGAACTCCCCCGGCACGACGCAAGTGCTCTCGCAATGCACATGGGTGTCGATGAAGCCGGGCACGGCGAAGCGGCCCTTGGCATCAATCTCCCGAACCCCGTCATACCGGTCATAGGTGCCGACGATCGTATCGCCGCAGATGGCGATGTCGGTCTCGACGATCTCCCCGGTGGCGACGTTCAGCATGCGGGCGTTCTTCACCACCAGATCGGCCCGGGTGGTGCCCAGGGCCTGATCGATCCGGCGCTTCAGCACCGCCTTGGCCGCCGCCCGCGGCATCCGCTCACCAGCCGTCACCACTGCCCCCCCTGTTCTCCAGCCGTCCGCCGATCCCCCGGCCCCATCCTGACCACCGGCGAGGAGCGGTCCGGTCAGGACCCGCCCTGGCGGCGGCAGACCAGCACCAGTTCCTCCGTCGCGGCGGGGCCCAGGGGATTGCCATTCAGCGTGACACGCCCATTCTCCACCGTCACCAGCCCGATATAGGCCTCCGTCCGATAAAGACTATCAACGGGAATGCCGAACCTGCCGGCCAGATCGCGGGTCAGGTCGATCTGGATCCGGTCCAGCCCCAGGGCGGCCGCCGTATCAGCCGCCCCACCGCTGCCAGGTAGATCGGCGGGTGCCACGGCGCGGCCTTGGCCATCCACGCCCGGCTGATAGGCCACATCCGGCGCCGGCACATGGCGTGGCAAGGCCCGGCAAACCGCCCGGTCCACCACGATGCTGGGGGCGCGGGGGTCGCTGGGCACTGTCCCCTCCGCCCCGGTTGGGCTGGACAGAATCGCAAGAACAGCCACCAAGCCGCTGGCGTAGCAGCGTTTTCCGCTGAATACTGGCATTAATCGCCCCCGATCGCGCGACAGCAGCCCCCACCGACGGAGTGACCGCCCGTGCTGGAAAGATGGTTCAAGCTGACGGAGAATGGAACAACCCTTCGGACAGAGGTGCTGGCCGGGGTGACCACCTTCCTGACCATGGCCTATATCGTCTTCGTCAATCCCCAGATCCTGGCGACGACGGGGATGGATGCGGGGGCGGTCTTCGTCGCCACCTGCCTGGCCGCCGCCCTGGGCACGGCCATGATGGGGCTGATCGCCAATTACCCCATAGCACTCGCCCCCGGCATGGGCCTGAACGCCTATTTCGCGTTCACCGTGGTCGGGCAGATGGGATACACGTGGCAAGTGGCCCTGGGTGCCGTGTTCCTGTCGGGCGTGATCTTCCTGGCGCTCAGCCTGCTGCCCGTCCGGGAATGGGTGGTGAACGCCATACCGAAAAGCCTGAAACTTGCCATCGGCGCCGGGATCGGCCTGTTCCTGGGCATCATCGCCCTGCAGAATGCCGGGATCGTCGTGGACCACCCGGTCACCCTGGTCACCATCGGCGATGTCACCGCCCCGCCCGCCCTGCTGGCGGCCGGCGGATTCGTACTCCTTGCCGGGCTGGTGGCACGGCGGGTGACGGGGGCGGTGGTGATCGCCATACTGGTGACGGCCACCATCGGCATGTCCCTGGGCATCAGCCCGTTTTCCGGGCAGATCATCTCCCTTCCCCCCGACCCGACGCCGACCCTGTTCCAGTTGGACATCGCGGGCGCGCTCCAGGCCGGGCTGATCGCCATCATCTTCACCTTCCTGTTCATCGACCTGTTCGATACGGCGGGCACCCTGGTAGGCGTGTCCCACCGGGCCGGGCTTCTGGACCCGGACGGGAAGTTGCCGCGCCTGCGCCAGGCCCTGCTGGCGGACAGCACGGCGACCGTGGCCGGGGCCGCCCTCGGCACCTCCACCGTCACCAGCTATATCGAAAGTGCGGCTGGAACCAATGTGGGCGGGCGCACCGGCCTGACGGCCCTGGTTGTGGCCGGGCTGTTCCTGGTCTGCCTGTTCCTGTCCCCGCTGGCAGCCAACATCCCCGCCTATGCCACGGCCCCGGCCCTGCTCTATGTCGCCTGCCTGATGACCCGCGCCCTGGCGGACATCAACTGGGAGGATGTGACGGAGGTGGCGCCCGCCGTGGTCACGGCACTGGCCATGCCGCTGACCTATTCCATCGCCCACGGCATCGCCTTCGGCTTCATCACCTATGCCGCGGTGAAGATCCTGGCCGGGCGCTGGCGGGAGGCGGGGCCGGCCGTGCTGGTGCTGGCCGGGCTTTTCACCTTGAAGTTCAGCCTTCTCTGATATGGCCGCCGGGGCCTGCGATTATGCGCCGGTGCTGAAGAAACGGCTTTTTGCCTGCCCCTAACCGGTCAGAAAGCCTCATAAATCGGCAAAAAGGGCGTGACGGGAGGAAACACCTCCCCTATAGTGCCCCCCGTAAAGAAAAAGACCGCGCCAGTCACCCGACGCGGCCTGAGTTTAGGGAGGAATCGCCACCAGGCGTCTGTCCAGAGGGGCCCAACCCTCTTGACGAAAATCAGAATGATCTGACCTGTTCGGCAAGGCAAGCCCGTTTGTGGGCTTGCCTATTTTTTTCGGCGTATTTTTCAGCAAATGCCGAAATCTTGCGCAGAAGCACAGGTGCTGGGCTGGGAAATGCCTATCCTGTGGGCAGCGCTTCAGCGCCGATCCGCCGTTTCGACCAGACTCCAGGGGACTCCCAGGGCCAGAAGATGGTCATAGACGGGGCAGCCCGGGGCATGGGCGCCCGGCAGCAGCCCGATACTCATCAGGAATTCACCGACGATCTCCCCGCCCGTGAAGCGGAAGGTGCGCTTGAACAGCCGCAGCCATTCCGCCTTCTCCCGCGGGTAATGGGCCATCAGCCAGGCATGGAACCCGCCATGGCTGTCCCGCATCCCCTGGATCACCCGGGCATTGTGGATCGCCGCCTCCACCTTCAGCCGGTTCCGGATGATTCCCGCATCGGACAGCAGCCGGGCGATATCCTCCGCCCCATAGGCGGCGACCCGGTCCACATCGAACCCGTCATAGGCCCGGCGGAAATCCTCCCGCTTCTTCAGGATGGTCAGCCAGGACAGCCCCGCCTGGTTGATCTCCAGGATCAGCCGCTCGAACAACGCCGACTCCCCCTCCAGGGGGAAGCCGTATTCGGTATCGTGATAGGGCCCATGCCAGGGATGGCCAGGGGCGATGTCACAGTAGGTCTGGCTCACAGGCAGGGCGCTCCGGCTCGGGGTGGGGCGGGAAAGATTGGGGGACGGCCACGAAATGGCACCGTGGCGATCGGCAACAGCCGCCCCGACCGCACCGGCAGCCCGACCGCACAGAGCGCCCAAGCGACGCCCCCGGGCGTAGGCCGGATCAGCCGAATCGCAGCAGGGCGGGCGCCTTGTGGATGATCTCTTCCAGGATCAGCTCCGCCGTTTCCAGGTCGCCCTTCAGCTTGTCGCCCAGCTTGTCCGCATAATCCGGGCGGTTCAGCTTCTCCGCCGCCTCGTGCAGGCTTCGCAGCTCCGACATGAAGATGTCCCGCGCCCCCATGGGCAGCATGGTCTTGGCCGACAGGACGAAGAAGAACCGCATGCTGGCCCGGACCAGTACCCCCAGCATCAGCGTATCCAGCCGGGCATATTCCTCCCGCAGGTCGTCGGCCCGGCCACCTTCGATGGAGCGAAGCCGCCCCTCGATCAGGATGCACAAAGCCCGGAATTCCCCGACCTTGTTGCGGAACTCGTTGTAGGCCTGGAAGCTGTCCTTCGCCGCCTCCTCCTCCGCCATCTTGGCCAAGCGCATGGCCTCCCGCGCCTGGGATTCCAGGGCAGCCAGCAGTCCTTCCACTTCCTTGCGGGTATAGCTGCGCTTCACGGGATGACCAGATGACGGATGGGGGTGGCACAGGCACGGGTGCCCATAGTCGACGGGAGCCGCCCGTCATATACAACCGCCCCCGCCCATCCGGAAGACGCATGATCGGGCAGGGGCCATGACGATCCGTGCGGGCCTGCGACGGCGGGTCAGGCGGCAAGGCACACCCCCTGCCCTGCCGAGGCGGATGGGGCCGCCACCTCCCGCAGCCGTCGCGCCAGGGTGGACCGGCGGGGGCGGCAGCGAATATCGGCGACCGCTTGGGCCAGGGCGTCCCGATCCCCCACCAGCACCACCAGCCGCCGACCCCGCGTGACGGCGGTATAAAGCAGGGCGCGCTGCAACATGGGTCCGTGCTGGCGCGACAGCGGAATGACCACGGCCGGATACTCCGAACCCTGGGCCTTGTGGATGGAGGTGGCATAGGCCAGGACCAGGCGGTCCAGCTCCGCCCCGGCACAGCGCAGGACGCGACCGTCGAAATCCACCTCCACCGCCCCCGCCCCGGTATCGACGGCGGTGATGATGCCGAGGTCACCGTTGTAGATTTCCCGCTCGTGGTCGTTCTCCACCTGCATGACCTTGTCGCCGACGGCGAAGACCGTGCTGCCGCGGATCAGCCGGGCACCGGCAGCGGCGGGGTTCAGCCAGTCGCGAAGCGCGGTGTTCAGGGCATGTGCCCCCAGCGCGCCCTTGTTCATGGGGCAGAGGACCTGGACATCGCGCACCGGATCCAGGCCGAAGGCGGCGGGGATCCGGTCGGCGACCAGACGGCGCACCGTCTCCAGGCAGGACTCGGGGCTGCGCGTCTCCACCAGGAAGAAATCCCCCGCTTCCCCCGGGCGTCCGCCGACAGGCAGCAGACCGGCATTGATCCGGTGGGCGGCCTGGACGATCCGGCTTTCGGCCGCCTGTCGGAACACCTCCGTCAGGCGCACGGACGGAATCGTCCCAGCGGCCAGGATATCGGCCAGCACCCGCCCAGCGCCGACACTGGGCAATTGATCGGCATCGCCCACCAGCAGCAGGGCGGCCCGGGCCGGCAGGGCCGCCATCAGGGCGCCCATCAGCCGGACATCCAGCATGGATGCCTCATCCACCACCAGCAGGTCCAAGTCCAGCGGGTTGTCCGCCCCCCGGCCGAAACCGCCGGCCGGATCGGCCTCCAGAAGACGGTGCAGGGTCTGCGCCTCCCGCCCCGTCGCCTCCGCCAGTCGCTTGGCGGCGCGGCCGGTGGGGGCGGCCAGGGCCAGGGTGATGCCCTGGCCCGATAGGGCAGCGACGATGGCCTGGACCAGGGTGGTCTTGCCGACACCGGGCCCGCCGGTCATCACCAGAACCTTCGACGACAGCGCCATGGCCAGGGCCTGCCGCTGGCTTTCCGCTAGGACAAGGCCGCCCGCCGCCTGAAGCGCGGCAAGGACCGCGGCGACATCCAGGCTGCCCCAGGGAGTCCGGCCGGCAGCCAGCCAGGCAAGCCGCTCGGCGATCATCGCTTCCGCCCGGTGCAGGTCGGCGGCGAAGACGCACTCCTGCCCATCGATGCTTTCGCGGACCAGGTTTCCCGCTGTCACCTCCGCCGCAAGGGCGCGGGTGACCTTAGGGGATTCGACGGCAAGCAGACGGGCCGCCCGTTCCACCACCTCCACCAGGGGCAGGCCGCAGCTCCCCTCCTCCCCCGTCTGGCGCATCACCTGATGCAGACCGGCGCGCAGCCGGGCGTCACTATCCGCCGCCAGCCCGAGGGAGAGGGCGAGATGATCGGCCCCGCCGAAGCCGACCCCGCGCACATCCCGGGCCAACCGATAGGGATCCGCCCGGATCAGGGCGGGAGCGGTGCTGCCATAGAGATCATGGATGCGGGCGGCGCGGTCGGGGCCGATCCCGTGTTCGCCCAGGAACACCACCAGATCGCGCCGGGCGCGATGGCGGGACAGGCTGTCCCGCACCCGGGCCATGGCCCCGTCGGACAGGCAGAGAATCTGCTGGACCCGGGCCGGCTCCGCCTCGATCGCATCGATCGCCCGGTCACCGAAGGCCTGGACCAGACGGGCCGCCCGCATGGGCCCGATCCCCTCCACGAGGCCGGAGGAGAGGTACCGTTCCAACCCCTCCGCCGAGCGGGGGGGCCGGGCGGTCACGGTCTCCGCCTTGAACTGAAGGCCGTATTTCGGGTCTTGCACCCAGGTCCCCGATGCCTGGACCCGCTCCCCCGGTTCGATGGCGGGGCCGTGGACCAGGACGGCGACCGGGGCCTTGTGCCCCTTCGCCTTCACCTTCAGGACGGAGAAACCGGTATCCGGGTTGTGGTAGGTTACCCTCTCCACCATGCCGGACAGGGTGTAGCGATCCCCCTCCCCGTCCCCGGCGGAAGCCCGCAGCCCGGCGGCTACGGCCCCGGCGACAGCTCCGGCGGGTCCGGACGGAACGGCATTCGGCGTACAGTCGAAGGGGGCCATGGCTTACTCCGCAGCGAGGGCGGGCGGGACCGGGCCGGGTGTCCCCCGGGCCGGGAGCGACGGGATTGCGGCCAGCCGTTCGGCGTGGCGGGCATCGATCTGGGCGCCGGTCAGGGCCTCCACATGGCGGGCCCCGGCCTGGTGCAGCAGGGTCGATGCAGCCGCCACCTCCGCCGCCGTATCGAACCGGATCCACTGGTTGAGACCGCCGCGCGCGAGCGCCAGGGCCACCCGCTGTTCCACGCTGCCGTTGACGAGGCCGCACGCGGTTCCGGGCGATGCCGGCCTGTTCATGTTCCTGACCATGGGATCTCCCCGATGGAGGGGGCTGATGAACCCGACTATAGCCGGAACATAAAAGGAACAAAAGCAAAAAGAACAGACGATGAACATGACAAGACCCCGCCCCCGGAACCGCGACCGGCGGGGGCCGGGTGCGGGACAGGGAGGCGGGGCCTGTCGGGGCGACCGGGCCCAAGACCGTGAGAGGGCCCGGAACCGGCGCTTTCAGCGGTTCCGCCGGATCACACCGCCGGGAGGGCGGGGGCTGCCGGGGCCGGGTGGGTCCGGTAATCGGTGACGGCGATCAGCCAGAAATTCAGGGCAACACCGAAAACCGTGAAGACCAGGCCGGCGAAGACCATGCCGCCGTCATGGGTGCCCGCGGCCAGCAACAGGCCGATGGCTGCAACGGCGATACCGAGGAGACGCAGGAATGCACGCATGGGAAGCTCCGGATCAAGGACGTGGAACAGGAACGGAGAGGGTCAGCGGGGCGGCTGCCGTGCCGGCAGGGGCGCATCATCGTCATAGAGGATGCGGGTGGCGGCCCCGTCCAGATCCTCGAACTGGCCGGACCGCACCGACCAGAAGAACGCGGCAAGCCCGGCAAGGCCCAGCAGAAGGGCGATCGGGATCAGCATCAGCAGGCTGGTCATAGCCTTAAACCCCTGGTTCCGCCCGACGCCGGGGAGACAGGCGCAAGGCATTGACGATGACAACGATGGAGGAGGTGGACATGGCCACCGCCGCAATCAGCGGCGTGACCAAGCCGGCCATGGCGATCGGCACGGCCAGCAGATTGTAGAAGAGCGTCAGCACCAGGTTTTGGGTCACCAGCCGGTCGGCCTTGCGCGCCGTTTCCAGGATGTCGGCCACGGGGGCCAGCCGCTCCCCCTGGAACACGGCATCCGCCGCGGTCTGGGCGATGTCCACCGCGCTGGAGGGGGAGAGGGAGACATGGGCCGCGGCCAGGGCGGCGGCATCGTTCAGGCCATCGCCCACCATCAGCACCCGCCGCCCCTCCGCCCGCAGCTCCGCCAGACGGGTGCATTTGCCCGCCGGATCGACGGCGGCGCGCCAATCGGCGATGCCGATGGCGGCGGCCAGCCCCGCGACCGTGCCCGGGCGGTCGCCCGACAGCAGTTCCACCCGGTAACCCATGCACTTCAGCCGGGTGATGACCTCCGCCGCATCCGCCCGCGCCCTGTCGGCGAAGGCGAAGCGTACCGGCGTCCGGCCCGGGCGGGCCAGCCACAGCTCCGGCCCCTCCCCCACCTTGTGCAGGGTGCCGGCGGGACCGGCGAAGCCCCGCTTGCCCAGCCGGACCATGCCGTCGGCCGCAATCAGTTCCAGGCCCTGGCCCGCCACCTCCCGCACGCCGTCGGCCACAGGGCCAGGTCCGGCCGCCCGGGCAAGGGCGCGGGACAGGGGGTGGCGGCTGGCCCGGGCGATGGTGGCGGCGATCCGCAGATCCTCGCTCCGCCGGTCGGGATCGGGCAGCAGCTCCGCCCGGCCGGTGGTCAGGGTTCCCGTCTTGTCGAAGACGATGGTGTCCACCGTCGCAAGCCGTTCCAGGGCGGTGGCGGATTTCAGCAGGATGCCCGCCCGCATCAACCGGTCGCTCGCCACCACCTGCACAGCCGGTACGGCCAGCGCCAGGGCGCAGGGGCAGGTGATGATCAGTACGGCCACCGCGATCAGCAGGGCCGGCTGCCAGCCGATGTCGATGCCCAGGGTCCAGGCCAGGAAGGTGGCCAGGGCCATGGTATGGACCACCGGCGTGTACCAGCGGGCGACCTTGTCGGCCAGGGCGACGAAACGGGCCCGCCCCTGCTCCGCGGCCTCCATCAGACGAACCATCTCCGCCAGCAGGGTTCCCTCCCCTGCGGCGGTGACGGTCAGGCGGATCGGGGCCGACAGGTTCAGCATGCCTGCGAAGACCGGGCTACCCGGCTCCGCCGCTTGGGGGGCGCTTTCGCCGGTGACGACGCTGGTGTCGATCTCCGTCCGCCCGTCGGCGATCCGGCCGTCCACGCCGATGCGTTCGCCGGCGGCGACCAGCACCGTGGCGCCGACGGGCACCGTGGTGGGCGGGGCAAGCCGGGCCGTGCCGTCGCCGTCCAGCACGGTCACCGGCTGGCGGCCCAAGGCCAGCATGTGTTCGGCCGCCGACCGCGCCCGGCCGCGGGCCCGGCTGTCCAGGTAGCGGCCGATCAGCAGGAAGAACAGCAGCATGACGGCGCCGTCGAAATAGGCATGCACCCCGTGATTCGCCGTTTCCCACAGGCTGATGAAGGAGGTGAGAAGGACGCCGACGCTGATCGGCACATCCATGTTGGAACGCCCGGCCCTGAGTGCCGTGACGGCGGAGCGGAAGAAGGGCCGCCCGGCATAGGCGATGGTCGGGAAAGCGATCAGGGCGGACAGCCAATGCATCAGGGTCCGCGTCGCCTCCCCCATGCTGCCGGCATGGCCGGACCAGACGGAGACGGAGAGAAGCATGATGTTCATGGCGGCGAACCCCGCCACGGCCATGGCCCGCATCAGGTCCCGTTCATGCAGGGCCTGGGGATCGCTGTCCGCCGTCCGGTCGAAGGGGGCAAGGCGGTAGCCCAGCCGGGTCACGGTGGCCAGCAGCGCCGGTGCCGTCCCCTCCCCCCCCTGCCAACGCAGGGTCAGGCGGCGGGTGGTCAGGTTGACACGGGCCAGATCCACGCCGGGCTGCCGCTTCAAGGCGCTTTCGATCAGCCAGACACAGGCACCGCAGGTAAGCCCGTCCACCCGCAGTCGCAGGGTGCAGGCGCCGTCCGCCTCCGCCGTCAGGCTGGTGGACAGGTCCAGGACCAGCCCGTCCAGGTCCGGCAGGGGGCCGGCGGCCGAATCCCGGCGGGCGTAATAAGCATCCAGCCCCAGATCATGGATCAGCGCATGGGCCCCGGCACAGCCGGAGCAGCAGAACAGCTCCCCCGCCGCGGCGACAGGCTGGCCGCAATGCAGGCAGTGGCCGGGCCGGACGGCTGCGCCATCGGTGGCTCTGGCTGCGGGGGCGGGATCGCTGACGGCCAGGCTCATCGCACCACCAGCCTTTCGATCAGGGTGTAATCGGCCCCCGCCCCGGTCAGCCGCGCCTTCAGGTCCCACTGGCCCGGCCGCGGCAGGGTGACGGTGGCGACGTAGCGGCCGTCACCGGCGGGGGTGAAGAACAGGGGCACATCGTCGATCACCTCCACCGGGCGGACCAGCCGTGCCTCCACCGCCAGGGCATCGACCGCCCCGCCCCCGGCATCGCGCACGGTCAGCAGCAGCCGCCCGGTCAGGCCGTCGGCCGCCACATCCATATCGGCGGCAACCTGCCAGCCCAGGGCATCCTGGCGCTGCTGGGCATCCAGCACGCGGTTATAGGCGATGCCCCGCTCATAGGGTTTCTCCACCGTCAGGCCGGTGAAGGTCTTGACCGCCACGGTCACCATCACCGCATTCACCGCCAGCACGATGCCCATGGCGCCGACGAAGACCCAGGGGATCCAGGCGGATTTGCGGGGCTCCTGTCCGCGGTCGGTGAGGATGGTCATGGGGATTCTCCGGGGCGGGCGGGTTCGGGGGTGGATGGTCGGTCAATGGCGGCGGGCGGCGGCGGGGCCCATGAACACGGCGTCATAGGTGTCGCCATCGCCGCTGGCGGGATCGCTGAGCACGAAGCCGACCGGGGTGCTGTCCGCCGTCACCGTCCCCTTGGGCGCGATGATGAAGATACGGAAGGTTTCGGCCGTGTCGGGGCGGGTGGGCAGGGTCACGCCGGTATTGGCCGCCGCCTCCCCCACATCCTGGACGACCAGGGTGGCACCGGGCAGCCCCGCCACGGTCAGGCGGAAAGCAACCGCGTCGCGCGTCTTGTTCAGGACCCGCAGGGTATAGCCATTGCGCAGCGACCCGTCGGACAGGGTGACGAACAGGGGTGCCCGGTCGCGGAGCACGTTCACCTCCACCGTCGTGCGCAGCATCAGCGCGGTCAGGAAAATGGCGGCGATGACGGACACCACGCCAGCGTAAATGACGGTGCGGGGCCGGACGAAGCGGAAGCGCGGGGGCAGTCCCTTGGCCTTCGCCTCCTGGTTGGCCAGGGTATCGAACTGGATCAGGCCCTTGGGCCGCTGCATCTTACCCATGATCTCATCACAGGCATCGATGCACAGGCCGCAGCCGATGCATTCCAGTTGCTGGCCGTCGCGGATGTCGATCCCGGTCGGGCAGGCGGCGATGCACTGGCCGCAATCCACACAATCGCCGAAACCGGCGGGCGGTGCCCCGGCCTTGGTCTTGCCGCGGCGTTCCCCGCGCCAGTCCTCATAGGTGACGACCATGCTGTCCTTGTCCAGCATGGCGGCCTGGAAGCGCGGCCAGGGGCACATGTAGGTGCAGACCTGCTCCCGCGCCCAACCGGCCAGCAGATAGGTGGTGGCCGTGAACAGGCCGACGAAGAAATACTGCTTGGAGGTAGCACCGCCGGTGAAGAAATCGACGATGAAGGTCGGTGCATCGTTGAAGTACAGGACCCAGGCGCCGCCCGTGGCCACGGCGATGGCCATCCAAATGGTGTGCTTCAGGGTCTTCTTCGTCACCTTGGCAAGGCTGAGCGGACCGTTGTCCAGGCGCATGCGCGCCGCCCGGTCCCCTTCGACCAGACGCTCCACCCACATGAACAGGTCGGTCCATACTGTCTGGGGGCAGGCATAGCCGCACCACAGCCGCCCGAACAGGGAGGTGACCAGGAACAGGCCCAGCGCCCCCAGCACCAGCAGACCGGTGATGAAATAAACCTCCTGCGGCCAGATCTCGATATCGAAGAAAAAGGCCCGCGGGGCCGACATGTCAACCAGCAGCGCCTGGTCCGGCGCCCCCGGTCCCCGGTCCCAGCGCAGCCAGGGCGCCAAGTAATACAGCCCGAGGCAGAGGACCAGCACCGACCATTTCAGGCGCCGGTACAAGCCGTGGACAGCCTTGGGATAGACCTTCACCCGATCGGCATAGAGCGGCGCAGGGGTGGGGGCGGCGGGTTGCGGCGGCGAGGTGGCCTTGCCGCGGTTGCGCACCGGCGCGAAATCCGCTTCCGCCGCAGCCGCCTTTTCCAACAGGGAGCTGGTGCCGTCCATGGTGAGCCTCGGGGCAGGATGATGCAGGGCAGGAAATTCGGGCGAACAGTTCGGGCACCGAACGCCCGATACCGCAC
Organism: Pseudomonadota bacterium; assembly: GCA_046045995.1. Classification (GTDB taxonomy): domain Bacteria; phylum Pseudomonadota; class Alphaproteobacteria; order Azospirillales; family Azospirillaceae; genus Indioceanicola. Next base: position 37,543 of record JBJOKR010000005.1, on the reverse strand, counting down.
CCTAGTCCCCCAGCCCGCGGCTGCGCCTTGCGCTAGATCAAAGGCCGGAACACCCCGGCCCGCCCGCGGCGCGGCGGGTGGTCGCAGATCGGCCGCGATCCGGCGGGGAGCCGGGCGCCCCGTTGAACTGGATAGCGGCGGACGCTATCATTCGCCCCATGAACAAAACGCACCGTCAGACATTGGCTGCGATCTTCGACCGCCCGACGCGGCCGGACATCCGCTGGGGGGAGATCGAAGGGCTGATCCTGGCGGCGGGGGGCGAGGTGATGGAGCGGCGGGGCAGCCGGGTCGCCTTTATCCTGAACGGCGTGCGCGCGGTCTTCCACCGCCCCCATCCAGCGCCGACAACAGGCAAGGGCGCAGTGGATGCCGTGCGCCAGTTCCTTGTGAATGCGGGGATGGAGCCATGATGGAATACAAGGGATATGTGGCCGGTCCGATCAGCTTCGATCCCGACAGCCGGACCTTCTCCGGCACGGTCGCCGGGCTGAAGGACGTGATTCATTTCGAGGCGACGGATGCCGACGGTCTGGTCCAGGCCTTCCGGGACAGCATTGATGATTATCTGGACCTGTGCGCGGAACGGGGGGAGAGCCCTGACCGGTCGTTCAGTGGGCAGATGCTGATCCGAGCCACACCGGACCTGCACCGGAAGGCCGCCCTGCGTGCGGAAGCGGAAGGGATCAGCCTCAGCCAATGGGTAGCACGGCGCATCGAGGCGGCGTGATGCGCTGTCAGCCGCTTCGCCAGTGACTATCGGCGGGCCTCGCCCCACCGCGAAAGAAATGCCGGCCGCAGCGTATGCGGCCGGCATCAGGGGACCGGGTATGGTGCCTGGGGGTGGTTACTGGCCGCCGCCCAGGGCGTGGACATAGGCGGTCAGGACCTTGACCGTGGCCGGGTCCAGGCGCTCGCTCCAGGCCGGCATGTTGCCCCGCCGGGCATAGGTGACGGAGTGCAGGACGGAGGCCTTGTCCCCGCCATAGAGCCAGATCCCGTCGTTCAGGCGGGGGGCGCCCATGTCCACGGAGCCGTCGCCGGCATCACCGTGGCAGGAGGCGCAGTTCTCCGCGAAGACGGCGGCCCCCAGCTCGGCCGCACCGGGATTGGTCGCGGCCCCGGTCAGGGACAGGACATATTCCGTCACCTGGTCGATCTGCTCCGCCTCCAGCAGGCCGTCCGCGCCGAAGCGCGGCATGTCCATGATCCGGCTGTCCGGGTTGGCGTTGCGCACGCCATAGGCCACCGTGTGCAGGATCTGCTCCGGTGATCCGCCCCAGATCCAGTCGTCATCGGCCAGGGTGGGGAAGCCGGTGCTGCCGGCACCGCCGGCCCCGTGGCAGCCGGCGCAGTTGTCGGCGAAGGCCTGGCGGCCCTTGGCCTGGACCACGCCCATCAGTTCCGGGTCCTTGCGGATCTCCGCGATGTCAGTCGCTTCGATCCGGGCCAGGATGGGGGCGAGGCGTTCCTGCTCCGCCGCCATTGTGGCCGCCAGTTCCTGGCGCTGGGTCCAGCCCAGCGTCCCCTCCGTGCTGTCCTTGCCCGTGGGCCAGGCCGGGTACAGCACGGTATAGCCGACGCCGAAGACGACCGTGGCGTAGAAGGTGTACAGCCACCATTTCGGCAGGGGTGTGTTCAGTTCCTTGATGCCGTCCCACTCATGGCCGGTGGTGTCCTGGCCGGTGGGGGCGTCCTTTTCGATCTTGGTCGGCATGACACCTCACCTCATCTTCGCCGCCGGGGACGCATCGTCCCGCAGCGGAATGTTCGCATGGTCCTGAAGGGTGGTGCGGCGGGACGGCCAGAAGGCCCAGACGACGATGCCGGTGAACAGCACCATGAACCACAGCAGCCACAGCTCACGCAGGAGGATGTAGATCTCGTGCATCGTCTCCTCCCTTACTGCTTCAGGTCTTCGGGCGTGATGCGGGTGAAGTCGACGGTGGTGCCCAGCATCTGCAGATAGGCGACAAGCGCGTCCATCTCGCTGACGAACTCGGGATCACCGTCGAAATCGCCCATCACGGCCTTCGGATAGCGCGCGGCGAAGGGATCCGTGTCCCCGTCCGGGCTGGCCCCGGCCTGGAGGCGGAGGTCGGCGTAGGCGACGGACACCTGCTCATCCGTGTAGGGCACACCGACGATGCGGTTGGTCTTGAGGTGTTCGGCGATATCGTCCGCCTTCAGCGCCCGCTCCGCCAGGAAGGGATAGCCCGGCATGATCGATTCCGGCACCACGGCGCGGGGATCGACCAGATGGGCGACGTGCCAGTCGTTGGAGTACTTGCCGCCCACCCGGGCCAGATCGGGACCCGTCCGCTTGGAGCCCCACTGGAAGGGATGGTCGTACATGCTCTCCGCCGCCAGGCTGTAATGGCCATACCGTTCCACCTCATCGCGGAAGGTGCGGACCATCTGGCTGTGGCAGTTGTAGCAACCCTCGCGCAGGTAGATGTTGCGGCCCGCCAGTTCCAGCGGGGTATAGGGGCGAACCCCCTCCACCCGTTCGATGGTGGTTTCCACCGTGAACAGCGGCACGATCTGGACCAGACCGCCGATGGAGACTGTGACCAGGGTGAGAACGGCCATCAGCAGGACGTTCTTCTCGATGGGTGCGTGGGAGAATTTCATAGCGCAAGCCTCCCTTCACTGGGCCAAGGCGGCGGAGGCCGGAACAGCATCCTGTTCGGACTCGGCGGCTTCGACGCTGGTGATGGTGCGGATCAGGTTGTAGACCATGATCAGCGCGCCGGTCAGGAACAGGATCCCGCCGATGCCACGGATCACGTAGTAGGGATGCATGGCCTGCATCGTCTCCACGAAGGAGTACTGCAGGAACCCAAACTCGTCATAGGCGCGCCACATCAGGCCCTGCATGATGCCGCTGACCCACATGGCGGTGATGTAGAAGACGATACCGATGGTGGCGATCCAGTAGTGCCATTCCACCAGCGCCTTGCTGAACAGGCCCTTCTTCTTCCACAGCACCGGCACCAGGTAGTAGATCATGCCGAAGCTGACGAAGGCGACCCAGCCCAGGGCACCGGAATGCACATGGCCGATGGTCCAGTCGGTGTAGTGGGAAAGCGCGTTCACCGCCTTCACCGACATCACCGGCCCTTCGAAGGTGCTCATCCCGTAGAAGCCGACGGCGGTGACGGAGAAGCGCAGGCCCGGATCGGTGCGCAGCTTGTCCCAGGCACCCGACAGGGTCATGATCCCGTTGATCATGCCGCCCCAGGAGGGCATCCACAGCATGACCGAGAAGACCATGCCCAGGGTCTGGGTCCAGTCCGGCAACGCCGTGTAGTGCAGGTGGTGCGGGCCGGCCCAGATGTAGAGGAAGATCAGCGCCCAGAAGTGCACGATCGACAGCCGGTAGCTGTAGACGGGGCGGCCGGCGGCCTTCGGGATGAAGTAATACATCATGCCGAGAAAGCCCGCGGTCAGGAAGAAGCCCACCGCGTTGTGGCCGTACCACCACTGGATCATTGCATCCTGCACGCCGGCGAAGGCGGTGTAGGATTTCACCCCGGTGAAGCTGACCGGAACGGCCAGGTTGTTCACCAGGTGCAGCATGGCGATGGTGATGATGAAGGCCAGGTAGAACCAGTTGGCCACATAGATGTGCGGCTCACGGCGCTTGATGATCGTGCCGGTGAAAACCACCAGATAGACCACCCAGACCAGGGTCAGCCACAGGTCCACGTACCATTCCGGCTCGGCATATTCCTTGCCCTGGGTAATGCCCATGACATAGCCGGTGGCCGCCAGGACGATGAAAAGCTGGTAGCCGAAAAAGACGAACCAGCCCAGTTCCTTGCCGCCGAACAGCGGGGCCCGGCAGGTCCGCTGCACCACGTAGAGGGAGGAACCGATCAAAGCGCTGCCACCGAAGGCGAAGATGGCGGCCGAGGTGTGCAGCGGGCGCAGGCGGCCGAACGTGGTCCATTCCAGGTCCATGTTCAGCGCCGGGAAGGCCAGCTGGAAAGCGATCAGGACACCCACGGTGAAGGCCGCGATGCCCCAGAACATGGCCGCGATCATGAAGGCGCGGACGACACCTTCATGATACGCCTCCTGAGCGACGGGTCCTGCCGTTGCGCGGACCCCCTCGCCGGTGAGTGCTAGACTCATAACGTACCCCCGGTCTTGAAATTTCTTAGGCCCGACCCGCGGGGTCCATCGGGGACACCGCATAAAGGCCTTTCGAGTGTAGGCACACTTGGCCTAGGGGCTTGTCCGGCGCATTGACATGCATCAAGGTACCCGGAGCGGCGTGGGAACTATTGTCGCAGTCACAGGCAGCGGGGGCCCTGGGTCGTGGGTCAGTCCCGCAAAGAAGAAAGCCGTCCGGACCGGCCTCAGCGCCCGGCGCCGAAGACAAGGACGACCACAGGTGAGGATCTTCCCCGAGGAGCAGGACATGACCGACGTGAACGCGGTGCCGGTATTCTCCACCCCGTCGCCCAGCGTGCGGCGGATCGCACCGGACCGGCCCTGGGGCTGGTTGCAGGCGGGATACCGCGACCTGACCGCAGCGTGGCGGGTATCGCTCGCCTATGGCGGGCTGATGGTGGCGTTCAGCTGGGCCCTGGTTGTCATCATGACCGGGGCCGGGCTGTTCCACCTGCTGCTGCCACTCTGCGCCGGGTTCATGATCGTGGGGCCCCTGGCAGCGGTCGGCCTGTACGAGACGAGCCGCCGGGTGGCATCCGGTCAGGCACCGGACCTGCGCGCCGCCCTGACCGCCGTGCGCGCCAATCCGTTGCAGATCGCCTTCCTGTCGGCGTTGCTGCTGCTGATCTGGCTCGCCTGGATCCGTATCGCCATCCTGCTTTACGCCATCTTCTTCAGCCGGCTGGCCCCGTCCCTGGACACCTTGATCCACACGGTGTTCAACAGCCCGGTCAGCATCCCCTTCCTGGTGGCGGGAACGGTGATCGGTGGGGTGCTGGCCTTCGGCACCTTCGCCCTGTCGGCCGTGTCCATTCCCATGTTGATGCACCGGCCGCAGACGGATGCTTTCACTGCCGTCGCCACATCGATCATGGCGGTGCGGATGAATTTCAAGCCGATGCTGCTCTGGGCCTTCATCATCGCGCTTTGCACCGGCGTCGGGATTGCGACCTTGTTCCTTGGGCTGGCCATTCTGCTGCCGCTGATCGGGCATGCCACATGGCATGCGTACAGGGATCTGGTGGCGGATTGACAGGGCGGCTGGGACGCGGCCTGTCGCAATCCGCTGCGCTGCTTGCGCCCTACGGATCAGTGTCTGTGCCGTAGGGCGCGAGGAAGGCCGAAGGCCTGGATTGCGACACCCCCCGCATCACTGACGGGTCACCGCCCCAGGGCGTGCCACGCCATCAGCCCCACCACCCCGGCGTTGAACAGCATCAGCGCCGGGGCCAGGGCTTGCATGGCCCGGGTCCAGGCCGCCCCGGCGACGGAGCCGAGAACGCCGACGGTGATGAGACTCGGCACCGTGCCCAGGGCGAAGGCCCCCATCACCAACACGCCCCCCGCCGCCGATCCTGTCCCGACGGCCGAGGCCAGGGCCGCATACAGGAACCCACAGGGCAGAAAGCCCAGCACCAGCCCGAGCAGATAGCCGTTCGCCCCGCCGGGCGCGGACAGCAGCGGCTTCAGCGGGCCGGACAGGGCCCCGCCGATCCGGGTCGCAAAGGGGAAGCCCCCCGTCCCTGGCAGGCGCCCCAGGGCCGGAACCCAGCGTGCAATGCCCTTCAGCGCCTGGCCCAGGAACATCAGGGCGGCGATGCCCAGCACCAGCCCCAGCACCCAGCGGAAGCCGGTGCCCATGACGATCAGCCCGGACAGCCCCGCCATCAGCCCGCCCAGCCCGGCATAGGTGGTCAGCCGGCCCAGATGATAGGGGATCAGCAGCCCCCCCCGGGCCCGGGCCAGCACCGGCATGGGCGCCGCCACCGCAGCCCCCCCTGCCGCCCCTGCCGCCGCCCCTGCCTCGTTGCCTACCCCTGGGCGCGCGCCCCGCCCGGCGATTCTCCCCGCCACCTGGGCCAGGACGAAGGGCCCGCACATGGCGGTGCAATGGCCGAATCCGCCGACAAGGCCGGTCAGGAACATCGCACTGGCCAAGGGCCACAGATGGCCCAGGGATGCGGCAACGGTCAAGGCGGCGGGGGCGTGGTCGTGCATGGAGGGCCGATCCGGCTGTTGGGTGGAACGGGTCCTGAACCGAACCCTTCCGCCACCCAACCATATCCCAGGATCGGGCCGCGTTGATCCGGATCATCCGCCCCGACGGCCGATCCGCTGTTCCTGCCCTGATGCCCCTGCCTGACGCCCCTGCCTGACGCCCCTGCCTGACGCCCCTGCCTGACGCCTCTGCCTGACGCCTCTGCCTGATGCCTCTGCGGCGATGCCGTGATAAAAGACCCCAAAACCACCATGGACTTCGCCCATCATGATCTGGTCCGAGTTGTACGCCCTGGCACAGGTGCTGTTCATCGATCTTGTCCTGGCCGGGGACAATGCCATCGTCGTCGGCATGGCGGCCGCCGGCGTCGCCAAGGAACAGCGGCGTACTGTCATCTTCTGGGGAATCGCGGCGGCAGCCATCCTGCGGATCGTGTTCGCGCTGCTGACCACCCACCTGCTGGCAATCATAGGCCTGACCCTTGCGGGCGGCGTCCTGCTGCTCTGGGTCTGCTGGAAGCTGTGGCGGGAGATCGGCAGCCAGCGGGCGGAGGATGAGGGGGCGGAGATCGTCGCCGAGGCCGCCGGTGACCCCGGGGCCCATCCCCTGGCCGACAGCGTCCCGGCGGAAGGGCGGAAATCCATGGGACAGGCCATCCGGCAGATCATCATCGCCGATGTCTCCATGTCGCTGGACAATGTGCTGGCGGTGGCGGGCGCCTCCCGGGATCATGAATGGGTCCTGGTCGTGGGGCTTGCCATGTCCGTTGTGCTGATGGGTGTCGCCGCGACGGTGATCGCCCGCCTTCTGGAGAAACACCACTGGATCGCCTATGTCGGCCTGGCCGTCATCGGCTGGGTGGCGGTAACCATGATCTGGACCGGCGGGTTCGAGGTGTTCAAGGCGGTGAACGGATCGGCCTGACCGGCCTGTTTCAAGACGACGCCCCGCCCGCCCTGCCCTTCCGCAGGCGGGCGACCATCGGCTCGATCCCACGGTGAATGACGGGGATCGACAGGGCCCCCAACGCCAACCCGAGCAGGCCCGACAGGCCGGCGGTGACGATCCACGATTCGAAACCGTCGGCCAGCGGCAGGGTATGGGCCGCCCCATGGGCGATACCATGGATCGCGTGTTCGATCCCCGGGGCACCCAGGGCGGCCAGCCCATGGACGATGATCCCGCCGCCAACCCACAGCATGGCCAGCGTACCCACCACCGACAGCAGCTTCAGCAGCACGGGCATGCCCAGGACCAGCCCGCGGCCGATGGCCCGCGCGGTCCCGCTGGAGGTACGGGCCAGGGCCACACCGACATCATCGGCCTTCACGATCAGGGCGACGACGCCATAGACCACGACCGTGATGGCGATGGCCACGATCACCAGCACGGCCGCCTGGGTCCAGATGCTGTCGCTGTCCGCCGCCACGGTGGACAGGGTGATGGCCATGATCTCCGCCGACAGGATGAAATCGGTCTTGATGGCACCCCGCACCTTCTCAGCCTCCAAGGCTGCGGGATCGGTGACCTGATCGGGCAGGATGCCACCGGGGCCATGGGGTTCCGCATGGGGCCACAGCGCCTCATATGCCTTCTCCGCCCCCTCGTAACAGAGGAAAGCGCCCCCCAGCATCAGCAGCGGCATGATCGACCAGGGGGCGAGCCAGGACAGGAGCAAGGCCGCGGGCAGCAGGATCAGCAGCTTGTTCTTCAGCGATCCAACCGCGATCCGGCCGATGATCGGCAGTTCCCGGTCGGCGGAGAAGCCCACCACATAGCGTGGCGTCACCGCCGCATCATCGACAACGACCCCGGCCGCCTTCGCCCCCGCCTTGCCGGCGTGGGCGGCCATGTCGTCCAGGGACGCGGCGGCGATCTTGGCCAGGCTCGCCACATCATCCAGCAACGCGATCAGTCCGGTGCTCACGGATACCCCTGTCCGATGTGAGGATATGGGCGCAGACTACCCCAGCCGGTGCGGCGATGCACGCAGCTACCCAACCGCAGCCGATAAGTCGGCCCCCATGCCCAGCCTGAATCTGCAAAACCCTTGGCTAAACCCGTTGCGGCAGGCATCTGTTGCCGTGCACGACCTGACGGACCCCAAATCCATGGAAGCCTCTCCCGCCCATCTGGCCGATCCCGATCTGGTCTATGCCATCGCCCGCCACCATCCGGAGATCCTTTCCCTCTCCAAGGTCGGGCTGGACCGGATCGAGCATGCGGGCACCCTGGGTCTTACCCCCCTGGGCCTGCCGCTGCCGAAGGGCAAGCGCGATCTGCTGGTGCCGGAGGATCGGCGTGAGGCGGTGGTGCGGGAGATCGAGGCGGCGATCGATCGGGCCAACCGCCGGGCCGCCATCCTGGACCAGGGGCGCCGCGCGCTGGAGGGGACCGCCCTGACCCTGACGGTGGCGGAGGCGCGGGACCGGCTGAAGATCCGGATGACCGACCATCTGGACTGGACCGGCTTCCCCGGCCCGATCCGGCTGGAGGCCAGCCGCACGGTCGATGTGGATGAGCTGGCGGGGCTGGAGGATGGGGAGATGCGGGACCGGCTGACCGCCGATCCCAGCCTGCACCAGCGCCTGGAACAGGGTCTGGCCGATGTCTCCGCCCGGCTGTGGCAGATGCAGGACCTGGCCGGCGACGCCGATGACAGCTGGACCTTCGAGCATCTGGCCCAGCGGCTGTACAAGGTCTGCCGCACCAATACCCAGCCGAACGACATCCTGCGCCGCTGGTCGGAGGTGGCGGAGACCTGGGCCCATGACCGGGCCGTCGCCCGCGGGCGGGATTTCGTCAATAACGAGTTCGATTTCGCCCGCTTCGAACGGCTGTTCCCCCTGGCCCGCACCATGGGGCGCAAGCTGGTGCTGGTGATCGGCCCCACCAATTCGGGAAAGACCCACCGGGCCATGCAGGCCCTGAAGGCCGCCGGCACGGGCCTGTACCTGGCCCCCTTGCGACTGCTGGCGCTGGAAGTGATGGACCGGCTGAACCGGGACGGTCTTCCCTGCACCCTGCTGACGGGGGAGGAGGAGATCCGGGTGCCCGATGCCCGGCACCTGTCCTCCACCATCGAGATGCTGGACCCCGACGATCCGGTGGATGTGGCCGTGATCGATGAGGTGCAGATGCTGGCCGACAAGGACCGCGGCTGGGCCTGGACCGCCGCCCTGATGGGGGCACCGGCCAAGGTGGTCTATCTGCTGGGCGCGCCGGAGGTGCGGCCCCTGGTGGAACGTGCGGCCGCCCATCTGGGCGAACCGCTGGAGGTGGTGGAGCTGGAGCGCAAGCAGCCCCTTCACCTGATCGAGGAGCGGCTGGACTGGGCCGATGTGCGCAAGGGGGACGCCCTGATCGCCTTTTCCCGGCGGGAGGTCCATACGGTGCGCGACACGGTGCAGGCCAAGGGACTGACCGCCGCCGTGATCTACGGCGCCCTCGCCCCCGATGTCCGCCGGCGGGAGGCGGAGAGGTTCAATGCCGGGGAAGCCGATGTGGTGGTGGCGACGGATGCCATCGGCATGGGCCTGAACCTGCCCGTGCGCCGCGTCCTGTTCACCAGCCTGGAGAAGTTCGACGGGGTGGAGCAGCGCCCCCTGACATCGACGGAGGTCAAGCAGATCGCCGGCCGGGCTGGCCGCTTCGGCCATCACGAATGGGGGGAATACGGGGTCGTCGGCCGGGGCACGCCGCAGATGCTGCGCATGCTGATGACCCGGGCCGATACCCTGTTCGGGCCGAAGACCCCGCTGACCGTCCGCCCCACCCGGGCCATGGTGGAACGGCTGGCCGGCCGCATCGGCACCCACAGCCTGTCGCTCCTGGTGGATTGCTTCGCTGCGGCCAAGACGGCCGGTTCCCCCTACCGGGTCGCTGATCTGGCTTCCCTGCGGCAGCTCGCCGCGGCCCTGGACGACCGGGATCTGGCCTTCGAGCGCAAGGTGGTGCTGCTGTTCATGCCCTGCGATCTGGACAGGGATGTGGATTCCCGCTTCTTCCACAAGATGCTGCGGGCGGTGGAAACGGGGGAAGCGCTGCCGCTGGGCCATGTGGTCCCGGCCAAGGTCGACCGGCTGGATGACCTGTCGCTGGAGGAGCTGTCGCGCACCTGCGACCTGTATTACTGGGCCGCCCGCAAGTTCCCCACGATCTTCCCCGACCGGCGGGAGGTTCAGGAACGCCGCGCCGCCGTCAGCGAACGCCTGTCGGAAATCCTGGCCAGCACCGCCCGCCGACGCCGGGAACAGCCCAAATCCGGCTTCCGCGGTGCCACCCGCAAGCGCTACGGGCCGAAACGGCGCTAGGCGCGGGCGGGTTTGGCGGGAATTGGCCCAACGGTCCCGTAGGTCGCATGAAGCGCCGCGCACTGCGGCGACCCGTGACGACCCCCCGTGTCGCAATCCGGGCTCCGCCCCCCCTCGCGCTCTACGCCCCTAGCCAGCCGCCTTCTCCCGCTCATGCCGGGCGCGCAGTTCCTCATAGGTGCGCAGGTGCAGCAAGGCCGTGGACAGGTGCGGCAGGGGCAGACCGTGCCCCCGGCCCCGGCGGACCAGGTCGCCCAGGATATGCTCCGCCTCCGTCGGACGGCCGCGGGCCACGTCCCGGTACATGGAGGCGGTGACGGGGCTTTCCGGGTCGGCGATCTGGGGCCGGTACTCGTCGATCACGGAGTCGCGCGGCGGGAAGCCCTCCGCCACGGCGACGCCTCGCGCCTCCTCGAACAGGGCCAGCATGAATTCTGCCCCGCCCGGCCGGCCGACGATGGCCCCGACCGGGGCCCGGATCAGGCAGGTGCCAGCGGCCAGGGTGGAAAGGAAGAAATACTTTTCCCACAGATCCAGCATGATCCGGTCGCTGGTCCGCCAGTCCACCCGCGTGCCCTGGAAGGCGGCGGCCAACCGGTCCAGCACCGGCTGCTGGTCGGGATCGCGGGCCCCGAAGACCAGCTTGTGGATGGGGCTCAGGTGGCGGACCACACCCTCCCCGTCCAGGGTGATGGGAATGTGGCACAGCCCGCCCGCCACCCGGGCCACCCCGAAGGCCCGGTCCAGCACGTCCAGGTGCCGGATGCCGTTCAGCAGCGGCAGGACGATCGCCCCCGCATCCACCGCCGGGCGGATCGCCTCGACAGCGCCGTCCAGGTCGAAGGCCTTGCAGGCCAGGATCACCAGGTCATAGCCCGGCCGGGCGGTGCGGGCGACCTGGGCGGGCAGACGGATGTCTCCATGGGGGCTGGCCACCACCAGCCCGCTCTCCCGCAACTGCCGCATCCGCACGGGCCGCACCAGGAAGGTGACATCGGCCCCCTTCTCCATCAGCCGCCCGCCGAAATACCCGCCGACGGCCCCCGCGCCTAAGATCAGGATGCGCATGGCTCAGTCCCCGGGGGCCTGGATGGCGGCGGGCGGGGCGCCACCCGATTCCTCCAGGTACTGGCGGGCCAGGCGCTGGTAATGGGGGATGGTGTGCTGATGCACCATCCGGTCCTTGTCCGTGATCTCCCGCAGGAATTTCGCCGGGTTGCCGGCCCAGACTTCCCCCGCCCGGACCACCTTGCCCGGTGTGACCAGCCCGCCCGCGGCCACCATGGCGCCGCTTTCCACCACCGCCTTGTCCATGACGCAGGCCTGCATGCCGATGAAGGCCCCGTCCTGGATCTCACACCCGTGCAGCAGGGCCAGATGCCCCACCGTCACATCGTCGCCGATGATCGTGTTGGTGTAGCCGCCGGTGCAGTGGATGACGGTGTTGTCCTGGATGTTCGTGCGCTTGCCGATGCGGATGGCGTTCACATCCCCCCGGATGGTGACCCCGAACCAGATATTCGCATCCTCCCCGATCTCCACATCCCCGATGATCGTCGCGTTCGCCAGGAAGGCGCTGGGATGGATGCGGGGCATGATGCCCTTGAAGGGCAGGATCAGGGGCTGCGGGTTCATCACTCGGTCAATCCGTGGCGGTTGGTCGGGAAGAAGGCGTCGTCCAGGATCTGATCCAGGGTATAGGGGCAATCGGCCGGCAGATCGCCCGCCTCCTCCGCATGGTCGATGAAGCTGCGCTCGGCAAAGCGGACAGCGGCGGTGAAGACCTTCGCCGGACGGACACGGGCGCCCAGACTGGGGCTGTCATCCAGGTGGCGGGCTGCTTCGAAGCGATGGATGCGCACACTGGCCCGCCATCCGCGGCGGGGATGGTCGGCCGGGGAGAACTCCAGCTTCAGGAGATGTTCGAGCACCCGCGCCAATTCGCTTTCGAATGCAAGAAGATGGCTTTTGCCCATATCCTCGACCTCTTCCGCCAAGTTGTCGAAATCGAGGTCGAGGTTCAGGCGCGCCTCTCCCGCCCGGCGGAGCTTTGCGGCTTCCGTCTGGGTCCAGAGGTAGAAATCGCGGTCATACAGCGCGACGGCGTGCTGATCCATGGAACGGCCCTCCCCGGTACCGCTGTCCAGCATAACGCCGTCCGGCCGTCACGGGAACTGTGGCACCACGTCGAGCCCCATCGTCTCCACCGCCCCGGTCATCAGGTTGAAGTTCTGCACCGCCTGGCCGGAGGCACCCTTCACCAGGTTGTCGATGGCGGAGATGACGATGGCCCGGCCGGGCAGCCGGTCGGCGAAGACGTTGATGAGGCAGAGATTGCTGCCGCGCACATGCCGCGTCTGCGGGGCCGCCCCTTCCGGCAGCAGGCGGACGAACGGCTCCCCCGCATAGCGCTCGGCCAGGGCCGTGCGCAGGTCGGCGGCGGTCACGCCCGGCTTCAGGCGGACATAGGTGGTGGCCAGGATACCCCGGCTCATGGGCATCAGATGGGGGGTGAAATTCACCAGCACATCCCGGCCCGCGGCCAGCGACAGGCCTTGCTCGATCTCCGGCGCATGGCGGTGGGAGGCTATGCCGTAGGCGTGGATGCCCTCCGCCACCTCTGTGAACAGGCTGCCCTGCTTGGCATCGCGGCCGGCGCCGGACACGCCGGACTTGGCATCGATGATGATATCCTCCACCTCGATCAGGTCGCTGGTCAGCAGCGGGATCAGGGGAAGCTGGGCGGCGGTGGGGTAGCAGCCGGGGACGGCCACCAACCGGGCGTTGCGGATACCCTGGCGGTTCACCTCGCACAGTCCGTAGACGGCTTCCTTCTGAAGATCCGGGGCCTTATGGGCATGGCCGTACCAGGTGGCATAGGTGTCCACATCCGCCAGCCGGAAATCCGCCGACAGGTCCGCCACCTTCATCGTGTGCGGCAGGGCGGCGATCACCGCCTGGGTCGTGCCGTGCGGCAGGGCGCAGAAGACGAAATCGATGCCCGACCAATCCACCTGATCGATCTTCACCAGATCAGGAAGGCCATAGGGGGCCAGATGGGGGAAGACCTCCGCCACCGGGCGTCCGGCCTGCCGCTCCCCTGTCAGGGCGGCGATGCGCACATGGGGATGGCGCAGCAGCAGGCGCATCAGTTCCGCCCCGGTATAGCCGGAGGCACCGAGGATGGCGACACGGACGGGGGCGGTATCGGGGGTCATGGGATGTCCTCTCCCGGAATGGACGGATGCGGTGGTGATACAGCAGGGCCGTTACAGATACAGCTTCATGCCGACATGCGAAGCCTGAAAACCTAGGCGCTGGTAGAACCGTTGCGCATCCACACGTCGGGAATCCGTCGTCAGCTCGATGACCCCGCAGCCGCGGGCCCGCGCCATGTCCAGGCACGATTCCAGCAGCACGGCCCCCAGCCCCTGCCCGCGCAGCCGCCCGGCCACCCGCACCGCCTCCACCACGCAGCGACGCATGCCCTTGCGGGCCAGGTGCCGGGCATAGGTCAGGGTGGCGGTCCCCACCACCTGCCCGTCCAGGTCCAGGACCAGCGTTTCCGTCGCGGGGTCCAGCGCCATCTCATCCCAGGCATCGTAATAGGGGGTCAGGTCATCGGGATTTTCCCGGTCCCGGCCCAGCATGTCGTCCTGCAACAGGGCGACCAGTTGGGGCACATCGGCCCGGCGCGCCATGCGCACCACCACATCATCCGTCACCGCCATCGCCCAAATCCCCCCTCTCCCCGCTGGATGCCCGCACCATAGGGGCAGGACCGGGCCGGGTGGAAGGGCCGATCGGGGCGAGTGGCGGGGGTCAGCCCGCCTCCACCGCACGCATGGTGCGGATGAAATCCCCGCCGCAGGCCAGCTTGGCGGCCGTCGGACCGTCGGGATCGACGATGCGCCAGAAGGGCGTCACCGCCGCAGCCGCCTTGCCCGCCGCCAGCTCCTCCAGCGCCGCTTCCGCCGCGATGCGGACAAAGAAGCTGGTGGAAGTAGGGCAGGTCGCCATGGCGCCGTGGCGGACGGCCAGGTCCGCGCGCATCTGGCTCAAGGTACGCGTCTCCCCAACCGGGATAGCCGCCGCATACTCGGCCACCACCGCGGGGGAGGCGACGTACAGGCTGCCCCCGGCAGGCACCCCGCCGAAGGGCTTTTCCAGTATGGCCACATGGGGGGCCTTGGCGCTATCGAACTTCTGCTTCCAGGTTTTGCGGGCCATGACATGAACCTCCTCCGCCGGCAGACAACGCTGCCGTGCCAGGGTAGCTCGACGGACTGGTGACGACCATCTGGTTCCGCACAAGAAAAAGGGGCCGCCCCCAGAAGGAGCGGCCCCATTCCCGTGCCGAAGCGGATGATCGGGTAAGGATCAGCGCTTGGAGAACTGGAAGGAACGGCGGGCCTTGGCGCGGCCGTACTTCTTACGCTCGACCGTACGCGGGTCGCGGGTCAGCAGGCCGGCGGCCTTCAGGGTCGGGCGCAGGCCCGGCTCGAAATAGGTCAGGGCCTTGCTGATGCCGTGGCGCAGGGCGCCGGCCTGACCGGACAAGCCACCGCCGGAGACGGTGCAGACGATGTCGAACTGCTGCACGCGGTCGGCGATCTGGAAGGGCTGGTTGATCATCATGCGCAGCACGGGGCGGGCGAAATAGGTCGCCAGCTCACGGCCGTTCACGGTGATGGTACCCTTGCCGCGCTTCAGCCACACGCGGGCGACGGCGTCCTTGCGCTTGCCGGTGGCATAGGCGCGGCCGTACTGGTCCAGCTTCGGCTCCGCCGGGGCGGCAGCGGTCAGGGTGGTGGTGTCCACGCCCTGCTTCAGGTCGGCCAGGCTGTTGATGGTCTGAGCCATGGTCTTACGCGCTCCGCTTGTTCTTCGGGTTCATGCCGGCGATATCGACCACCGTCGGCTCCTGGGCGGAATGCGGGTGCGCGGCACCGGCATAGACGCGCAGGTTGGACATCTGACGACGACCCAGCGGACCGCGGGGAACCATGCGCTCCACCGCCTTGACGATGACCCGCTCCGGGTACTTGCCGTCCAGGATCTGGCCGGCGGACCGCTGCTTGATCCCGCCCGGATAGCCGGTGTGCCAGTAGAAGATGGCATCCTGGCGCTTGTTGCCGGTCAGCTTCACCTTCTCGGCGTTGATCACGATGACATTGTCACCGCAATCCATGTGCGGGGTATAGGTGGCCTTGTGCTTGCCGCGCAGACGCATGGCGATCTGGCTGGCAAGCCGGCCCAGAACAACACCCTCGGCATCGATCAGAATCCACTTCTTCTCGATCTCGGAGGGCTTCAGATTGAACGTTTTCATCGGAGCACTCGCAAACGATGGACCAGGCGCCTGACACGGGGCCCGGCGCTGAAGCGGCGTGTTCTCTAGATCGGTGACGGTCCCGCGTCAAGCAGAAAAGATTCAGGAAACGCAGGGACCTGCAAAACGGTATTCTGATACCGTTACCGCAAACCCATTGTTTTTCCTGTCTTTTCCCCCCTACTCCACCGCAGCCTGGGGGGCGCCGGGGCCGGAAACCACGCTGGGCGCTGTCATCGGGATGCTCACCAGGAAGCGGGTACCGCAGCCAACCGTGCTTTCCACCTGCACCCGCCCGCCCAGCATGCCGGTGACCAGATTATAGACGATGTGCAGGCCCAGGCCCGACCCGCCGCTTCCCCGGCGGGTGGTGAAGAAAGGATCGAACAGGCGGGGCAGATGATCCGCCGGGATGCCGCAACCGTCATCCGCCACCACCAGCTGGGCGGGCCCCGTCCCCACCGGCGGTGTCAGGGTCACCGACAGGGTGCCACCCTGCCCCGGCTCGAACGCGTGGGTTAGCGCGTTCATGGCAAGGTTGGTGAGCACCTGGGACACGGCCCCCGGATAGCTGTCCACCATAACCCCCGGGGCCAAGTCCAGACGGACGCAGATGCCGCCGCGGCTCAAGGCCGGGTTCAGGCTGGCCATGACATCCCGGGCATAATCACCCAGGTCGAAGCTGCGCCGCTCGGCCGCCGTCTGTTCCACGGCCATGGTCTTGAAGCTCTGGATCAGGTCGGCGGCCCGGTGCAGGTTGGACAGAACCACCGTCGCCGCCTGCCGGACGGAACCCATGGCTGCCGCCAGGTCGCTTTTCCTCAGCTTGCCGTCCTGCATCAACCCATCCACCCGCTCCACCTCCTCCACCATCATGGACGCACCGGTCACGGCGATGCCGATGGGCGTGTTGATCTCATGGGCCACGCCGGCCACCAACTGGCCGAGGGAGGCCAGCTTCTCCGACTGGACGACGGTGTCCTGCATGCTGCGCAGATCGGCCAGCGCCTGCTCCACCGCCTCCCGGGCCGCGTGGCTGTCATACAGGAACTGGGCCCGTTCGGCCGCTGTCCGCACGTTGTCGGTGAAGGTCAGCCAATTGGCGCGCAGGATGCACGCAGCGGAGATCCCCGTGATAAGGCTGGAGACGGTGGTGATACCGTTGCCCGTCCCATCGAACACCAGCGCGCAGAAAAACAGGGTCAGCCACAGGGGGCCAATGTAAAGCAGCGCCGCCTTCGGGATCGCATAGATCGTGGCGGCGCCGCCCAGGGCCAGCACACCGATCCCCGTCATCATCACATACTGGTCGAAGGGGGACAGGACCGGGAAGGCCAGACCGGCCGCCACGGTCCACAGCGCCCCCATGACGGCGGAATGCACCCGGACACGGCGGATGTGGCGGGTGCTGACCCGGGCCGGGCGGGGGGCGTTGCGCAGCCGGACCCAGCTCCGCACCATGGGCAGAAGCACCACCACTTCCGCCAGCAGGAACCACAGGGCACCGCTGTCCCGCAGGAGACCCCAGCTTTGATAGGCGATGCCACCCGCGACAGCGACGTTCCCGAAGACCAGGAACGGCATCATCTTCACCAGATGCATCGCCTGGCGGACCCGCAACTCCTCATCACAGCTGGGGGCGGACATGGGCGCAGAGGTGATCGGGGGTGGCAGGGCAACGGGCGGATCGTGCCATGATCCTAGCCGAGTTCGATCCGGAAATCCCCCGTCATTTCGGGCATTTAGGCAAAATTCGACATAAATGCGTTAACCCCCACCGGGGCTGTTTTCCCGCACCAGCCAATCCAGATAGGGGGCATCGCCCCGGCCGATCGGCAGTTCCACGATGCAGGGGGTGGCATAGCTGTGCAGCTCCCGCACCCGGGCGGCCAGGTCGGGGAACCGGTCGGTGCGGGTCTTGGCGATCAGCACCACCTCCCGCCCCTCCTCCACCTTTCCGTCCCAGCGATAGACAGACCGCATGCCGGGCAGGATGTTGGCGCAGGCGGCCAGCCGCTCCGTCACGATGGTGCGGGCAATGGCGATCGCCTCCCCCTCATCGGCAGCGGTCATGTAGACGAAGACGATTTCGGCCACCGCTCTCCCCCCTTCCGGACAGGCGGACCCGGCGGGTCCGGTGCGAACGGAGTCCCCATGCACCGGAATCTCCGGTACCCTTGGGCCCACAGCAACCTATATCGGAAGAACGGACACCCATGTCCAGGCCGGTTCCGACAGAGGTCCAGTTGGAATGGCTGCGCCGTGGCCTGACCCAGGCCGGGGGCAAACTGCCCCTGTTCGATGGGGAGGGCCGGAAGGTCGGCGCCCAGACCGTGCGGTCCTGCATCGCTGCCGGTTGGGCGGAACCTTGGTTCGCCAATCCGGCGAAGCCCGACTGGCTTGTCTGCAAACTGACGGCGGAGGGGCGGCGATTGATCGACCCGGAGAAATCGCCGGCCTGACCAGGCATTATTCCAGCCCCGCCGATGTCAAGCCGGGTCGGATGGCGGATCTGTATGAGGAGCGGTCGGAATGGTCGGGCTGGCGGGATTTGAACCCACGGCCCCTTGACCCCCAGTCAAGTGCGCTACCAGGCTGCGCTACAGCCCGACCGTTCGAAAGACCGCGGCTCCTGGTGGTCCGCTGCGGTCTGGGCGCGGACAATAGCCACCTGATTTCGGAAATGCAACGCCTCTGTCGCACCTTTTTCAGGGGGCCCGCCGGCATCACCGGCAGCCCGTCAGGCCGCCACTTCCGCCGGTCCCCGCTCCAGCATCCGGCGCACGGCAGCCGTGATCTGGGCGGTATCGAAGGGCTTGCGGATCAGCGGCAGCTCCCCGGCCGGCCAGTCCGGGTAGTCCGCCAGATCACTGCCGGAGATGATCATCACCGCCAGATGCAGTTCCCGGCGCATGCGCCGGGCGGCCAGCAGACCATCGGTCCCCTTTGCCAGTCGCACATCCACCAGGGCCAGATCGGGCCGGTGGTAATCGGCCAACGCCAGCCCCCGCGGCCCGGTCGAGGCCATGCCGCAGACTTCACACCCCATATCGGTGATCAGATGGGACAGCATCAGCGCCGTGAGGGCATCATCCTCGACGATCAGCACCCGCGGGCTCCCCATCCGGGACCCCGGCACGGGCGGCATGGACGCACCCGCCGTCGGCAGGGCTGACGCAAGCGGGCTGTTCAGAGGGGGGCTGTTCGCAGGGGGGCGGTCACGCATGGGGCCTCCTGGATCGCTGCCGGGCCGGCCCCGCGACGGGATGCCGACGACAGCGACAGGATTGCCAAGCCCCCGCCCCCCCGTCACTTGGGCAAACGGCGCCCCTCCGATTCCCCTCCGGATGGGCACCCCCACCCCCTAATCGTGCAAGGCCATGCGGAGGGGGTGGTGAGGCCGGTGCCGGGACCTTACCGGCGCCGCGACGGGTGGGCTTATCCCTTCAACCCGCCCATCAGCATGTACTTGATCTCCAGGAAGTCCTCGATCCCGTACTTGCTGCCCTCGCGGCCGGTGCCGCTTTCCTTCACCCCGCCGAAGGGCGCCACCTCGGTGGAGATGATGCCTTCGTTGATGCCGACGATGCCGTATTCCAACGCTTCCCCCACCCGCCAGATGCGGCCGATGTCCCGGGCGTAGAAATAGGCGGCCAGGCCGAATTCCGTGTCATTGGCCATGGTGATGGCCTCCGCCTCCGTTCTGAAGCGGAACAGGGGGGCCAGCGGGCCGAAGGTCTCCTCCCGGGCCACCTTCATCTCCGGGGTCACGTCGGCCAGGATCGTCGGCTCGAAGAAGCTGTGGCCCAGGGCATGGCGCTTGCCGCCCAGGATGACGCGGGCCCCCTTGGACACCGCGTCGGCGATGTGCTCCTCCACCTTTTCCACAGCACCCATGTCGATCATGGGGCCTTGGGTCACCCCCTCCTCCAGCCCGTTGCCCAGCTTGAAGCGGGCGACGGCGGCGGCAAGCTTCTCGGCGAAGGCGTCATAGACCGCGTCCTGCACCAGGATCCGGTTGGCGCAGACACAGGTCTGTCCGGCATTCCGGTACTTGGACAGTAGCGCCCCCTGCACCGCCGCATCCAGATCCGCATCGTCGAAGACGATGAAGGGCGCATTGCCGCCCAGTTCCAGGGACAGCTTCTTCATGGTGCCGGCGCACTGTTCCATCAGCTTCTTGCCGATCTCCGTGGAGCCGGTGAAGGACAGCTTGCGCACGGTGGGATTGGACGTCATCTCCCCCCCGATGGCGGAGGCGGAGCCGGTGACGACGGCGATCAGCCCGGGCGGAAGCCCCGCCCGCTCCGCCAGCACGGCCAGGGCCATGGCGCTGTAGGGGGTGGCGGTCGCGGGTTTGATGACGATGGGGCAGCCGGCGGCAAGGGCCGGCCCCGCCTTGCGGGTGATCATGGCAGCCGGGAAGTTCCAGGGCGTGATGGCGGCCACCACGCCCACCGGTTCCTTCGTCACGACGATGCGGGCGTCGGCCTTGTGGCTCGGGATGATGTCGCCATAGACCCGCTTGCCCTCCTCCGCGAACCATTCGATGAAGCTGGCGGCATAGGCGATCTCGCCGCGGCTTTCGGCCAGTGGCTTGCCCTGTTCCGCCGTCATCAGGCGGGCCAGATCCTCCTGATTGGCCATGATAAGCTCGAACCAGCGGCGCAGGACCATGGCGCGGTCCTTGGCCGTGCGGGCCCGCCAGGCGGGAAAGGCGCGGGCCGCAGCCTCGATGGCACGCTTCGTCTCTCCCGCACCCATGTTGGGCACGGTCCCAAGCGTGCTGCCGTCGGCGGGATTGGTGACGGCGACCGTCCGTCCACTGTCGGCATCGACCCAGGCGCCGTCGATGAAGCCCTGCTGCCGGAACAGGCCGGGGTCCTTCAGGCCCAGGCGGGCGGGAGTGTCGGTGCTGTGCATGTTCATGGGGCATCCATCCCGGAAGGTCGTCGGCAGCGGTCGCGTCGCCGCCGCCTGTTGACCGCACCATAGGGCGGCGACAGTGTCGCAGGCAAACCCCTCGACACGGTGGATGGAACCGCGTAAGGGCCACGTGTCGCCTTGACGTGGACCGTTGGATCATCGCCAGTACCCGACCGTGACCGTGTTACCCGCGGCCACCGGATGGCAATTTGGCGATAAATCTGCATGTATTTGCCTGATTGGTGGTTATCCGCCTATACTGTCGAGTATGACGACCATCGTTCTTCCCCAACAGATCTACCCTGTTACTCCCCTCCAGGCACGGCTGACGGCGAGGTTTCTTCGGCCTGCCATCGATGACATCGAGATCTTGTTCAAGACCCTGCGGGCGGAAACGGATGCAGTCCTGGCGCCCCGCTTCCCCGATTTCCTGGGCAAGCCCTGGCCGCTGTCCCGCTGCCGGGAGATCACCAATGACGTGGTGGAGCGGTTGGACGCCTGGCTGAAGGCGACGCCGCCGGTGCACAAGGGGGGACCGGCCGACCGGGGGCTGACCGCCATCCGCCGGTTCCTTAACCTGGGGGGGCAGAAGCGGCGGATCTGGGGGGTGCTGAGGGAGAGCTATTTCCAGAACGCCCTGCAGGTGGGCGGGCTCTATATCGATTCCGCCAATGATACGGTGACGCCCACCAAGCCCAAGGTGGAAATCCTTCCCATTGATGCGTGTGGGTTGGTGCCGGTTCGGGATGCCTGGCATTTCGCCGACACGGCCCGGAAGTACTGGGGCATTACCTGCTACGCGAACCATCTGGTGCCGTCCCTGGCCCCGATCCTGCCCATGATCGCCCTGGTTCCCCCGGTCGGGCCGATGCTTCAGTCCAACATGCATTACATGATCGAACTGTTCCGGATGGATCGGTTCGCCAAGGCCCAGTCCTGGCTGGCGGAGGGGCCGCCCCCGCCACCGGAACTGGCCCAGCTGGCGCGGGAGTGCTTTCCGGCGGATCTTTTGTCCACCGGCGACGGACGTGCCGATGCGGTCGAGACCTGCCGGGATGCACGTCGGCGGGGATTGGCGACCCGGGTCGGCTGGGTGAACGGGTGCCTGGGTGCGATGGACAGAGCCCATGGGGCCGTGTCAGCCGCAGCCACCCGCCGGGCGACCACACTGCTCGCGGCCGAATAGCGCCCCGGTAACGTCGGATTCCGGTCAGCCCCTGGCCTTTGCCGCCTTTTCCGCCTGTTTGCGGGCCCGGAAGCGCGGTGCCCAGCCTTCACGCAGTTCCTGGCGGGCCCTTGCCACGGCCAGGCTGTCGGCCGGAACCGGCCGGGTGATCACCGAACCGGCGGCGACATAGGCGCCGTCGCCGACGCTGACTGGAGCCACCAGGATGGAATTCGTCCCGACGAAGACATTGGACCCGATGGTCGTGCGGTGCTTCAGCCACCCATCATAATTGCAGGTGATGGTGCCCGCCCCGACATTGGTGGCATCCCCCACATCGGCATCGCCCAGATAGGTCAGGTGGTTGGCCTTCGCCCCGTCGCCCAGGGAGGTGTTCTTCAACTCCACGAAATTGCCGACATGGGCGCCGACCCCGACCTGGGTCCCAGGACGCAGCCGGGCATAAGGGCCGATGATGGCGCCGCGGGCGACCCGGGCGCCTTCCAGGTGGCTGAAGGCGCGGATCTCCACCCCATCTTCCACCACCACGCCGGGGCCGAAGACCACGTTCTGCCCTACCAGCACATCCCGGCCCAGAACCGTGTCCGGGCTGAACCAGACGGTGTCCGGATCGACCAGGGTGGCCCCGTTTTCCATCGCCGCGCGGCGCATCCGGACCTGGAACACCTTCTCCAGGGCCGCCAGTTCCACCCGGGAATTCACACCCGACGCATCCTCCACCGGGCCTTCCACCGTCGCACAGGTCCAGCCGCGTGCCCGGGCGATGGCCACCGCGTCGGTCAGGTAATACTCGCCCGCCTTGTTGTCATTGCCGATGGCCCCAACGATGTCCCACATCCGGGCCCCGTCGAAGGCCATGAATCCGGCATTGCACAGGCGCACCGCCCGCTCCTCCGCCGTCGCGTCCTTGTATTCCACGATCCGGGCCAGACCGCCCGCCCCGCTCCCGTCCGCCGCCTCCAGGATCAGGCGGCCATAGGCCCCCGGCTCCGCCGGGGTCATGCCCATCACCACCACCGCCGGATCGGCAGCACGGCGCCGCGCCTCCAACAGGGACCGCAGCGTCCCCGGCCGGATCAGCGGTGTATCGCCGTAAAGCACCAGCACATCCCCCCCGAACCCCTCCAGCAGGGGGCGGGCAGCGGCGACGGCATCACCCGTTCCGGCCTGGCGCTGCTGCACCACCGTCGGATGGGGGGCGGCGGCGGCGGCCACATCGTCCATCCCGGGGCCGACGACGACGACGATCCGCTCCGGCCCCAGCGCCTCCGCCGTCGCCAGCACATGGCGCAGCATGGGGACATGGCCGATGGGATGGAGAACCTTCGGCATATCGGACTTCATGCGGGTTCCCTTGCCGGCGGCAAGGACGATGCAGGCCAGGGGGTGACTGCTCGTGGGGCGGCTGGTCATGGGGGGGCGGGTCATGGGGCGGCTGGTCACGGGTTGAAGGGTGTGCGACACCGGTTGGAACATGGCCCCCTTGGTGCCACAGGGCCGGCCGGGCCCCAAGTCAACATTTGTGACGGGTGTTCACACATGCCCATGCCGTTGCGGTACCCCGCCCTGCTGTTCGATTTCGACGGCACCCTGATCGACAGCGCGCCGGAGATCGCGGCTTCCCTGAACGCTTTGCTGGCCGAATGGGACCGGCCGGGCCTCTCCCTCGACCGGGTCCACGGCTTCATCGGCGACGGGGCGGCCCGGCTGGTGGAACGGGGCTTCGCCGCCACCGGCCCCGCCCTGGAAGAGAGGGAACTGCGGCAGGCCGTGGCGCGCTACCTGACCCTTTATGCCGCGGTTCCGGCCGATCCGGCCATCGTCTATCCCGGCGTTGTGGAGACACTGAGCCGGCTGCGCGCGGCTGGGCATGCGCTGGCCCTGGTCACGAACAAGCCGGAAGGGATCAGCCGCGCCCTGCTGCCCGCCCTGGGCCTTGGCGACCTGTTCGGGGCGATCGTCGGCGGGGACACCCTGCCCCGGCGCAAGCCGGCACCGGAACCGCTGTTGCATGCCCTTGCCGCCCTTGCCCACGGGCCGGAAGACGCCGTTATGGTGGGCGACAACGGCAATGATGTGGCGGCGGCCCGGGCCGCGCGCATGCAGGTTATCGCCGTCAGCTACGGCTATCCCCGCATGCCCGTGGCGGATCTGGGGGCGGATCGGGTGATCGACCGATTCGCCGACCTTCCCGCCGCCCTGAACCACCTGGCCGGCGCGGGTTAGGGAGTGGGTGCCAGGGCTGCCTGGGTCTTGCCCGTCGCCGCCGGGGCGGCATCCACCCGGCGGATCTCCGCCAGATGGATCTTCACGGTGCCGAGCGGGCTCGGCGCCTCCGCCCGGACAGGAACGGGCGGGGCCTCCGCAGCGGCGGGGGCGACCCAGACGGTGATGTCCCGGCCGTCGCGGTTACGCCGCCCCGCATCCTCCTCCCGGCCGTCGCGACGGTCCCGTTCCTTCCAGCGGCCGGCCCGGGGGGTGAACTTGAAGCCACAGGCCTCCGCCGGGCCGGCGAAGGGGGAATATTCCGTAGCCTCCAGCGTCTCCGTCCCCTTGGGCAGGAAGGCCAGATCGTAACGCTGGCGCCCATCATAGACGGCCACATCGGCCGTGCACCCCCGCCCCTGGGCCACCGCCTGAAGGGCGGCCATCACCGCCGACATGGGATCGACGGTGCCGGGCATCAGATCGGGCGGAACCGGTTCCCGATCCTCCTCCGGTGGGGGTTCGGCCAGGGTGACGACGGGATTGCCGTCGGCACGGTAATCCACTGTCGTGTTCTGCGGTTCGTCCCGGAAGCTGCCCACCGTCCGGTACAGGATCGGCTGGATACGCCCGTCCGGCGTGACGGCGCCGGCGGTCGCGATATCGGTGCGCCAATTGGCGACCCGGCCCAGGAACCCGTCCGTCGCCGCCTGTACCCCGATGCGGTAGGCGTCGGGCAACAGGGCGACATGGGCATTGGCGTCCAGCACATGGACCCCGCCCACATATACCTTGTAGGTTAGCGCCCAGTCCCCCGCCTGGGGCCCGACGGGGGCCGCCTGTGCTGAAGGGGCCAGGGCGGGGGCGACAGCCAACAGACCCAGCAGGGTGGCGGCAAGCAGGTGGCGGCGGAACATGCGGTGGTCCCCGTCGATGCGTCATCCGGTACCGGTAAGATAGGATCGCCACGGGGCACTGCAACACGTCTCGGCCCGATACCGCTTGCACCCGCAATGTCACCCTTGCCGGCCCTACCCCTCCGGTCACGGCTGTGGAACCGAAAATGGGGCGTTGACAAGCACCATACGAGGCGCCTATACCGCCGTCCACACGACGGATGGGCGCGTAGCTCAGCGGGAGAGCATCGCCTTCACACGGCGGGGGTCGTAGGTTCAATCCCTACCGCGCCCACCATCCGTTGTCCCCCACGACACTACAGACGACCTGATGAGCCCCGACCGGGGCAGGGTTGCATATGTCGGCAGCGGAGCGGCGATGAAGGTCCCGCGCGTCGCTGCGGGCAGCCGGGGGCAAACAGTATCCGGCAGTGACAGATCTCACACCGCGTACCCGTAAAAGGGGTAGAGGCGGTCATCGCTGCCACTCGATGGCTGAACTCCACAGCCAACATCATTTCGTGCTTAGGTCCCGGCCATCGTCAATCAACACCTGTGCCGAGATGACCACCCCTTCCCCTGTCATTTTCTTCCCCACTGGTACCCGGCTGGGCACGCCCAATGCCGATACCCTGTCGTCAACAGCACCGGGGCAGTTCCTGGGCGGCCTTGCGGGCGATGATGTCTATGACGTCCTGCACCCAGGCACCCGGATCATCGAAGGGGGGGCGGATGGTCGCGACACGGTGATCGCCCGCATCGACTTCGCCCTGCCCGACAATGTGGAGGATCTGACCCTCGATTATCCCTTCCGCGGCGCGCTTCCGAATCCGCCGCCCTCCGGGGCGCTGGTCGGGATCGGCAACGATCTGGGCAATATGATCCAGGGCAACATCTTCGCCAATCGCATCATCGCGCTGGGCGGAAACGACACGGTCCTGGCAGGCATCGGCAATGACATCGTCGACGGCGGGTCGGGCGATGATAACTTGTCAGGAGAGACCGGGAACGACGTGTTGATCGGCGGAACCGGTGCGGACACGGTGAGTGGTGGCCGCGGTAACGACATCCTGATCGGCGGTGAGGGGAACGACCTGCTGATGGGCGGCGGTGGAACCGATATAGCCGTCTATGCAGGCCGTGCGGCCGGCTGGACAATCATGGATGCCGGTGACGGGACTGTCACCATTGGCGGCCCGGGGACAGAGGTCGACCGGGCAAGCGGTGTCGAACTGGCGGTGTTCGGCATGGAGATCAGGCTTGTATCGCGCTTCGCTGCCGATACCGCCCGCCCCGGATTCGACGAGGCTTACTACCTTTCCACCCATGTGGATGTGCAGGCCGCTGTGCAGGCGGGTGCCATCCGGTCCGGCTGGGACCATTTCGTTGCCTTTGGCAATCGGGAGGGCCGGGCACCGAACCCGCTGTTCGACAGTGCCTATTACCTTGGGAAGAACGCGGATGTGTCGGCAGCGGTCCAGGCGGGCCAGATCACCGCTTGGGACCATTATCTCCAGTTCGGTTGGCGCGAGAGCCGCAATCCCGCTGCTTGGTTCGATACCAGCGCCTATCTGGCCCTGAACCGGGACGTGGCGGATGCCGGGATGAACCCGGTTCTTCACGCCCTGGCCTTCGGGGCGGCGGAACGGCGTATCGGTCAGGTGACAACCGATTTCGACTGGTTCGTCTGATCTTTCGATCCGGGCCGATCCAGCCCAGCCGGTGGAACCCGGGGCCGGGGTCCCGGGTTGCTGGCGGTATCGCAGTCCTGCGTCGCCGTCGAAAGGAGCACCACCGCCATGGGTATCATCTGGACCTTGATCATCGGCCTTGTCGCCGGGCTGATCGCAAAGCTGATCATGCCGGGACGGGATCCCGGCGGGTTCATCATAACAACCCTGCTGGGCATTGCCGGCGCCTTCATCGCCACATATCTGGGCCAGGCGGTGGGCTGGTACCGGGCCGGCGAAGGGGCAGGACTGATCGGTGCCGTGATCGGGGCGATCATCCTGCTGGCGATCTACCGCATGATGGCCGGACGCAGCCGCCACACAGACAGGGCTTGACCGGTCAGGGCATGCCGGATGCCCGCTGTTCAGCCAGCATGCGGTCGCGGTAGATCCAGGGAGGCTCCGCCCGCCCGTCCCACAGCCCGCGCCGTCGGGAGATGGCGGCCACTTCCTGGCTGACATAGGCCTGGGAGATCCGGCGATGGGCCATTGCCCAGCCGGTCAGCACCATATGGGCGCCGATGTCGAAGCCGTTGACGGTGCAGGTGGCCCGGTACTGGGTGGGCGTCAGCTTGGATTGCACCGTGCATTCGGCGGGCCCGCTTTCCAGCAGGCGGGCCAGCACAAGGCGGGACATCTCGAAGCAGTCATAGGTCACCCGGCTGGCGGTGACGCAGCGCTGGCCCCGGTCCGGGGCATCGATCCCGGTGATCCGGTATTCGGCCGCGTCGATGACCAGCACATCCCCTTCCACCGCGTTCGCCCGCCCGCTGATATTCTGGGCCGCAGCGTCTGTCGAAAGCAGAAGGACCGCCGCGAACAGCAATGCCCCCAGCCAAGCCTGGAACATTCCGGACCCGGACGGAATCATAGGAAGCTCGGCTGCTGGGGGGCCACCCGCGGCAGGGGGAGGATCAGCGCCTCCCCCTCATTGCGGACGGAATTGACGGCGGGGGAGACAGGCACCGTCTCCAACAGATCGTCCGCCGCAGGCCGCAGCAGCGCCTGCAAGGCATCCGGCGGTGCGGTGGGGTCCAGCCAGCGGGGCCAGTCGGCCGGATCCAGGATCACCGGCATGCGGTCGTGCAGGAAACGCAGCGTGGCATTCGCCTCCGTCGTCACGATGGCGGCGGACAGCAGGGGCGGATCGGACGCTATAGGCCCGCGCCAGCTTTCCCACAGCCCGGCGAAGGCCAGCATGCCCCCCGCCCGTGCCCGGATGTAATGGGGCTGCTTCGCCTTGCCATCCGTCTCCCACTCATAGAATCCGTCCACCGGGATCAGCACCCGGCGGCGGCGGAACGCCTCCCGGAAGGCCGGCTTCTCCGCCAAGGTGTCCGCGCGGGCATTGATCATGCGGGACCCGATGGCCGGGTCCTTGGCCCAGAAGGGCACAAGACCCCAGCGCATCAGCACCAGCTCCCGCCGTGCTTCGCCTGTCTGGCCCTCCCCCGCCCGTATCGTGGCAATGGGCAGGGTGGGCGCGATGTTCCAGCGGGCGGGAAGGTTCGGCCGCTCCTCCGTCCCGAACAGCCGCCCGATCTCCGCCACCGGGGTCGCCAACACGAAACGCCCGCACATGGGCCGTCCTTTCCATCAACCATCCGGGTGCAGGATACCAGCTCCGCGCCGCCGGGGAAGCGTGTGGCCTGTTGCACGGGGGGCCTGGCACCCTATGATCACAACCCGGGCGGCGGCCCGCCGTCGCGCCCGCATTCCCCCCTCTCCATCCGCCGGAGGATCCCCATGGTGAAGTTCGGCATCGGCCAGGCCGTCCCGCGGACGGAGGATGCCCGCCTGCTTAGGGGGGAGGGGCGGTATACGGACGATCTGCGCCTGCCCGGCATGGCCCATACGGCGATCGTGCGCAGCCCGCACGCCCATGCGGTGATCCGCGGGATCGATACGGCCGATGCCCGGGCCATGCCGGGGGTCCTGGCGGTCTTTACGGCCGCCGATCTGGCCGCGGCGGGGATCGGCCCCATCCCCTGCCAGGTGCGGCTGAAGAACCGCGACGGCACGGCCATGGCCGATAAGCCGCGGCCCGTCCTGGCCGGCGACAGGGTCCGCCATGTGGGCGAACCGGTGGCGATGGTGGTGGCGGAAACCGCCCGCGCCGCCCGCGACGGGGCGGAGGGGGTGCTGGTCGATTACGCCCCCCTGCCCGCCTGCACCAACCTGGAAACGGCCCTAGGCGAATCTTCCGCCGTGCATGGGGACGTGGCTGGAAATCTCTGTTTCGACTGGGAAAAGGGGGATCGCAAAGCGGTGGATCAGGCGTTTGCCCGGGCCGCCCGCATCGTCCGCCTGGATGTGGTGAACAACCGTGTCATCCCCAACCCGATGGAAGGCCGGGCCTGCGTGGCGGAGCCGGATGGCGATACCGGCCGCACCCGGATCTGGGTGACCAGCCAGGGTGTGCACAGCATGCAGGGCCTGCTGGCCGCCACTTTCGGGGAGCCGAAGGACCGGTTCCATGTACTGACCACCGATGTGGGCGGTGGATTCGGCATGAAGATGTTCTGCTATCCGGAATACATCCTGGCGGTCTTCGCCGCCCGCACCCTGAACCGGCCGGTGAAATGGACGGCGGAGCGAACGGAAGGATTCGTCAGCGACGATCACGGCCGCGACAACCTGGCCCATGCCGCCCTGGCCCTGGATGGGGAGGGCCGGTTCCTGGGCATCGCCGTGGATATCCGGGCGAACATGGGCGCCTACCTGTCCAACTACGCGCCCTTCATCCCCACGGAAGGGCAGGTGCGGATGCTGTCCGGTGTCTACCGCATGCCGGCCATCGTCGGCCGGGTGCGCGGGGTCTTCACCCATACCGCCCCGGTGGACGCCTATCGCGGCGCCGGCCGGCCGGAGGCGGCCTATCTGCTGGAGCGGCTGGTGGACCATGCGGCACGGGAGATCGGGATGGATGGAGCGGAGCTGCGCCGCCGCAACATGGTCCCGCCCGAGGCCATGCCCTACCGCACGGCGATCGAGCGGGTCTATGACAGCGGCGATTTCCCCGGCATCCTGGACAAGGCCCTGGCCCGGGCGGATGCCGCCGGTTTCCCGGCGCGCAAGGCGGCGGCCCGGACGGCGGGCAAGCTGCGCGGCCTGGGCATCGCCACCTATATCGAGGCCTGCGCCGGCGGGTCGCCCGAGCAAGCGGTGATCCAATTGCACGCCGACGGCACCGCCACCCTGCTGATCGGGACACAGACCAACGGCCAGGGGCATGAGACAGCGTACAAGCAGGTGCTGGCCGACCGCCTGGGCCTGGACCCCAGCCTGGTGACCGTGGTCCAGGGGGACAGCGACAGGGTGACCTATGGCAACGGCACCGGCGGCTCCCGCTCCGTCCCCGTCGGCGGGGCGGCGGTGGCGGCGGGGGCCGCGGCGCTGGTGGCGGAGCTACGGCCCGCCGCGGCCGCCCTGCTGGAAGTGGCACCCGACGACCTGGATTTCACCGTCGATGAAGCGGGGGGCAGTTTCCGCGTGCGCGGTGCGAACCGCTGGATCGCCCTGGCGGAGGTGGTGGCGCGCAGCCCGGCAGGGCCGGACGGCATTGTCTTCAGCGCCCGGGCGCGCTGGGCCCCGCAGGCCGCCACCTACCCCAACGGCTGCCATGTGGCGGAGGTGGAGGTGGATGCCGATACCGGGGTGCCGACGGTGCTGCGCTACACAGTCGTGGATGATTTCGGAACCGTGATGAACCCGATGATGCTGGCGGGTCAGGTCCAGGGCGGGATCGCCCAGGGCCTGGGCCAGGCGCTTCTGGAGCGCACGGTCTATGATCCCGACAGCGGGCAGTTGCTGACCGGCAGCTTCATGGATTATGCCCTGCCCCGGGCGGATGATCTGCCCATGATCGACCTGACCCTGGCCCCCGTTCCCTGCACCACCAATGCCCTGGGTATGAAGGGTGCAGGCGAAGCGGGGAGCATCGGCGCCCCGCCCGCCCTGATCAACGCCCTGGTGGATGCGCTGGCGGAGTTCGGTGTCCGGCACATCGACATGCCGGCCACGCCGGAGGTGCTGTGGCGCCTGATCCACCAGAACCAAGCCGCTGCCTGAACCCTGTCAGACCCTGTCCCGTTACATCGGCACCAACAGAAATGACCCATCCCGACCCGGCCGCCCTTTTGCCCGGCATGATCGCGGCGGCCCGCGCCGCAGGTACCGCCATCCTACACCATTACGAAGCCGGAACGGATGAATCCCGCAAGGCGGACGGCAGCCCCGTGACCGCGGCCGATACCGCGGCGGAAGGCGTGATCCTGCCCGCCCTGTACCACCTTGCCCCCGGCATCCCCGCGGTGGCGGAGGAGGCGTTTGCCCGGGGGGAGATTCCGGCCCTGGACAACGGCCCCTTCTGGCTGGTGGACCCGCTGGACGGGACGAAGGAATTCATCAAGCGGAACGGGGAGTTCACGGTGAACATCGCCCTGGTGACCCGGGCGGGCCCCCTGGCCGGTGTGGTCCACCTGCCCGTGACGGGGGAGATGTTCGCCGCCGCCGGGCCCGGCACGGCCACAAGGCAAGCGGCGGACGGAGCCGTCGAATCCATCCGCGCCCGCTCCGCCCCGGCACAGGGCCTGACAATCATGGTCAGCCGCAGCCATGCGGAGGGGGAGGTGCTGGAGCGGTTCCTGGCGGATTGGCCGGTGGCCGATCGGCTGGTGGCGGGATCGTCCCTGAAGTTCTGCCGCATCGCCCAGGGTCTGGCCGACCTGTATCCCCGCCTGGGCCCGACCATGGAATGGGACACGGCGGCGGGCCATGCGGTGCTGCTGGGGGCGGGCGGGACGGTCACGGACCTTGACGGGGCGCCCCTGACCTATGGCAAGCCGGGCTTCCGTAACGGTCATTTCCTGGCGCGGGGTAGCGCATGCCGCGGATGATCCCCCACCCTTGACTAAGCCGGCTTACGCCTATCTTGTGCGGCCGGATGGTCCATTCGTGTTGGAGAGATACAGCCCATGTCCCTTGAAGTCGGCATGCCCGCCCCGGATTTCACCCTGCCCACCGATGGCGGCGGCAGCGTCACCCTGTCGGCCCTGAAGGGCAGGACCGTGATCGTCTACTTCTACCCGAAGGATGATACCTCCGGCTGCACCAAGCAGGCCTGCGGCTTCGGGGAAGCGCTGCCCGATTTCAGTGCCGCGGACGCCGTGATCAT
The DNA here is from genome assembly GCA_046045995.1 of Pseudomonadota bacterium. Lineage (GTDB taxonomy): Bacteria > Pseudomonadota > Alphaproteobacteria > Azospirillales > Azospirillaceae > Indioceanicola. The sequence goes on along the minus strand of JBJOKR010000005.1, from coordinate 5,598 downwards.
CGGCATCAGCAAGGATTCGGTCGCCAGCCACGACAAGTTCAAGGCCAAGTACAATCTGCCCTTCACCCTTGCCTCCGACGAAGGGTCGGACGTGACGGAGCGCTATGGCGCCTGGCAGGAAAAGTCCATGTACGGCCGCAAATACATGGGCATCGACCGCTCCACCTTCCTGATCGACAAGGACGGCACGCTCCGCGCCATCTGGCGCAAGGTGAAGGTGCCCGGCCATGTGGATGAAGTGTTGAAGGCCGCGAAGGCCCTTTGACGGGGGGAGCACGGTGGCCAAATGGCCGTAGGTCGGATTAGCGAAGCGTAATCCGACGGTCCAACGATTGGTGTGGAAGCGTAATCCGACGATCCAGGCATGTGGATAGACCGTCTGATTACGGCGCGTTGCGCCTAATCCGACCTACGCCATCCGCGCTACGATCTCCGCCGCCAGGGCCTCGATCTCCTCGACGCCCTTGGATCGGCGTTCGGTTTCCATCAGGGTCAGGCCGTCGATGATGGCGGCGGCGAAGCCGATGCGATTGCCGATGGTGGCATCGGCGACCGGCACGCCCAGTTCTGCCGCCTTGGCCGCCACCGCATCCACCAGCTTCCCGCGGGACGGCACCCGGTTGAGGGCCAGCAGGACGGGTCGCTTTTCCGCCTTGGCCAAGTCCAGCGTCGGGCGGGTGGCCCACAGGTCCATGGGGCTGGGCTGCACCGGCACCACCACCAGGCCTGCCGCCCGCACGGCGATCTTCGCCTCCGTCTCCGCATGGGGGGGGCTGTCGATGACGACCAGATCGTGGTCCTTGGCCAGCCGCTCCACCTCCCGCTGGACGCGCCAGCCGGACAGGGCCACATGCTCCACCGCCGGATCGGCCCCGGCGGCGACACGGGTGCGGTGCCATTCGCTCAAACTGCCCTGGGGATCGATATCCACCGTGGCGACCCGCCGCCCTGCCAGCGCCCAGACCATGGCCAGATGGATGGCGAGCGTGGTCTTGCCCGCCCCGCCCTTCTGCTGCGCGATGGTGACGACGCGACCGGCCATGCTGATTCCCCCAGGTTCATTCCGGGGGAAGTGTGCAGGGGTGGCGCGGCTTTGCCAAGGGTGCACCGCACCATAGCAGCCAAGGACCGGGCAAGGTTGGACAGAACGGCGGCCGGGGCGGTAGAACACCCCATCCCGGAACGATGAAGCCCCCATGTCCCTTATCCCGCATGCACCGTCAAAACCCCTGGTTCTGCCTGTATCCGACGCCGCCCTGGCGCGGGCGGCGGCAGCGCTGGCTGCGGGCGACCTGGTCGCCTTCCCGACGGAGACGGTCTATGGCCTGGGTGGGGATGCCGGCAACGACCGGGCGGTGGCCGCCATCTTCCAGGCGAAGGGCCGGCCGAGCTTCAACCCCCTGATCGTCCATGTCCCGGGGGAGGCGGAGGCGGAGCGGCTGGTTGTTGTGGATGACCGCGCCCGCCAGGTGATGGAGATGTTCTGGCCGGGTGCGCTGACCCTTGTACTTCCGCGCCGGGCCGATGCGCCCCTGTCCCTGCTGGTCAGTGCGGGCATGGACACGGTGGCGGTGCGGGCGCCTGCCCATCCCGTGGCCCGCGCCCTGCTGGCGGCGGCCGGACGGCCCGTGGCGGCCCCCAGCGCCAATGTCTCCGGCCATGTCAGCCCGACCGCCCCCATCCATGTGGCGGAGGAGTTTCCCGATGGCGGGGGCGGTCTGCTGGCCCTGATCCTGGCCGCGGGCCGCTGCCCCATCGGCGTGGAATCCACCGTGCTGGACCTGACAGGGGAGCGGCCGGTGATCCTGCGCCCAGGCTCCGTCACGCGGGAAGAGCTTGCCCATGTGCTGGGCCCGGTGGCAGTGGCGGGGGATGATGCCGGGGTGAAGGCACCCGGCATGCTGTCCAGCCATTACGCCCCCACCCTGCCCGTCCGCCTGAACGCGGGATCCCCGCGGGAGGATGAAGGATTCCTGGCCTTCGGCCCGGACCAGTTCATCAAGGGCGGGCATGAGCGCCTGAACCTGTCCCCCACCGGCGACCTGCATGAGGCGGCGGCAAACCTGTTCGCCATGCTGCGCGCGCTCGACAAGCCCTGCTGCACCGGCATCGCCGTGATGCCGATCCCGGAGATGGGCCTGGGTGTTGCGATCAACGACCGCCTGCGCCGCGCCGCCGCCCCCCGCGCCGCTGCCACCCCGTGACCTGCCCGGCAGTGCTTGATCCAGCCGGCCCATGCCGCTATCCAGCGGCATCCGAGTTTGGGAGCATGCCGATGCCGAGCTTCGCCGAAACCCTGCGCGACCATGACCCCGCCGCCTGGGACCAGGCGGTCACCCATCCCTTCACGGTGGAGCTGGGGGACGGGACCCTGCCCGATGCGGTCCTGGCGCGGTACCTGATCCAGGATTACCAGTTCGTGTCCACCCTGGTCTCCATGGTCGGGTACGGGGTGGCGAAGGCGCCGACCATGGCGGCCAAGGCCCGGCTGTCCGCCTTCCTGGCGGCGGTGACGTCGGATGAGAACACCTATTTCCAGCGCAGCTTCGATGAGCTGGGGGTGCCGGAATTGCAGCGGACGGCACCGGCCCTGCACCCCGTCGCCCAGGCCTTCCTGGAGGCCATGGCCGATGCCGGGGAACGCGGCAGCTATGCGGAGATCATCGCCACCCTGCTGCCAGCCGAATGGATCTATCTGGACTGGGCCAAGCGGCAGGTGGCGAAGGCCCCGCCCCGTTTCGTCCACCGGGAATGGATCGACCTGCACGCCATCCCGGCCTTCGAATCCTTCGTCCTGTGGCTGAAGGGGGAGATGGACGCCATCGGCCCCACCTTGTCGGCGGAGGAAACAACGCGGGTCCGCGACCGCTTCGCCCGCATGGTGGCGCTGGAGGTGGCGTTCTTCGAGACGATGTACCGGGGCTGAGTGGCCTGCCGCCCGCCCTCAGCCGCGTCCCGTCACCGCCGCTGCAGGCCGCTCACGCCGTTCACCACCGCCTCCTCCAGCGCATCGCGGTCCAGCTTCGCCCCGTGCAGGACGGCGCGGGTCAGGTCCACCTGGCGCAGATCGGCACCTGAGAGATTGGCGAAGGACAGGTCGCAGCCCGCCAGATTGGCCCGGCGCAGCCGCGCCCCCGACAGGTCCACATAGCGCATCCGGGCGCCCGACAGGTCGGCCCGCACCTGCCGCTCCTCATCGATCGGCAGGAAGCCCAGGTTGGCCCCGCGCAGGTCGGCATTGTTCATCTTGGCCCCGCGCAGGTTGATGGCCCGCAGATCCGCCCCGGACAGGTTGGCCCCGCGCAGGTCGGCATCCTGCAACTGCCCCACCTGGATCTGCGCCCCCGACAGGTCCACCCCGAAGAACACGGCCCCGCAGGCGACCAGCCGCGTCAGGCAGGCCCGGGACAGGCATCCCGCCTGGCGCATGTCCACGCCAGACAGGTCCAGCGGCATGCCCTCCTGCCCGGCGGTGCCGACCCAGATCTGATGCAGGCGCAGCAGTTCGTCGACCGGGCGGGGCAGGCCGGACAGGGGCTTGCCCGCCGGTTTGTCGGTCAGCGCGCCGGTCAGGTCTGCCCCCGCCGTTTCCGTCATCACCATCACCGCCCCGGTCAGCACGGCCCCGCGCAGACTGGCCCCCCGCACATCGGCGCCCGACAGGTCGGCCCCTTCCAGGATGGCGCCGTTCAGGGTGGCATTGCGCAGATTGGCCCGGACCAGCTTGGTCCCCCGCATCACAGCATCGGTGAAATCCGTATGCATGGCGATGGCGCCGGACAGCTTCGCCTGGGACAGGTTGGCGTTGGACAGGTTCGCCCCCTCCATATCGGCGGGGCTTGTCTCCACAGAGATGACGCGGATGCCGCCGTCCCGGTCCTGGGCGGCCAGCGACCCGTCGCGCAGATCGGCGTTCAGCAGGTTGGCCCCGGTCAGATCCGCGCCGCGCAGGCTCGCACCCCGCAGATCCGCCTTCACCAGCGATGCGGCATGTAGGTTGGCCCGGCGCAGGTCGCAGGCGAAAAAGGTGGCGCAGTCCAGCACCGCCCCATCCAGATTGGTTTCCCGCAGGACGCTGCCGGTGAAATCCGCATGGGCCAGATCGCGGCCCGCCAGGGTCAGGCCGGACAGGTCGAACCCGGCCAGCACCGCCCGCGCCCCGCCCATGCGGGCATTGCGGAACATCTCATGGCGCTTGACGATCTGGTCCAGCTGTTCCTGCGTGATGCGGTAGAGCGGACGGTCGACGCTGCTCATTCCCGGTGTCCGGCAGAGGGGACGGAGGGGGTTCCGTCATCCCCAATCATGCCGGAACGTCCCAGTGCCACGCAACGCCGCGGATGGGCACCTTCGGGATAGGGCGGGACATGTCAGGGCATGCGCTCCGGATCCCCCCCTACCGTCACTGCCGCAGCGATGCCGCCTCCCGGGCCAGGTCGGTGATGGCGGCCCAATCCTTGGCGGCGATCAGTTTGGGCGGGGTGATCCACGATCCGCCGACACACACCACATTGGGCAGGGCCAGGTACTGGGGTGCGGTTTCCAGGGTGACGCCGCCGGTGGGGCAGAACTTCACCGCACTGATCGGGCTGGCCAGGGCCTTCAGCATGGCCTGGCCGCCCACCACCTCCGCCGGGAACAGCTTCTGGTACCGGAAACCGCGGGTCAGCAGGTCCATCACCTCCGACGGGGTGGCGGCACCGGGCAGGAACGGAATGCCTGAGGCCTGCACCGCCTCCGTCAGGGTGGGATAGGTGCCGGGGCTGACGATGAAGCGGGCGCCGGCGTCGCGTACCCGGAAGACCTGGGTCGGATCCACCACCGTCCCGGCGCCGACGACGGCCCCGGGAACCGTACGGGCAATCGCCTCGATCGCCTTGATCGCCGCGTCGGAGCGGAGCGTCACCTCCAGCACCGGCAGGCCGCCGGCCACCAGGGCCTCCGCCAGGGGGACGGCATCCTCCACCCGGTCCAGCACGATCACGGGAATGACCGGGGCCAGGGCCAGGATCTGTTCCAGCGTCAGATCGGTCTCCCCCACGGGGGAGCGCAGCGAGGTGACGGTCATCTCAAATGGTTCCTTCGAAGCAGCTGGCCCCCTGCTCCGCCCCGGTCACGACCGAGCGGAAGGCGCCGAACAGGTTGCGGCCCATGCCCCAGCCATTGCCGGACAGGTCGGCCGACGGGATGGTGCGGGCGGCCCACTCGGCCGGATCCACCCGCGCCTCCAACGTCCCGGCCTCCGCATCCAGGCGGATGATGTCGCCGTCCCGCACCAGGCCCAGGGGACCGCCGGCCAGCACCTCCGGCGTCACATGGATGGCGGCGGGCACCTTGCCGGACGCCCCGCTCATCCGCCCGTCGGTGACGAGAGCCACCTTGAACCCCTTGTCCTGCAACACGCCGAGGGAGGGGGTGAGCTTGTGCAGTTCCGGCATGCCGTTGGATTTCGGCCCCTGGAAGCGGACGACCACGATCACGTCGCGGTTCAGCTCCCCCGCCTTGAAGGCGGCCAGCATCGCCTCCTGCCCGTCGAAGACCCGGGCCGGGGCTTCCACAATCCGGTGCTGCGGCTTGACGGCGGAAACCTTGATCACC